>JANJSZ010000247.1 GCA_024711405.1 Acidovorax sp.
GCAGCGCGGCCCCTACAACCCCCGGGGGCTGGGGACTACACCGCTGTGGAGTGTAGATATCCGGGGTGAGAGAGGGAGCTACAACGCAATCAACTCTTCTTCATAAGCAATTACGAGTGTAGCTATCCGGGGTGAGAGAGGGAGCTACAACTGGGCGCCCAGGCCCTCGGCCCATGCCTTGAGTGTAGCTATCCGGGGTGAGAGAGGGAGCTACAACCCGGGCGTTGATGGTGAACGTCTTCTCGCAAGTGTAGCTATCCGGGGTGAGAGAGGGAGCTACAACCGCTGCGGTGGCGGTGAGCTCCGCGGCGGCAGTGTAGCTATCCGGGGTGAGAGAGGGAGCTACAACGATATTGTCGATGCCGAGGTACTTGACGAAAGTGTAGCTATCCGGGGTGAGAGAGGGAGCTACAACGTGTTTCCTGAAACGTTTCTTCGTGGCTTTAGTGTAGCTATCCGGGGTGAGAGAGGGAGCTACAACTCAGCGATCACATCTGTCGTTGCTGTTTTAAGTGTAGCTATCCGGGGTGAGAGAGGGAGCTACAACGCCGGAGCCGGATATGTACACGGTTGCCGAAGTGTAGCTATCCGGGGTGAGAGAGGGAGCTACAACGATGTGCTCGACGCCTGTGCTGTGCGTGAAAGTGTAGCTATCCGGGGTGAGAGAGGGAGCTATGACATGAGATTGGTGGGTAAACCCACCAATCTCATGTCAGCGCTTCGCGCGGTTTATCAATTGAATGTGGTCTCCATATCGCCCCCCAGCCTCTGCACCGGAAGCCATACTGATGCAATGGAAAAAACATTTTTTCTCTTCATCGCCACCGCCCTGGCCGAAATCGTGGGCTGCTACCTGCCCTGGCTGTGGCTGCGGCAAGGCAAGTCCGCGTGGCTGCTGCTGCCCGCGGCGCTGAGCCTGGGCCTGTTCGCCTGGCTGCTCACGCTGCATGCCACGGCCGCGGGCCGCGTGTATGCGGCCTATGGCGGTGTCTATATCGGTGTGGCGCTGGCCTGGCTGTGGGCGGTGGATGGCGTGCGCCCCACGGCCTGGGATGTGGCGGGCGTGCTGGTGGCGCTGGCGGGCATGGGCATCATCATGTTCCAGCCGGAGCGCTGACGGCCACTGCGGAGCACCGGGCCGCGACAATGGCCCGCCGTGCGAACCCGTGCGCACAAGAATTTGCCCTCCCCTGTCCACCCCTGCTGTTGCTTGGAGCCCCCGCATGACCCGTCCTTTCTCTTCCCCCCGCATGCTGAAGGCGGTGCTGCTCAGCACCGCTCTGGCCCTGTCCGGCCTGACGCAGGCCCAGGTGGTCTTCAAGATCACCGCCATCCCCGACGAATCACCCACCGAGCTGGCGCGCAAGGCCGCGCCGCTGGTGAAGTACCTGGAACAGAAGCTGGGCACCAAGGTGGAGTTCACCCCGGTGTCCGATTACGCCGCCGCCGTGGAAGCGCTGGCCAACAAGCAGGTGGACATGGCCTGGTATGGCGGCTTTACCTTTGTGCAGGCCCGCATCCGCTCGGGCGGCAAGGTGGTGCCGCTGGTGCAGCGCGAGGAGGACGAAAAATTCCGCTCGGTGTTCATCAGCGGCGACCCGGCCATCAAGACCCTGGCGGACCTCCAGGGCAAGACCGTGGGCTTTGGCTCGCAGTCCAGCACCTCGGGCCACCTGATGCCGCGCAGCGTTCTGCTGCAGGCCAAGATCGACCCCGACAAGGACTTCCGGCGCGTGGCCTACTCAGGCGCACACGATGCCACCATCGCCGCCGTGGCCTCGGGCAAGGTGGATGCGGGTGCGCTCAACATCTCGGTGTGGGAAAAGTTCGTGGCCGACAAGAAGGTGGACACGGCCAAGGTGAAGGTGATCTTCACCACCCCCGCCTACTTTGACTACAACTGGACCGTGCACAGCGACATGCCGGTGGCCCAGCGCGAAAAGCTCACCAAGGCCTTCCTGGACCTGAACCGCAGCACCCCCGAGGGCAAGGAAGTCCTGGACCTGCAGCGCGCCACGCGCTTCATTCCGACCCAGGCCAGCAACTACCAGGGCATCGAAACCGCAGCGCGCAGCGCGGGGCTGATCAAGTGACCGTGCATGAAATCCTGTTTTGATAGCTGCTCGCGCCTTGCTCTCAGGCGCTGCGGCATGATTTGTTCATGAAATTGCGGCTGACGAACGCCACCGTGCGCCACCCGGCCGCGCGTGCCGGCGCGCCCGCGGCGCTGCGCGGATTGGACCTCGCGGTGGCGCAGGGCGAGCAGGTGGCCGTGATCGGGCCCTCGGGCACGGGCAAGACCACGCTGCTGCACCTGCTGGCCTGCGCGCAGCGGCCCGCCGCTGGCCGCCTGCAGCTGGACGACACCGACCCCTGGGCGCTGCCCCTTGGCGCCCTGCAGCGCTTGCGCGGCCGCCTGTTTCTGGCGCCGCAGGTGCCGCCGCTGCCGCCCCGCCAGCGTGTCGTCACCGCCGCGCTGGCCGGGCGCCTGCCGCACGAAAGCCTGTGGGCCAGCGTGCGCAGCCTGGTACACCCCACCAGCATCGCGCTGGCCGAGCACGCGCTGGCCCGCTTCGACGTGGCCGACAAGCTGTTCGACCGGGTGGACCGGCTCTCGGGCGGCGAGCGCCAGCGCGTGGCCCTGGCCCGGGCACTGGCCTCGCAGGCCAGCCTGTTGCTGGTGGACGAGCCGCTGTCCGCCCTCGACCCGGCGCGCGCGCAGCAGGCCCTGGCCTCGCTCACGCAGGCCGCCCGCGAGCGCGGGGCCACGCTCATTGCCACGCTGCACCATGTGGACATGGCCCTGCGCCATTTCCCGCGCGTGATCGGGTTGCGGGGCGGCGCGCTGGCCTTTGACCTGCCGTCGGCGCAGGTGACGCCGGCGCTTTTGCACCAGCTGTATGCGCAGCACCTCGAAGAGCTGGCGCCAACGGCACCACCCGCCCCCGATGCGCCCGTGGCGGCAGCCCCCGTGCCCATGCAATGCCGCTGATGCCGCCCCACCTGTCCACCCGCCCCAGCCCTGCCGGCGCGCACCTTCTGCCATCGGCGCGGCGCGATCCGGCCTGGCGCGGCCGCGTGGCCGGCGCCGTGGTGGCGCTGGTGTTGCTGTGGCCCATGCTGGTGCTCACCGAGTTCAAGCCCTGGCAGCTGCTGGCACCCGACGCGCTGAAACCCACGCTGCGCTTTGCGGCCGATTTCATCCCGCCCCGGTGGGACGCGGATTTTCTGGCCCTGGTGGCGCGCGAAACCTGGCGCACCGTGGCCATTGCCACCGCGGGCCTGACGCTGGCGCTGGTGGCGGCCGTGCCGCTGGCGCTGCTGTCGGTGCGGGTGCTGTCGGTCTCGGCGCTCACCGGGCCCATGGCGCCGCTGCCGGCGCTGGTGCGGCTGCTGGTGCGCTGGCTGCTGGTGGTGCTGCGCAGCGTGCCCGAGCTGATCTGGGCGCTGGTGTTCGTGCGCGTGGTGGGCCTGGGCCCCACGGCCGGCGTGCTGGCGATTGCCCTCACCTTTGCCGGCATGCTGGGCAAGGTGTACGCCGAAATCCTGGACAGCGCCGAGCCCCATGCCGCCGCCAGCCTGCTGCGCAATGGCAGCGGCCGGCTGCAGGCCTTTCTGTACGCGCTGCTGCCACAGAACGCCGCCGAGCTCACCAGCTACACGGTGTACCGCTGGGAATGCGCGATCCGCTCCTCGGCCGTGCTGGGCTTCGTCGGCGCGGGCGGGCTGGGCCAGCAGATGGACGCCTCGATGAAGATGTTCGCGGGCGCCGAGGTGGCCACCATGCTGCTGGTGTTCATGGCCCTGGTCTGGCTGGCGGACCGCACCAGCGCCTGGTTGCGGCAAAGGCTGGCATGAACGCGCCATCTTCTTCCACGCCCCGGCCCCGCCGCACCAACCGCTGCCTGGCCTGCTGGTGCGTGGCTGCGGGCGCGCTGGCCCTGGTGGGCCTGAGCTTCTGGTCGCTCGATCTGCAGTGGGCGCAGTTTGTGTCCACCCCGGCGCTGGCCCGGATGGGCCGGTTTCTGGCCGAGCTGCTGCGGCCCGAAACCAGCCCGCAGTTCCTGCACAAGCTGCTGGGGGCCACGCTGGAGACGCTGGCCATGTCGGCGCTGGGCACCTTGCTGGCGGTGCTGCTGGGCCTGGCGCTGGCCCTGCCCGCCAGCAAGGCCTTTGACGGCGACCCGGCACGCTGGCGCGGCGCCACGCGGCTGGTGCTCAACGCCCTGCGCAGCATTCCCGAACTGGTGTGGGCCACGCTGCTGCTGATCGCCGCCGGGCTGGGGCCGTTTGCCGGCACGCTGGCGCTGGCGCTGCACACCGCGGGTGTGCTGGGCCGCCTGTTTGCCGAGGCCATCGAGAACACCCCGCCCGGCCCCGGCTTCGCCCTGCGCGTGCGCGGCGTGGCCGGCAGCCGCGTGTTTCTGTATGCCACCCTGCCCCAGGTGCTGCCGCAGCTGCTGAGCTACACGCTGTACCGCTGGGAGAACAACATCCGCGCCGCCGCCGTGCTGGGCGTGGTGGGGGCCGGCGGGCTGGGGCAGATGCTGGCCTTCCATATGGGGCTGTTCCAGATGGGCGAGACCAGCAGCGTGCTGGTGGCCATGCTGCTGCTGGTGGCGCTGGTGGATGCGCTGAGCTTTGCCAGTCGGCGCTGGCTGGCGGCCTGAGCCCGGTGCGGTGGGGAGCCAGACACACCAGGCACTATGAATTCAATATGCAGGGAGAGCGCCCGGGACGGATGGATCCCTGCTGGGTGGATCAGGCGACCGCAGTGGCCAGCCGCCGCGACCGCGACGCCACGCCCGCACCCACCAGCGCGGCAGACACCACGCTCAGTGCCAGCGTGATGGCCGAGCCATAGAAGATACCCGAGATCATGCCCCGGTCCAGCAGGGCGCCAAACACCGGGGCGGCCAGGCAAAAACCCAGGTCCAGCCCCGAATACACCGTGCCATACACGCGGCCCGTGGCGCCCGGCGGGGCGGCGCGCTTGATGAGCATATCGCGCGACGGGCTCGCCAACCCGGTGCCTACGCCAGCCAGCGCGGCCACCACCACCGCCGCCATGCCGGGCAGCCAGCCCGTGCCCACCAGCACCAGCAAGGCGGCCGAGGCCAGCAGGCAGACCGAGATCACCTTCTCCAGCCGCGCCACGCGGCCCACCAGAAAGCCGCCCACCACCATGCCCGCCGCGCCGCACAACATGTAGCCGGTGACGACCAGGGCCGTCACGCTGAGCGGCAGGCCGTACATGCTTTGCAGCGCGGGGCTGGCAAAGCTCTGGATGGCGCTCAGGGCGCAGGTGCTCCAGAAAAAGAACGAAAAACACAGCCACACCGAGGGCAGCTTGAGGAAGGCCATGGGGTGCTCGTCCACCGCGGCACCGGCGCCGCCCTTGGCCTCGTGCGCCCAGGCGCCCTGGCGGTCGTCGAGCGCAGCGCGGTTCCAGACCATGACGGCCAGCACCAGCAGGGCCAGCAGTGCGCCGCACAGGCAGGCCGCGCGCCACGAGCCCGTGGCCGTGGCGATGCCCGCCATGAACACCGGTGCCGTGGCCCAGCCCAGGTTGCCGCTGATGCCGTGCACCGAAAAGCCATGGCCAAGGCGCTGCGGCGACACGCGCTTGTTGAGGATGGTGAAGTCCACCGGATGGAACGGCGCATTGCCCAGGCCCGCCAGCGCCGCCGCCAGCAACAGGCCCGTGTAGCCCTGCGCCGTACCCGCCACCAGGCCGGCGGCGGCAAAGCTGGTCAGCGCAAAGAACAGCACCGGCCGCGCGCCCACGCGGTCCACCAGAAAGCCCGACAGCGCCTGGCCCACGCCCGACACCACGAAGAACACCGACACCAGCAGGCCCAGCTCGGAATAGCTGAAGCCGAACTCGCCAATCAGCCACGGAAACAGCGGCGGCAGCAGCATGTGAAAGAAGTGCGAACTGCCGTGCGCCAGGCCGATGAGGCCGATGGTGCGGGCGTCCTGCCGCAGTGGGACGGCGCTCGCGGCGCCAGGGGAAATGGGGTTCATGGCCCTGATCTTAGGCAAGACCCGTGCGGCAGGTTTACGATAGCGTGCCAATTTCTATCGCCAACATGCCAAAATCAGCCACACCCGCCGACACCGCCCCGCCACCGCGCCCGCAGCGCGCGCTGTCGTATGTGAAGTTGCTCACGCCGCACCTGTTCGTACCCACGGCCGAGCGCCCGGTGCGCGCCAAGGTGCGCCTGCTGGCGGCCGACACGCAGGTGATGCCGCACAGCCACCCCTGGGCGCAGGTGGCGATCTCGACCACGGGCGTGATCCGGCTCACGGTGGACCGGGGCACCTACATCGCGCCGCCCTCGCGCGCGCTGTGGATTCCACCCGGCGTGGAACATGCCGTGACCATGGTGGAGGACGCCGACCTGCGCACGCTGTATTTCTACCAGCCGCGCGGGCGCTGCGGCCCCGGTGTGCCGCGCCACGAAGAGGCCGCCTGGCGCCAGTGCCGCGTGCTGGAGGTGTCCGACCTGCTGCGCGCGCTGGTGCGCGAGCTGCCGTCCACGCCCGACGACGGCCCCACCCTCACCCCCGACGAACGCACCCGCGAGCGCCACCTGAACGCCCTGGTGCTGGGCGAGCTGCGCCGCGCCGCCGCCGTGAAACTGGGCGTGGACCTGCCCCACGACAAGCGCCTGCGCCACCTGTGCGAGGCGGTGCTGGCCGACCCCACGCGCCATGAAACCCTGAGCGCCTGGGCCCAGGACACCGGCGCCAGCCCGCGCACGGTGGCGCGGCTGTTCCGCACCGAACTCGCCAGCACCTTCACGCAGTGGCGCCAGCAGGTGATATTGGCCAAGGCCGTGTCGCTGGCCGCCGGCCGCATGCCCATGGGCCAGATCGCCGCCGAGCTGGGCTACAGCCCGAGCGCCTTCAGCGCCATGGTGCGCAAATCGGTGGGCCAGCCGCCGGGGCGGTTTCTGGGGGCAGCGCGGTGAGCGGCGCCGCGGCCCATCGTTTGCCCGGAAATTTGAAATGTTTTACTCGGCACTGCTTGTAAACAAATGGCCATCAGCTATTCAATGCATAGCGATTGATTGGCCCATCCCTGCGGACTGCACCGCGCGCGGCGCCCCGGATACCGTGAACCCCTGCTTTCAACCACCGCTCCTGCCCCCATGACCACCGACATCCACACCTACGAACCCCGCCTGGGCCACGGCCTGCCGCACGACCCGTTCAATGCCATCGTGGGGCCGCGACCCATCGGCTGGATCTCCACGCAAAATGCCGCAGGGGCGCGCAACCTGGCCCCCTACAGCTTCTTCAACGCCTTCAACTACGTGCCGCCCATCGTGGGCTTTGCCAGCATTGGCGCCAAGGACACGCTGCGCAACATCGAGGCCACGGGTGAGTTCGTGTGGAACCTGGCCACACGCGCACTGGCCGAGGCCATGAACCAGAGCTGCGCCGCCGTGCCGCCCGAGGTGAATGAGTTCGAACTGGCCGGGCTCACGCCCTTGCCCTCCGAGAAAGTGCGCCCGCCCCGCGTGGCCGAAAGCCCCGTCACCTTTGAATGCCGCAGCACGCAGATCCTGCAGCTGCAGGGCATCGACGGCGCCAAGGTGCCCACCTGGCTGGTGCTGGGCGAGGTGGTGGCCGTGCACATCGCCAAGGCGCTGCTGAAAGACGGTGTGTACGACACGGCGGGCGCCGGCCACATCCTGCGCGCCGGCGGCCCCGCCGACTATTTCACGGTGGGGCCGGAGCAGCTGTTCAAGATGCGCCGGCCGCGCTGAGCGGCTGCCATGCGGTTTTCCATGCCAACGGATAACCCGGCGGAGAGCCGAAGGCAGTGCTGCAGCACGGCGAGGCACCCCAACGACGTCATACATTGGAAGGTGAAACCGTATCAGGCCCCTACCGGTGCCCAGGCCGCCAGTGCGGAAGCGGCCAGGGCCAGCGCAATGCCCTGACCGATCGGAGCCAGGGAATGAGATGGGTGGTCAGGCGTTGCCGCGCAGCCGCTCGATAAGCCCGTTCAGGGCCTCCAGCGAACCGAACTGGATGGACAGCTCGCCCATGTCTTCCATGCGGCCATTGCGTTTCACGCGCTTTTTCACGCGCACCTCGACCTCGGCCATGAGCAGGTCGGAGAGTTCTTCTTCCACCCGCTTGAGGTCGCGCGATTTTTCCTTCTGGGGGCGGGTGGCGACGAGGTTGAACTCGGCACCGATCTTCTTGACCAGGGCCTCGGCCTCGCGCACCGAGAGCTTCCTGGCCGCGATCTGGTTGCCCGCCGTGATCTGCGCGGCACGGTCCAGCGCCAGCAGCGCGCGCGCATGGCCCACGTCGATGTCGCCGGCCATCAGCATGGTCTGCACCGGCTCGGCCAGGTTCAAGAGGCGCAGCAGGTTGCTGGCGGCGCTGCGCGAGCGGCCCACGGCCTGCGCGGCCTGCTCGTGCGTGAGGCCGAACTCGCGCACCAGGCGCTGCAGGCCCTGGGCTTCTTCCAGCGGGTTGAGGTCTTCGCGCTGGATGTTCTCGATGAGCGCCATGGCGGCGGCCGCCTCGTCGGGCACATCGCGCACCAGCACCGGCACTTCGTTGAGCCCCGCCAGCCGCGACGCCCGGAAACGCCGCTCGCCCGCGATGATTTCGTACAACGCCCCCTCTTGGCTGAGGGCGCCCATCGCAGGGGAGGGCCCCTGCGACGCGCGTTCCTGGCGGCGCAGCCGAGCTTGTTCGTCGCTCAGGCGACGAACGAGAATCGGCTGCATGATTCCCTGGGCCTTGATGCTCTCGGCCAGCTCGTACAGCGCGCCCTCGTCCATGCGCGTGCGCGGCTGGTAGACGCCGGGCACCAGCTCCGAGAGCGACAGGCGGCTGGGCAGCCCGGCCTCGGTGGCCTGGGCCTGCTCCACTTTCTCTTCGACCTTGGGGCCCAGCAGGGCTTCGAGTCCACGGCCGAGGCCCTTGGGTTTCTTGGTGACCATGTTCGTCAATCTTTCAAAAGGGTGTGCAGCAGTGCGTGGCCCTCGGGCCAGTCTGCAAGGCCGGATTCGGCGTTGAGGTGGCCGCGTTCGCCACCGTCGATGAAGCGTGCGCCCCAGGCCTGGGCCAGACCTTCGGCGCGCTCCAGGCTGCAATACGGGTCGTCGCGGCTGCCCACCAGCACGGCCGGAAACGGCAGCGGTTGGCGCGCAATGGGCGCCCAGCCGTGGATCTGCGCCGCCAGGTCCGGCCGCTCCACATCGCCCGGGGCCACCAGCAGCGCGCCCAGCACACGGTGGGCAGTGGGTGAATGCGCCGCCCACCAGGCGGTCAGAATGCAGCCCAGGCTATGCGCCACCAGCACCACGGGGCCTGCAGCATCGACCACGGTCTCTTCGAGCCGTGCCGACCAGTCGCCGCGCAGCGGGCGCATCCAGTCGTGCTGCTCCACGCGGTGGTAGCCGTGGCGGGCCTCCCACAGGCTTTGCCAGTGGCCGGGGCCGGAGTTCTGCCAGCCGGGCAGCAGCAAGATGTTGGACGGCTTCATTACTATCAATTCAATAGCTTCTATCGCTTATTCATCAAGCGTCAGAGCCTGTTTTAACTTTGGGATTCGCTGCGGCAGACATGCGCTGCACGCGTTCGACCATCTCCTGCGCAAACTCCACAAAGGCCTGGCTGCCCTTGGCGGACGGGTCGAACACCACACCGGGCAGCCCGTAGCTGGGCGCCTCGGCCAAGCGTACGTTGCGCGGGATCACGCTGTTGAACACCTTGTCGCCAAAGTGGCCCTTGAGCTGGTCGCTCACCTGTTGCTGCAGCGTGATGCGCGGGTCGAACATCACGCGCAGCAGGCCGATGATCTGCAGATCGGCATTCAGGTTGGCGTGCACCTGCTTGATGGTGTTGACCAGATCGGTCAGCCCTTCGAGCGCGAAGTATTCGCACTGCATGGGCACGATCACGCCATGGGCGCTGCACAGGCCGTTGAGGGTGAGCATGGACAGGGATGGCGGGCAATCGATGAGCACGAAATCAAAATCCGCATCGGCTTCGGCCAGCGCAGCCTTGAGGCGCTTTTCGCGGTGCTCCAGCGTGACCAGCTCCACCTCGGCCCCGGCCAGCTCGCGGTTGGCACCCAACACCCAGTAGCCGCACTTGTCGGACAGCACGGCCGCTTCCTTGACCGAGGCGGATTCGAGCAGCACGTCGTACACCGTGAGGTCGAGGCTGCGCTTGTCCACGCCCGAACCCATGGTGGCGTTGCCCTGCGGGTCCAGATCCACCATCAGCACGCGCTGGCCGATCTTGGCCAGGCCGGCGGCGAGATTGACGGTGGTGGTGGTCTTGCCAACGCCACCTTTCTGATTGGCAACGCAGAAAATTTTGGCCATGTGGATGCAGCAGTCCGTGTGAATTTATTTGGAGATGGCCAGCTTGATGCCAAAGCCGATCAGAAAGACGCCGGCGACTTTTTCCAGCACGCGGGCGATGGCAGGGTTGGCGCGCATGCGTTCTGCCAGGTGGTGCGTGAGCAACACGGCAACCAGCCCGTAGACCAAGGTCAACACCGCCACCGTGGCAGCCATCACGCCAAAGGTCAGCAGCCCCCGGTGCCGGGCCGGGTCCACAAACAGCGGAAAGAACGCCATGTAGAACACGATGGCCTTGGGGTTGAGCAAGGTGATCAGCCCGGCCTGCCTGAAATAGTGGCGTGGCTGGATATGGAGGATGGGCTGGGCGCCGGGCTTGGCCGTGAGCATCTTGAAACCCAGCCAGGCCAGGTAGGCCGCGCCCAGCCATTGCACCGCGTTGAAGGCCGTGGGGTAGGTGGCCAGCAAGGCCGCCACACCGGCCACTGCGGCCCACATCAGTACCTGGTCGCCCGCGATCACCCCCAGGGTGGCCGCCAGGCCACCGCGCACGCCCCCCTTGCTGGTGGAGGTGATGAGCGCCAGATTGCCGGGGCCTGGAATGGCCAGGAACAACACAATGGCGGCGACAAAAGCGCCGTAGTCTGCAATGCCAAACATGTGGTGTTTTCTCCCGATGTGCTGGATGGGTGCGCAGAATGGATGCACCCGAGGTGAGGAGCCGAGTTTACGCGACCGCCCTGCCCCAGCCATCGAAAAGTCGGCGTCCGGCGGTCAGACCGGCTTCATCCAGATGATGCAGCGCTCGGCGACGAGGCCCGGAACGGTGAGCTGTTCCACGTGAAACACCTGCACATCGACGGGCAAGGCGGCTATTTCGTCCGCGGGGTGCTTGCCTTTCATGGCCAGCCAAACGCCATGGGGTGCGGCGAGCGCACTGCGCGACCAGTTCACAAAATCCGGCAGCGAGGCAAAGGCGCGGCAACTGATGATGTCGAACGGCGTGGCCAGTGTCTCCACCCGCGCGTGCACGCCATGCAGGTTGCGCAGCTTCAACGCCACCGCCGCCTGCTGGATGAACGCTGCCTTCTTGCCTACCGTGTCCACGCAGCTCACATCCACCTCGGGGCAGCAGATGGCAAACACCACGCCGGGCAGGCCCCCGCCCGAGCCCACGTCGAGCAGGCGCACAGCGCCCCTGCCCTCGCCCACCAGCGCAGCCACATGGCGGCGCAGCGGCGCCACGGCGGCCAAACTGTCCAGCAGATGGTGCGTCATCATCTCCTGCGGGTCGCGCACGGCCGTCAGGTTATAGACCTTGTTCCACTTCTGCAGCAGCGCGAGAAAATCCATCAACAGGGTGGTCTGGGCATCGCTCAGGCCCAAGGCCAAGGCGTCTGCCCCGGCCTGCAGCTGTTGGCGCAGGTTGTCGTTGTTCACTGCCATCGTCATGCCGCCACTTCACCTTCCGCCTTGGCGGGCGAAGCCGGTGCCACGGTGAACTCCTTGAACCCACCCTTCTTCAAATGCACCATCAGCAGCGAGATCGACGCGGGCGTGATGCCGGTGATGCGCGAGGCATGGCCCAGGGTTTCGGGCCGGTGGCGGCTGAGCACCTGGCGGGCTTCGATACTGAGCGCCGTGACCTGCATGTAGTCCAGGTCGGCAGGCAGGCGCAGCTTTTCAAAGTGTGCGGCACGTTCCACCTCCCCCTTCTGGCGATCGATGTAGCCCGCGTACTTGGCGGCAATCTCCACCTGCTCCAACACCGGCTCGCTCAGGTCACCCAGGGATTCACGTGAAACATCGGTCGAGGCGTACTTGCCGCCGTCCAAGGTCATCAGGCTGGCGTAGTGCACATCGGGGCGGCGCAGCAGTTCGAACAGGTTGTACTCGTGTTCGATGCTCTTGCCCAGCACGCGCTCGGACTCGGTGGCCGGCAGGTTGCGCGGATTCACCCAGGTAGATTTGAGGCGCTCTGTTTCACGTGAAACCGCATCGCGCTTGCGGCTGAACGCATCCCAGCGTGCATCGTCCACCAGGCCCATCTGGCGACCCACTTCCGTCAGGCGCATGTCGGCATTGTCCTCACGCAGTTGCAGGCGGAACTCGGCCCGGCTGGTGAACATGCGGTAGGGCTCGGTCACGCCCTTGGTGATGAGGTCGTCCACCAGAACACCCAGGTAAGCCTCGTCGCGTCCGGGCAGCCAGGGCGCATCGCCCCGGCACTGCAGCGCGGCGTTGATGCCGGCGAACAGTCCCTGGGCCGCCGCCTCTTCGTAGCCGGTGGTGCCGTTGATCTGCCCGGCAAAGAACAGGCCCTGGATCTGCCGCGTCTCGAAGCTGCTTTTCAGCGCGCGCGGGTCGAAGTAGTCGTATTCGATGGCGTAGCCCGGGCGCAGGATGTGCGCGTTCTCCAGCCCGGGCATGCTGCGCACCAAGTCGTACTGGATGTCGAACGGCAGGCTGGTACTGATGCCGTTGGGGTAGAACTCGTGCGTGGTCAGGCCCTCGGGCTCCAGGAAGATCTGGTGGCTGTCCTTGTCGGCAAAGCGGTTGACCTTGTCTTCCACGCTCGGGCAGTAGCGCGGGCCCACGCCCTCGATCTTGCCGGTGAACATGGGGCTGCGGTCAAAGCCGCCGCGGATGATCTCGTGCGTGCGCTCGTTGGTGTGGGTGATCCAGCAGGGCACCTGGCGTGGATGCATGGCGGCATGGCCCATGAAGCTGAACACAGGCACGGTGCCCTCGTTCACCCCACCGGGCATGCCGTCGCCGGGCTGTTCGGTGCATTGGGAAAAGTCGATGCTGCGCCCGTCAATGCGCGGCGGCGTGCCAGTTTTCAGGCGTCCCTGCGGCAGTTGCAACTCCTTGAGGCGTGCCGACAGCGACACGGCGGGCGGGTCCCCTGCCCGGCCAGCGGCGTAATTGTTCAGCCCCACATGGATCTTGCCATCCAGAAAAGTCCCGGCCGTCAGCACCACCGTGCGCGAACGGAAACGGATACCTACCTGCGTCACCGCCCCCACCACGCGGTCGCCCTCCACCATCAGGTCGTCCACCGCCTGCTGGAACAGCCACAGGTTGGGCTGGTTCTCCAGCATGCGGCGGATGGCGGCCTTGTAGAGGATGCGATCCGCCTGCGCCCGCGTGGCACGCACGGCAGGGCCCTTGGAACTGTTGAGGATGCGGAACTGGATGCCGCCCTCGTCCGTGGCCAGCGCCATGGCGCCGCCCAGCGCGTCCACCTCTTTCACCAGGTGGCCCTTGCCGATGCCGCCAATGCTGGGGTTGCAGCTCATCTGCCCCAGTGTCTCGATGTTGTGGGTCAGCAGCAGCGTTCGTTGCCCCAAGCGCGCAGCGGCCAGCGCGGCCTCGGTGCCTGCATGGCCACCGCCGACAACGATCACATCAAATTCCTGGGGGTACAACATAGCAGCGCTCCGGGGCCCAATGGCCCAATGGTCAAATCGCCTGCACCAGCGCGGGCAACCCGTGATTTTCCCACTTTGCGTTCACCACGTCGCCGGACAGGTCAGCCACGGGCGCTGTTTCACGTGAAACAGGCCCGCAGGAATCCTGCTCCGGGCCTATGCTCCAATCCCCGTCATGCACCAACAACTCCTCGTTTTCGCGGGCAGCACCCGCCAGAAATCCTTCAACCGCCAACTGGCCCAAGCCACCGCCGCCATCGCCCGGGAAGCCGGCGCCCAGGTCACGCTGCTGGAGCTTTCCGACTTTGACATCCCGCTGTACAACGCCGACCTCGAAGCCCAAGGCACGCCCGCCGATGTGCTGCGCCTCAAGCAGATCCTGTGGGAGCACCCGGGCTGGATCATCTGCTCGCCCGAATACAACGGCAGCTACACCGCCCTGCTCAAGAACACCATCGACTGGGCATCCAGCCCCGTCAAAGGCCACACCGACTGGCAAGACGGTACCCGGTCGTTCCGGGGCAAGGTGGTGGGCATGCTCAGCGCCTCGCCGGGCGCTCTGGGCGGCCTGCGCTCGCAAAACCACCTGGCACCCCTGCTCACCAACCTGGAATGCTGGCTGGCGCCCCAGGTCTTTGCCCTGGGGCAGGCGGGCAGCGCCTTCAACGACCAGGGCGCCCTGGTGCAGCCGGCCCACCGCGACCGCGTGCGCGCCGTGGTCGATCAGGTGCTGTGGGCCGCCGAGCGGCTGCACCCCGCAGCGGCCTGAGCATTGCAGCAAAAATGGCACCTGTGCCCGATTGGCAGGCACAGGCAGCTCTCACCACAGGAGTCACCCCTTCATGGATTGCCGCCCCGGCTGTGGCGCCTGCTGCACCGCCCCCTCCATCAGCTCGCCCATCCCGGGCATGCCGCAAGGCAAACCCGCGGGTGTGCCCTGCATTCAGCTGGGCGACGATGCCCGCTGCCGGATCTTCGGGCAACCGGGGCGCCCCGCCGTCTGCAGCGGGCTCATGCCCTCGGTCGAAATGTGCGGCCCCGACCGGGAATACGCCATGCGCTACCTGGCGCGCCTGGAAGAGCAGACCCGGCCCGCGTGAAAAGCGGGCGCCAGCACCGCGCCCAGAGGCCCGGCGCCTGCTCCCTTTCTCCCCACATCGCCCTGCACGAAGTCGCTGTGCCCCACCTGACCGCCTGCCGCGAGCGCGTGGCGGCCTGCCCTGCCGTACAGGTAGCCATGCAGATCGAAGGTCTGTTGAAGTGAAACACCCCGGTGGCGCTTCGCACCTTCCCCCGAGAGGGGGCGCCGCCAGCACAACGGGGCAGCGCTTGCGTGGCCGCCGCCGGATTGGGATGCGCCAGCTTCAGGTGACGCGCTGAACGCGCAGCACCATGGCCAGTTGCAATGAAAGACGCAGCTACAGCGGCCGCTGGCGCGCCGCCACCAACGCCCCAAGCCACAACGCAACAGCCGAATACACGAGGCCGCGCGCCAGTCCACCGGGGCCGTCGGCAATCCAGCCCACCACCGTAGGCCCCACGATCTGCCCGGCAGCAAACACGACGGTGAATGCACTGATGCCACCGGCCCATTGCGCTGGCGGCAGGTTGTGGCGCACCAGCGCCGTAGTAGAGGCCACCACAGCCAGAAAGACCCCGCCAAACAACAGGCCCGATGCCATCACCACGGGCCAGACCGAGGTCAGCGCCGGCAGCAGCGTGGCCACGCCCAGCAGGCCGTTGAGGAGGGCCAGCGCCCGCCCGCCGCGGCTGCGGTCCAGCAAACCCGCCCAGACACGCGACGACAACACCACCGCCAACCCCAGCAGGGCATAAAACAGCGTCACGGTGCCGCTGGCCATGCCCTGCTCGCGCAGCAGCGCGACCACAAAGGTCATGTAGCCGATGTAGCCCACGCCAAACAAGGTGTAGCCCAGCAGGGCCGGCGCCAGCGCGCGCAAGGGCACAGGCGCAGGGGGCGCAGCCGGGCCAGCAACCACCTTTGCACCCACCCCCATGCCTGCCGCAGGGGCAGGTGCAGACGCCGTCAGCACGCGCAGTGCACGCACGGGCCACACCAGCACCACGGTGGCCAGCGCACACACGGCCGCCAGCGCCCACCAGGCCCAGGTCCAGCCGTGCAGCGCCGGGGCCAATGCCAGCACGGGCGGCACCAGCAAGGCCGAGGCGCTAATGCCCCAGCCCACGCCGCCGTAATACAGGCCCAGCAGCAGGCCACTGCGACCCACGTCCAGGGCGCCCAGACGCGCCGCCATCAGCCCGCCGGCAATAAAGATCACCGCGCTGGCCACGCCCGCCAGCAGACGCTGCAGCAGCAGCGGGGCGGCCTCGAGAAAGAAGCCGCTCAAGGCCATGAACAGCGTGGCCAGCACCGCCCCCCCCAGCAGCAGGGTGCCGGGTGCCAGGCGCCGCAGCAGCGCGGGGGCGACCAGAGCGCCCAGCAGATAACCCAGCGCATTGAAAGTGTTCATGGCCCCGGCCAGGGTGTAGCTCCAGCCCAAGTCCTCGCGCATCACGGGCAGCAGCAAGGCATAGGCAAAGCGCGTGATCCCCAGCGAAACGGCCGCACCCAGCGACAGCGCCAGCACCACGCCCACCGGATGGGCGCGCAAGCCTTGCAGGCTTCTTGTAAGGTTTGTCTCCATGGGCGCTGATTGTGCCTGCGGGCACCGCTGCGGTCTGCCGGTGCCCACCTCTCAAATTCTGATCGAAACAACCTTAAACCATGATGCATACAGCGCATGCAGCTATCATTTTAGAAAAACCAGATTCTTTTGCGGTAGCGCAGATAGCACACAATGGCGTTACCGTACTACCCGCCGCGTACTGCAGCGAGTGCGGCACTGCAGTACCCTCGGGTGTGAACTTGCCCCTGTGCACATCCCATCTTCCCATTGCGACGAAAGCCTTTCATGCCCTCCTTGTTCGAACCCGTCCAGGCCGGTGACCTGCACCTGGCCAACCGCATCGCCATGGCGCCGCTCACGCGCAACCGCGCACCCGACGCCATTCCCACGCCGCTCATGGCCACCTACTACACACAGCGCGCCAGCGCCGGCCTGCTGATCACCGAGGCCACCGCCATCAGCCCCCAGGGCCAGGGCTATGCCGACGTGCCCGGCCTGTATGGCACCGAGCAGCTCGACGGCTGGAAGCGCGTGACCAGCGCCGTGCACGCGGCCGACGGCAAGATCGTGGTGCAGCTGTGGCATGTGGGCCGCGTCTCGCACACCGACCTGCAGCCCGGCAACGTGGCCCCGGTGGCGCCCTCGGCCATTCGCGCCAAGGCCAAGACCGTGCTGATCAAGGACGGAGTGCCCACCTACACCGACACCTCCATGCCTCGCGCACTCGACCTGAGCGAGCTGCCCGGCATCGTGCAGGACTACCGCCATGCCGCGCGCAACGCCATCGCCTGCGGCTTTGATGGTGTGGAGATCCACGGCGCCAACGGTTACCTGCTCGACCAGTTCCTGAAGACCAGTGCCAACCGGCGCACCGACGACTACGGCGGCAGCATCAGGAACCGCGCCCGGCTCACGCTGGAAGTGGTGCGCGCCATCGTCGATGAAATCGGCGGCGGCCGCACCGGCATCCGCCTGTCGCCTGTCACCCCCGCCAACGACATCGCGGACGACAACCCCCAGCAGCTGTTCGACTACCTGCTGGCCCAGCTCGCGCCGCTGGAGCTGGCCTATGTGCACATCGTCGAAGGGGCCACCGGCGGCCCCCGCGAACTGCCCGACCGTCCCTTTGACTATGCCGCCCTGAAGGCCGTGTACCGCAAGGCCGGCGGCAAGGGGGCCTGGATGGTGAACAATGCCTACGACCGCCCCCTGGCCGAAGCCGCCGTGGCCGCCGGCGCCGATATCGTGGCCTTTGGCCGACCCTTCATTGCCAACCCCGACCTGGTGGCCCGGCTGGAAAAGAACGCACCCCTGAACAAGCCCGACAGCGCCACCTTCTATGGCGGCGCCGCCGCCGGCTACACCGATTACCCAACCCTCTACTAAGAGCCATCTCTTTCAAGGTGTTGCCCCTGATCCCGCAGCAGTAACCTGCGCCCCACAGCGGGAGAGCTGCGGATGTGGAAAGAAGTCTTGGAGAGGTTTGAGAGCCATGCGCCGGTGAGCGTGA
>JANJSZ010000005.1 GCA_024711405.1 Acidovorax sp.
CGGCCACCTGCTGGCGCAGGGCCTGTGCGCGCTCCACGGCAGTTTGCAGGCCCATGCCGGGCAGCAGCAGCAAGAACTCTTCCCCGCCATAGCGGCAACAGCTGTCACTCGGTCGCATGGACTGCAGCAGCAGGGCCGCGACCTGGCACAGGACATCATCCCCGGCAGCATGGCCATGGCGGTCGTTGATCTGCTTGAAGTGATCGAGATCGAGGAGCAACAGCGCCAGCGTGGCGCCTTCGCGCGCGCAAGCGTCGATTTCGCGCGGCAGGGCCGTGTTCAGGTAGCGGCGGTTGTGCAGGCCGGTCAGGGGGTCGCGATGGGCCTGCTCGGTGAGCTGCTCCTGCAAGGACTGAACGGCCTGCAACTGGCTTTGCAGCGCGGCTTCGCTTTTGCGCAGCCGGGCCCGCGTGGCGCTGAGCGCGACGGTGCGGGTATGGGCGTCGCGGGCAAACAAGACCAGGTAAATCGACAGGCACAGCATGCTCATGGCGCTGACGCGCAGCGAGGTATCGGGGGTAAAGCGCCAACCGGCCACGGCCACCATCAGCGCCGCACCGGCCGCCACGGCAGCCAAGGCCTGCAGCAGGCCCTTGAGCGCCCGGAACGCGGTCAGGTTGATGCCGCCGCAAATGACCAGGGTGTAGGCGATCCAGAGCGGAAACCCGAGCGCTGCGGCCCAGAGGCCAAAACAGAAATTGTCGAGCAACAGGTTCTGGATTTCCGCCGCCAGCGGATCCTCGGCATGGCGGGCCCGCAGATACACCACATGCGGATAGACCAGAAACTGCAGCGCCATGAGCCACCATGTCCACGCGCCATGACCATACTCCAGAAAATGGGCGGCAAGGACGACCGCAAAGATCAGCCAGGACGCGCTGCGATTGCGGTGGTTCATTCGAACCACCCAGTGGGCGGGCACGGCAGGGATGGTGATCATGAAGTGGGTGACGGCAGCGGAAAAAAATCTCCCGAGAACGGGTGCAGGAAGAACCGCACCATCTGTCATCGCATCACGATCGCGGGCAGGGAATGTTTCGCACTGTAACAAAACCGGCAGATACGGGACCATCGGTCCGCACCTCTCCCGTCACCGCTTGGGATGCATCCACACCGCCTGGCTCTCCGGCTCCGGTGCCTGCGCACCGGTGGCGCGCGCTGGCGTGGCGCAGCCCCCGCAATCGCTACAGGCTCCGCAGGACGGCGCCTTGCCCAGGCCCGGCCGCAAAGCGTCCAGACGCCTGCGCAGCGCAGCGGGCATCCAGTACCAAGCCGCATAGCCCCCTGCCAGCGCCACGATGGCGCCCACCGCAATCTCTTGCCACATGGTCAACCCCCTCCCCACGCCAGCGCCAGCCGGTAGGTCATCCAGCTGGCCGCATAGGCCAGCGCAAACAGGTAGGTGGCCATCAGCAGCGCCAGGCCCCAGGAATCCGTCTCGCGCCGCACCGTGGCCAGGGTGGAGAGGCACTGCGGCGCAAACACGAACCACACCAGCAGCGACAGCGCCGTGGCCAGCGACCATTGCTGCGCAATCAGCGGCCCCAGTTGCGCCGCCACATCGTCACCCGAAGCGGACAGCGCATACACGGTGCCCAGCGCGCCCACCACCACCTCGCGGGCGGCCATGCCGGGCACCAGGGCAATGGAGATCTGCCAGTTGAAGCCCAGCGGCGCAAACACATGTTCCAGCACCCGGCCCAGCTGCCCGGCCAGGCTGTACTCGATGGCGGGCCCCGTGGCGCCCTCTGGGGGCGCGGGGAAGGTGGACAGGAACCACAGCAGCACCGTGAGCGCCAGGATGATGCCGCCCACGCGCTGGAGGAAGATGGCGGCACGCTCATACAACCCCAGCGCCAGGTTGCGCGCGCTGGGCACGCGGTAGGGCGGCAGCTCC
Source organism: Acidovorax sp. (assembly GCA_024711405.1). Lineage (GTDB taxonomy): Bacteria > Pseudomonadota > Gammaproteobacteria > Burkholderiales > Burkholderiaceae_C > Acidovorax. The sequence continues at coordinate 1,898 of JANJSZ010000005.1, forward strand.
ATCAGCAGCGGGGTGGGCCGCACCTTGCCGCGCCAGAGCTTGAGCACGGCAGCCACGGCCATGGCGCCGAGGATGCCGCCCAGGTAGAGCGCGAACATCACCAGCCCCTGCAGGTTGAACCAGCCCGCCACGGTGCGCTCGGGGATGAAGGCGGCGATCAGCAAGGCATACACCGGCAGGCGTGCCGAGCAGGTCATGAGCGGCGCAATCATGATGGTGACCAGCCGCTCGCGCCAGTGCGTGATGGTGCGCGTGGCCATGATGCCGGGGATGGCGCAGGCAAAGCTCGACAACAGCGGGATGAACGAGCGCCCCGACAGCCCTACCGTGCCCATGAGCCGGTCGAGCAGAAAGGCCGCGCGCGGCAGGTAGCCGGAGTCTTCCAGCGCCAGGATGAAGAAGAACAGGATCAGGATCTGCGGCAGGAACACCAGCACGCCGCCCACCCCCGCCACGATGCCATCGACCAGCAGGCTGCGCAGCACGCCCTCGGGCAGGCGTGCCTGCAGCCACTGGCCCAGCGCATCGACCGTGCCGGTGATGGCGTCCATGGGCGCAGCCGCCCAGCTGAACACCGCCTGGAACATCAGGAACATGGTGCAGGCCAGCAGCAGCGTGCCCCACAGCGGGTGCAGCACCACGCGGTCCAGGGTGTCGTCCACCTGCGCCAGGCCCTCGGGCTCGCGCACCGCCAGCCGCAGGATGCGGCGCGCCTCCTGCTGCGTGCGCAGCACCTGCTCCACACCCTGGGGCTGCCAGGGACGGGCCTGCAACGCGCCCTGGGCACGCCAGCCATCGAGCCACTGCAGCAGCTCGGCCGCGCCGCCCTTGCGGATGCCCACGGTTTCCACCACGGGCATGCCCAGTTCGTGCTCCAGCACGGCACGGTCGATGGTGATGCCCGCGCGGCGGGCGGCATCGCTCATGTTGAGCGCCAGCACCATGGGGATGCCCATGGCCTGCGTCTCCAGCACCATGCGCAGACCCAGCCGCAGGTTGGTGGCATCGACCACGCACACCAGCAGGCCGGGCGCGGCCTCGCCGGCGCGCTGGCCGGTGACCACGTCGCGCGTGACGGCTTCGTCCGCGCTCAGTGCATTGAGGCTGTAGGCGCCGGGCAGATCGAGCACGCGCACGCGCTGGCCCGACGGGGTGACGAGCTGGCCCTCCTTGCGCTCGACCGTCACCCCCGCATAGTTGGCCACCTTCTGGCGGCTGCCGGTGAGCAGGTTGAACAGCGCCGTCTTGCCGCTGTTGGGATGGCCCAGCAGCGCCAGGCTCAGGGGGGTGGTCTGCGCATTCATGCCGTCACCTCACCGACGGGTGCCGTGGTGCTGACGCGTACCAGCGCCGCCTCGCGCCGGCGCAGGGCAAAGGTGGTGCGCCCCACGCGCACGGCCAGCGGATCGCCCGCCGGAAAGGCCCGCGCCACTACGCGCACGGGTTCGCCCGGCAAGAAACCGATTTCGAGCAGCCGCAGCAGCACATCACCATCCTGCGGCGCGGCATCCATGTGCAACGCACTCACCCAGGCGTCCACCCGCAGCGGCAGATCGGCCAGGCCTAGAGAGTGTTCACGGGACGGAACGGATGCATCGCTGCGGGACAGATCGGTCAATGGCTTCACCAGATTTCAAATGAAAACAATTCTCATTCTATCGCGTGTCGCAACAAAATGCAGCGGCACCGGGACAACCCACGCTCTCTTGATGCGGCGCAAATCCGCTGGGCTGCTTCGCCGGGTCGGCTTTTTGCCCAGGCGTTGCCATAAAGCGACACCACGAATTTGCCAGCGCGCTACCTTGTCGCCCATGCAAAAGCTCTGGGACATTTCCCCCGCGATCCACCCCGGCGCGCCGGTATTTCCCGGTGACACGCCCTACCAGCAACAGTGGTCCGCCACGATCGCGCCCGGCTGCCCGGTGAACGTGAGCGCCATCACGATGTCGCCCCATGTGGGCGCGCACGCCGATGCGCCGCTGCATTACGACGCGCAGGGCGCAGCGGTGGGTGAACTGCCGCTGGCGCCTTTTCTGGGCCCCTGCCGCGTGGTCCACGCCATCGATTGCGGCGCGCTGATCACCTGGGAACACATTGCCCATGCGGTGGACGCCAACTTGCCTCCACGCGTGCTGGTGCGCACTTACGTCCAGGCCCCCGTGCAATGGGACGGCCAGCTCACCGCCTACGCCCCCGACACCATAGCGCGCCTGGCCGACCGGGGCGTGCTGCTGGTGGGCATCGACACCGCCAGCATCGACCCGGCCGACAGCAAGACACTCGACAGCCACCAGGTCATCCGCCGCCGGGGTCTGCGCGTGCTGGAAAACCTGGTGCTCGACGACGTGCCCGAGGGCGACTACGAGCTGATCGCCCTGCCGCTCAAGCTGACCACCGCCGACGCCTCGCCCGTGCGCGCCGTGCTGCGCGCGCTGTGATGCACTGAACTCAAGCCTCTTTTGGCTCTGGCGCTTATCTCATCAGCGCTAGCAGCCAGCAAAACAGAAACAACCGACCTGAACCGCCATGACCCTCACCCTCCAGGACTGCCGCGCCCTCGATGCGCAAGACCCGCTCGCGCCCCTGCGCGCGCACTTCAGCCTGCCGCCCGGCGTGATCTACCTCGACGGCAATTCGCTGGGCGTGGCACCGAAGGCCACCGCCGCGCGCGTGGCCGATGTGGTCACGCGCGAATGGGGCATGGACCTCATCCAGTCCTGGAACACCGCGCGCTGGTTCGACCTGCCCCAGCGCCTGGGCAACCAGCTGGCCCCGCTGATCGGCGCAGGCCCGGAGGAAGTGGTGTGCACCGACAGCACCTCGATCAACCTCTACAAGGTGCTGAGCGCGGCGCTGAACATTGCCCGCGAGGACAGCCCCACCCGCCGCCGCATCGTGAGCGAGCGCAGCAACTTCCCCACCGACCTCTACATTGCCGAAGGCCTGTGCCAGGAGCGCGGCCTCGAACTCGTGCTGGTGGAGCCCGAAGACATGGCCGCCGCCCTCACCCGCGACGTGGCCGTGCTCATGCTCACGCATGTGAACTACCGCACCGGCGCCATGCACGACATGGCCGCCATCACCGCCGCAGCGCATGCCCAAGGCATCCTGTGTGTGTGGGACCTGGCGCACAGCGCGGGCGCGGTACCCGTCGATCTGAACGGAGCAGGCGCCGATTTCTCGATGGGCTGCGGCTACAAATACCTGAACGGCGGCCCCGGCGCGCCCGCGTTCGTGTGGGTGCACCCGCGCCATGCCAGCCGTTGCTGGCAACCGCTGTCCGGCTGGTGGGGCCACGCCGCGCCGTTTGCCTTCACCCCCGACTACCAGCCCGCGCCCGGCATCACGCGCTACCTGTGCGGCACGCAGCCCATCATCAGCCTGTCGGCCCTGCAGTGCGGGCTCGACGTGTTCACCGCCGCCGAGACGCTGGGCGGCATGGCCGCGCTGCGCAGCAAGTCGCTGGCGCTCACCGATCTGTTCATCCAGCTCGCTCAGGAGCGCTGCGCGGGCCACGGCCTGGGCTTGGCCACGCCGCGCAACCATGCACAGCGCGGCTCGCAAGTCTGCTTGACCCGGGACGAAGGCGCAGGCATCAATGGCCAGGGCAGCGGCGCCTATGCCATCGTGCAGGCGCTGATCGCGCGCGGCGTGATCGGCGACTTCCGCAAGGGTGACGGCGGCCAGGGCCCGCACAAGGACATCCTGCGCTTTGGCTTCACACCGCTGTACATCGGCTTTGAAGACGTGTGGAATGCCGTGGAGCACCTGCGCCAGGTGCTGGAGGCCGCCGAGTGGCAGCGCCCCGAGTTCAACCAGCAACACGCCGTGACCTGAGAAGGAAACCCGCCATGTGCCCGTTTTCGCCAACACCCGACAGCACCGGCGCCCCGGCATCCGCCCTGCCCGAATCCATCGTCCACGCCGAGCACGCCCAGCTCGACTTCAGCCAGCGCATGAGCTATGGCGACTACCTGCAGCTCGATGCCGTGCTCAGCGCACAGAAGCCGCTGTCGCCCGCGCACGACGAGATGCTGTTCATCGTGCAGCACCAGACCAGCGAGCTGTGGATGAAGCTCATGCTGCACGAGCTGCGCGCCGCCATCGACCATATCGCGCGCGACGAGCTGCAGCCCGCGTTCAAGATGCTGGCGCGCGTGAGCAAGATCCTGGAGCAGCTGGTGCACGCCTGGGACGTGCTGGCCACCATGACGCCGCCCGAATACAGCGCCATGCGCCCCTACCTGGGCAGCTCCAGCGGGTTCCAGAGCTACCAGTACCGCTGCATCGAATTCGCCCTGGGCAACAAGAACCGCGCCATGCTGCAGCCCCACGCCCACCGCCCCGACCTGCTCGCGCAGGTGCAAGCGGCCTACCAGGCGCCATCGCTGTACGACGAAGCCCTGCGCCTGCTGGCCCGGCGCGGCCTGCCCGTGCCCGCCAGCCACACCGACCGCGACTGGACCCTGCCCTATGCCGAAAGCGATGCGGTGGAACATGCCTGGCTCACCGTGTACCGCCACCCGGCGCAGCACTGGGACCTGTACCAGCTGGGGGAGGAACTGACCGACCTCGAAGATGCGTTTCGCCTCTGGCGCTTTCGCCATGTGACGACGGTGGAGCGCATCATCGGTTTCAAGCGCGGCACCGGGGGCACGGGCGGCGTGAGCTACCTGCGCAAGATGCTGGACGTGGTGCTGTTTCCCGAAATCTGGAAGCTGCGCACCGATCTGTAAATTTCAGGCAAAAATGGCTCCAGCGCTTGTGCGGCAAGCGCTGGCAGCTACCCAATGCGAAGTACCACCGCAGCAATGGCGACAGCGCCCGCACGCGCCAGCTGGTAGGCTGCATGTTCCTGGCAACACCCACCTTGCCCCCCACCACTCCCGCTTCACCGCCCGTGCCCCATCCCGACGCCGCCCCGCCCCCCCCCCCGCCCGGGCCCCCCTCCCCGCCAGAGGCAGCTGCGCCGCCTGCGCGGGCCACGCTGTGGTTCATGCTGCTGGCCCTGCTGTCGGCCTTTGCGCTGAGCCAGGCCTACCGCACCGTCACCGCCATCATGGCCACGGGGCTGCAGGCCGACTTTGCGCTCTCGCCAGCATCGCTGGGGGCGTTTGCGGGGCTGTTTGGCCTGTCGTTTGGCGTGACGCAATTTTTCATGGGCATCGGAATGGACCTGTACGGCCTGCGCCGCACGGTGCTCAGCGCCTTTCCGCTGGCCATTGCCGGGGCCGCCCTGTCGGCCTGGGCGCCCGGTTATGGCTGGCTGATGTGGGGCCAGCTGCTGATTGGCGTGGGCTGCGCGCCGGCCTTTCTGGCCTGCACGGTGTTCATTGCGCGGCATTTTCCGGCGTCGCGTTTTGCCTTCCTGTCGGGCGTGGGCATGGGTGTGGGCGGGCTGGGCCTGCTGCTCACCGGCACACCGCTGGCCTGGCTGGTGCAGCGCTCGGGCTGGCGCAGCGGCTTCGCGCTGCTGGCCGTGCTGTCGGCGCTGGCCTGGCTGCTGATCTGGCGCTGCGTGCACGAGCCGGCCGTGGCCGGCCCGGCGCCCGCGCGCGAGCGCTGGGGCACGGCCGTGCGCCGCTTTGGCGCGCTGTTCTTGCTGCCGCACACGCTGGGCATCCTGCTGCTGGGCATGGTGGCCTACGCCTCGTTTCTGGCGCTGCGCGGCCTGTGGATAGCGCCGATGCTGATCGACCGCTATGCGTTCACGCTGGTCGAGAGCGGCAACATGGCCGTGGCCATGTCGCTGGTTTCGCTGTTCTCCCCGGCCTTTTTTGGCCGCCTCGACCCCGGCCCGGCGCGCCGGCGAGCCTGGATCGCCAACTTTTCGCTGCTGGTGGCGGCGCTCTACCTGGGCCTGGGGCTGGTGCACCACGCCACGCTGAACCTGGTGCTGGTGATGTGCATTGCGGTGCTGTCGGGGTACTCGGTGCTGCAGTATTCGGATGTGCGCTCGTCCTACCCGCCCGATCTGACCGGGCGCGCACTGTCGGTGTTCACCATGGCCATGTTCCTGGGCGTGGGCCTGGTGCAGTGGCTCACCGGCTGGGTCGCCGACTGGGCGCAGGGCCAGGGGCGGGAGCCCTACAGTGCGGTGATGGGCGCGATTGCCACCCTGCTGGCGCTCGGCTCGGTCGCGTTTCGCTGGCTGCCGGTATCCCCGCTGCTGCAGCCAGCCGGTGGGCCTGGCAAAGAATCTGCCTGAAAGGCACGCCAGCGCTCTGGATAAAGTGCCAGCAGCTATTTTTATAGAGCGATCTATAGCGAACTGGCGCTGGAACCGTCGCCCCGGTAAAGCCAGGGCACGTCCAGCAACCGCTCGCCCAGCAGGCGCAGCGACACATCGCGCGCCCAGCGCACGGGGCCCGTGGCGTGGAAAATGCGGCCGTTGCGCGTGGAGCGGGCCTGCACGCGCGCGTTGCGCTGCCAGCGGTTGAGCGCATAGCGGGTCAGGCGCAGGGGTACATCCAGGTCGTGCATGGACAGCGCGCGCTGCAGCTCCGCCGCATCCTCGATGGCCATGCCGGCGCCCTGCGCCAGGTAGGGGCGCATCGGATGGGCGGCGTCGCCCAGCAAGGCCACCACGCCCCGGGCCATCTCGGCGGGTTCGCGCACAGGGGGGCGGTCGCACAGCGGCCACAGGCGCCAGCCACCGCCGGCATCGACCACGCCGCGCACCGCCTGCTGCAGCGCGGTGCAGGTGCCCTGCAGGGCGGCTTCGAGATCGGCGCCATTGGCCGCGTGGTCCCAGTTTTCCAGGTCCTGCGGCGCGGGGCCCTGCACGATGACCACCAGGTTCTGCAATTCGCCCCGGCGCACGGGGTACTGCACCACATGCAGGCGCGGCCCCAGCCAGGCGGTCACCTGGCGGGTGCGCAGCCCCTTGGGCAGCGCGTGCTGCGACACCAGCGCCCGGTAGGCCAGGTGGCCCGATACGCGCGGGCGCTGCTCGCCCAGCAGCTGCGCGCGGGTGCGGCTCCACAGGCCGTCTGCCCCCACCAGCGCATCCCCCTCCACGTCCTTGCCCCGGCTGGTGCGCACCGTCACCACGCCATCGGCGTCGGTGAAGCGGTCGATGGCCTGGTCCAGATGAAGTTGCGTGTCGGTGTATTTTTCGACGGCCGCCAGCAGCAGGCCATGCAGGTCGGCGCGGTGGATGGTGGCGTAGGCCGCGCCGTAGCGCTCCACCGCCGTACTGCCCAGGGGCAGTGCAGCCAGTTCCTGGCCCGTGAGCGCGCTGCGCACCTGCAGCCGCCCGGGAAAGGCCGCCACATCCTGCAAGGGGCGCTGCAGGCCCCAGGCCTGCAGGCGGCGCACCACATTGGGCCCCAGCTGCACGCCGGCCCCCACCTCGCTGAATGCGGCAGCACGTTCATACAGCCGCGCCTCCCACCCGGCGCGCGAAGCCCCCAGGGCCGCTGCCAAACCGCCAATGCCGCCTCCCGCGATCAACACCTGTTTTCTCATGACCGCATTGTGCCGCGCACGACCGGTGATCTGCCTGGAGTGGCCTGGAATTGGCCGCGCGTGCGCGTTCAGCGGACCGGTCACGCGCCCGTGAGCAGCTGGCGCAGCACGAACGGCAGAATGCCGCCCGCGCGGTAGTAGTCCACTTCGATCGGTGTGTCGATGCGCAGGGTGACCACCACTTCCTGGCGCGCCCCGCCCTCGCGGTGGATGACCAGCGTGGCATCGCTTTGCGGCGTGAGTGCGGCATCGGGCAGCACATCGATCACCTCGCGGCCCGTGAGGCCCAGCGACTGCCACGAATCGGCGCCCTTGAACTGCAGCGGCAGCACGCCCATGCCCACCAGGTTGGAGCGGTGGATGCGCTCGAAGCTGCGCGCCACCACCGCCTTGATGCCCAGCAGCTGCGTGCCCTTGGCGGCCCAGTCGCGGCTGGAGCCGGTGCCGTATTCCTCGCCGGCAAACACCACCGTGGGCGTCTTCTGCGCCATGTACTGCATGGCCGCATCGAAAATGAACATCTTCCGGCCCTGCAATGCCCCCTCGTTCTGGAACACCGTCACGCCACCTTCTTCGCGCGAGCCGTCGGCGGTGGGCGCAATCATCAGGTTCTTGATGCGCACGTTGGCAAAGGTGCCACGCATCATCACGTCGTGGTTGCCGCGGCGCGCGCCGTAGCTGTTGAAGTCGGCTTTTTGCACGCCATGCTGCAGCAGCCACTGGCCGGCGGGCGAACTCTCCTTGATGGAACCGGCGGGTGAGATATGGTCGGTGGTGATGGAGTCGCCAAACAGCGCCATGATGCGGGCATCCTGTACGGATTCCGAGCCTTTTTGGCCTGCGGCGCTTTCACCGTTTTCGCTGGCCGCTACAGCTTCCAGAGCAAAATCGGCAAAGAACGGTGGCTCGGCGATGTAGGTGCTGGCGGGCCACACGTAGGTGTTGCCGGTCACGCCCTTGATCTTGCCCCACAGCTTGCCCGGGTCGCTGGCCACCTTGGCGTAGTTATCGCGGAAGGCCTTGCCCTTCATGGCGAACTTCATGAGCTGGTGGATTTCGTCGCTGCTCGGCCAGATGTCGCCCAGGTAGATGTCCTTGCCGCCCTTGCCCTGGCCCACCGGCTCGGTCATCAGGTCCTTGAGCACCGTGCCGGCAATGGCGTAGGCCACCACCAGCGGCGGGCTGGCCAGGAAGTTGGCCTTGAGGTTGGGATGGATGCGCGCCTCGAAGTTGCGGTTGCCCGACAGCACGGCGGCGCACACCAGGTCGTTGCGGGTGATGGCCTCGTTGAGCTCGGGCGTGAGGTCGCCGGCGTTGCCGATGCAGGTGGTGCAGCCGTAGCCCGCCAGCGCAAAGCCGAGCTTTTCCAGGTAAGGCAGCAAGCCGGTTTCGCTCAGGTATTCGGTGACGATGCGCGAGCCGGGCGCCAGCGATGTCTTGATGTGCGGTTGCACTTTGAGCCCCGCCTCCACCGCCTTCTTGGCCAGCAGGCCGGCGGCCAGCAGCACGCTGGGGTTGCTGGTGTTGGTGCAGCTGGTGATGGCGGCAATCAACACATCGCCGTTGCCGATCCTGAGGGCCTGGTCGCCATCGCCGGGCAGGTCGCACACGGTGCTGACTTGGCTGGTATGTTGCGCCGTGGCCAGCGTCGGGCGGTTGCTCACCATTTCCACCACCGAGCGCGCGGCGCCAGGCTGCGGCGCTGGCGCATCCTCGGCCGGGCCCCCTTCACCACAGCCAACCCGGTGGCGCTGCAACAGGCGCTCGGCCGACTGGTTGAAACCGTTTTCGGCATTGGACTTGCTGAACAGGTCGGCGAACTGGCCCGCCACCTTGCCCAGCTCGATGCGGTCCTGCGGGCGCTTGGGGCCGGCCAGGCTGGGGGTGACGCTGCCGAGGTCGAGCTTGACGACCTGCGAATAATCCACCTCGCCCGCCAGCGGCACGCCAAACAGGCCCTGGGCCTTGAAGTAGGCCTCGAAGGCTTCGATCTCGCCCTTGGTGCGGCCCGTGCCCTTGAAATACTCCATCGTCCGCTCATCCACCGGGAAGAAACCCATGGTGGCGCCATATTCGGGCGCCATGTTGCCGATGGTGGCGCGGTCGGGCAGCGCCAGGGTGCGCGTGCCTTCGCCAAAGAATTCGACGAACTTGCCCACCACCTTGCGCTGGCGCAGCAGCTCGGTGACGGTAAGCACCAGGTCGGTGGCGGTGACACCTTCGCGCAGCTGGCCGGTCAGCTCCATGCCCACCACGTCGGGCGTGAGAAAGTACACGGGCTGGCCCAGCATGGCGGCCTCGGCCTCGATGCCACCCACGCCCCAGCCGACCACGCCAATGCCATTGATCATGGTGGTGTGGCTGTCGGTGCCCACCAGGGTATCGGGGTAGAAAACGCCGTCCTTGCGCTGGTGCACGCCACGCGCCAGGTATTCGAGGTTGACCTGGTGCACGATGCCAAAGCCCGGGGGCACGACGCCAAAGGTGTCAAAGGCCTGCATGCCCCATTTCATGAACTCGTAGCGCTCGCGGTTGCGCTCGAATTCGAGTTTCATGTTCAGGTCGAGCGAGTTCTTCTTGCCGTAGTGGTCGACCATGATGGAGTGGTCCACCACCAGGTCCACCGGCACCAGTGGCTCGATCTTCTTGGGGTTCTTCCCCAGTTTGGCGGCCACGCTGCGCATGGCGGCCAGATCGGCCAGCAGTGGCACACCGGTGAAGTCCTGCAGCACCACGCGCGAGACGACAAACGGGATCTCGTCCTTGCGCGCAGCCTGCGGCGCCCAATGGGCCAGCTGCTGCACATGCTCGGCGGTCACCTTGCGGCCATCACAGTTGCGCAGCACCGATTCGAGCACGATGCGGATCGACACGGGCAAGCGGCTGATCTGCGGAAACTGCTTGGCCAGTGCAGGCAACGAATAGAACTGCCCCGACTTGCCGGACGCGGTCTTGAACTTCTTCAGCGTGGACGCAAAAGCGTGGCGGGCGGGCTTGGACGACGATGCCATGGCGAACTCCTGTGAGGGACAACAAGAGGCCATTCTGGCAGCGCCGTATATCGGCGCAATGCCTGGGGTCATGGAAGCGGGCGCGTTACCGATGGACCCACGCGGGAGCTGCCTTCGAATCAACCCCCGAGCGTATCGGGCATCCCGCATGAATGCCCCATTGCCGCCATCGCGCGCAGGGTGTAACACTTGGTATCGTAGGCAATGCGCATACTGCGCACTGAATAGAACGCCCGATCCATTGCAGGCCCATTCCATTCAAACCTGTGCAGACCCCGAGCTGTCGTTCCGGACGATATATGCGGGCGAGGGTAATGCCCCACTGCGTTCCAACACACCGTGGCGCGAGCGATTCATCTCCACACCCACGGTATGGGATGCACCCACCGATGCCACCGCGCAGGAACCGGCTGTGGCATTCATCCAGGGAACCACGATTCAAACGGCCGATACCGGGGAAATGCGCCCCTGCGCTGGCACCCGGAGAAGGCGCCGCGCCCCTTCATTCTGGCGCGGCGAATGGCCCATAAAAAAAGCCCGCATCGGCGGACTTTTTTTATGGGCGAATACGCAGCCTGGATTAAATCGCAAACTGCTCGCGGTTCTCGTTCTGAATCCACTTTGGTGGTTTGCCGCGTCCGGTCCAGGTCTGACCCGTGGCGGGATTGCGGTATTTGGGAGCCACCTTGGAGCCAGCACTGGCACTGCGTGCCCGGCCAGCGGGAAAAACATCCTGCGCCGTCAGGCCAAACTCCGCAATCAGGGCGCGAACCTGCGCAACTGCTTCAGACAGCTCGTTGCGCCGGGCTTCATTGATCTTGCGCTCAAGGTCTTCACGCTGCTTCAGGAGTTCTTTGTAGCTGGACATGGTGTGTGATTAAAGGTAATTGCGAAGGAGCCTGCATTATAGGAATAATGCGCGGATTTGTGCACACCGTGTCGTATTGGGGTTGATTTCACCCGCACTTTTCAACACTGGCACGGCACTGGATATTCAATTCCTCTCCAACGGTTGATCGGGTTGCGCGAGCACCTTATCAATACGCTTGCCATCCAGGTCCAGGATTTCGAATATCCACCCGGCACAGGCAATGCGCTCTGCAACTGCCGGCAAATGGCCTGATTCGGCCATCAAAAGGCCTGCCAGGGTGTTATAACGGCCGCGGTCTTCTTCAGGCAAATCCCGAATATCGAGCCGCGCCTTGAGTTCCGTCACGGGCATCAAACCATCCAGGAGCCACGTACCATCGTCGCGCAGGGTTGCCCAGGCATCGGCCGATGCGCCCGGCTGCAATTCCCCGGTAATGGCTTCCAGCAAATCACGCGGCGTCATGATGCCCTGCACCACGCCGTATTCATCCACCACAAAGACCATGCGGCCCGACCGGGCGCGGAACTGTTCGAGCAACTCCATGCCGCTCAGGGTTTCGGGCACGAACGATGCAGGCTGCGCATAAGACTCCACGGTTCCGTGTGCCTCGGGGCCCAGTTCCAGCATGCGCGCCACGCTGATCACGCCCACCACTTCATCGAGGGAGGCGCGGCACACCGGGTACCAGGAGTGGGCGCCATGCTCGCCGCCCGTGCCCGCCATGCGCAGGCCTTCGAGCACTGTCAGGCCGGCATCGAGCCATTGCACATCGGTGCGCGGCACCATCAGCGAGGTCAGGGGCCGGTCGTCGAGACGGAACACGTTCTGCACCATCTGGTGCTCGTGGTGCTCGATCACCCCCGCATCGCGCCCCTCCTCCAGGCTGGCGGCAATTTCCTCCTCGGTCACCATCCGGCCGGCATCGTTGTCCACTCGCAGCAGCTTGAGCACCCCCTGGGTGGACAGCGACAGCAGCCGCACGAAAGGCTTGGCGCCCTGGGCCACCCAGGTCATGGGGCGCGCCACGAAACGCGCGACGGCTTCAGGGTAAAGCTGGCCAATGCGCTTGGGCACCAGTTCGCCAAACACAATGGTGATGAAGGTGATCACCGTCACCACGATGGCCGTGGCGCTCACGCTGGCAGCGCCTTCTGGCGCCCCCAGGGTCTGCAGCCACAGGCCCAGGTCGTAGCTGAAAGCGGCCTCGCCAATAATGCCGTTGAGCATGCCGATGGAGGTAATGCCCACTTGCACCGACGACAGGAACTGCGTGGGATTGTCGAGCAAGGTCAGGGCCGCCCGCGCGCCCTTGTCGCCGCCTTCTGCCATGGCAACGAGCCGGGATTTGCGACTGGACGCCAAGGCCAGTTCCGACATGGCGAACACGCCATTGAGCAGTGTCAGCAGCGTGATCAGCAGAAAATCCATGAATCAATAGGCAAGAAGAACACCATGGCACTTTACTGTATTGGCGATATCCAGGGTTGCGACCGCGCATTGGGGCGCCTGCTGGATCTCATCGATTTTTCGGCGAGCCGCGACACCGCCTTCCTGCTGGGCGATCTCGTCAACCGGGGCCCCGACTCCGCTGCCGTGCTGCGCCGCTGCATGGCGCACGGCGATGCCCTGCGCCCCCTGCTGGGCAACCATGACCTGCACCTGCTGGCGACCGCATATGGCGCCCGCAAACCCTCGCGGCGCGACACACTGGCCAATGTGCTCGATGCCCCGGACCGGGATGCGCTGCTGCAATGGCTGCGCCTGCAGCCGCTGGCCCGCCAGCATGACCACGGGGGCAAACCTTTGCTGATGGTGCACGCAGGAGTGCTGCCCTCCTGGAATGCCGCGCAAACCCTGGATCTGGCCGACGAAGTGCACCGCGTCTTGCGCAGCGCCGATCTGCCCGCATTCCTGCAGCAGATGTACGGCAATACCCCGGACCACTGGGACGACTCCCTGACCGGACCGGACCGCCTGCGCGTGGTCGTGAATGCACTCACACGACTGCGGTTCTGCTCGGAACAGGGGGTGATGGATTTCGAAAGCACCGAAAGCGCCAGTGCGGCGCCCCCCGGGCTGATGCCCTGGTTTGACGTGCCCGGTCGCGGCACGGCCCAGACCCTGGTCGCGTTCGGACATTGGTCCACCCTGGGCTGGATGAACCGCCCCCACTGCCTGGGCCTGGACACGGGCTGCGTGTGGGGTGGCTGCCTGAGCGCGGTGCGCTTTGGCGGCTCCCTGGAGGAGCGCGAACTGCTGCAGGTGCACTGCGAGCAGGCGCAGGCCCCTGGCGCCTGAAGCAATCGCCCGTCAGGCGGCCCCACGCGCCAATGCGGCCGCCATGCCCGCGGAATACCACGCGCTGCCATCGCCCGCGACCATCAGCGCCTCCACCCCCGGCTGGCGCGCTACCAGGGCCTGCCCGGCCTGCGCGCCCTGCACCATCAGGGCAGCGCCCAGCCCATTGACTTGCGCCACATCGCGCGCCAGCAGGCTGACACCGTGCACACCGACGGTAGGGTATCCCGTGCGGGGATCCAGAATATGGTGCGCCCGCTTGCCGGCCGCGAAGAAATAGCGCTCGTAGTCACCGGACGATGCCACCACCGCCGGACCCTGCACCGAGAGCGCTCCCAGCAGGCGCTCGGGTGCGCGCGGATCACGCAGGCCCACGCGCCATGGACGCCCCTGCAGCTGCCCCATCACCAGGACATCGCCACCACCGTTGATGAGCGCATTGCCCACGCCCTGCTGGCGCAACACCCGCATGCCGGCTTCGAGGATGGGCAGCTTGGCAATGCCCCCGAGGTCCAGGGCCATGCCTTGCCGGGCCAGATAGGCCGTGCCTGCTGACTCGTCCAGCACCAGGCGGCGCGCGTCCACCAGTTGCCGTTGTCGGGCCACCACACCCGCCGCAGGCACAGTCTGGTGGCCTTCTTCAAAGTTCCAGCCCTTGAGGGAGCCCACCGTGATGTCAAAGGCGCCGCCGCTGAGCCGGAACATCTGCTGCGCCGTTTTCAGCACGCCCATTACTTCGCTCGGAACCGCGACGGGCTGGATGCCTGCAGCACGGCTGATGCGGCTGACTACGCTGTCAGGCCGGTAGCGGCTGAAAAGCGCTTCCAACCGGGCCATTTCAGCATAGGCCCGGTCGATGGCATGGCGCAGCTCGGGCGCTTCGCCACCGTCGGCCACGATATCGACCTGCGTGCCCATGAGGGCCCGCGATCCCCGTTGCGGCGCCCCGAAAACCGGGGCCGCCGAAGCCCACGACACACACCCCAGCAAGGGCAGTGCCATGGCCATCCGGCGCCTGGTCGGGCTGAACACCGTCGATTCAGCGGATGTCATGGCGCGTCGCGGTCAGATGGACTGATCGGCCATGTAGTCCACAGCGGCCTTCACTTCGTCGTCGGTCAGGGTGGAGCCGCCGCCGCGCGCAGGCATCATGCCCTTGGCACCCGTGAAGCCCTCGATCGCATGCTTGTACAGCGTGTCCTTGCCCTGGGCAATGCGCGGACCCCAGTCGGCCTTGTCGCCGGGCTTGGGAGCACCTGCCACGCCTGCGGCATGGCACAAGGCACAGGTTTTGCCATACACGCTCTTGCCGACCGTGTTCTCAGCCACCGGTGCGGGCGCTGCTGCCGGAGCCGGCGCAGGAGCCGCGGCCGGGGCGGGTGCGGGAGCCGGCGCAGCCGCTTCCGTCGATTTCTTGTCGCCACAGGCACCGAGCGCCAAAGAGATTGCCGCGATGGCAAGCAGGCCAGATAGTTTTTTCATGGGGTTGTTCCTGTTCAGAAGGTCAATAAAAGAAAAAGCGGTAAGGCTCCGCAAGGGCGGTGATGACGCCATATAGATACCAAGGCGCCGCCCCGGCCCGCAGACCAACGGCTTGGTTCGCTCACACTTTCCAAGGCACCCGATCCTCATTCACACCCACGGAAACGGCGTGCCTGGCAAGCATCATAAGAAGGATGCAATGGTTCATGCAATATGCGTAATATAGACCCGAGAGCCTGACAATAGCGGTCCTTTCGGTTGTCATCATTTGACATAGATCAATTTGATTCATTTTGAATGAATCTATATTCAACCTCCATGTGCATTCCTCGTCCAGCCTTGATCCGATCCCGTTGGTGGGTCTTGGCGTGGTTTCTGATGTCGCTCGGCGTGGCCACTGCAGCGCCCATGGTCCAGCCCCGGTTGCTGGATACCGTCTGCTCCGCTTCCGGAGCCCCGAAGGTCATCATCCACACCGACGACGGAGCTGTCGAGCAAGCCGCTGCTGACGCACTGCACTGCCCCCTGTGCCTTGTGGGCGGTGCACCTCCCAACACCGTGCTTGCGCTGCCGCCCGCAACTCCTGCGGCCGCCGCCCAGCCCGTTTTCCCTGCTTTTTCCCGCGCTCCTGCCGCCACGGCAGCACCGCCACCGGCGCGGGCCCCCCCGTTTTTTCCGAGCCAATCCTAAAGAGGTGAACCATGAGCGAGAAGAGAGAAGTCAAACCAGAAACCGTCGGTATCGGCCGTCGTCGTTTCATCAATACCGCCGCACTGGCAGGCCTGACCGTCGGCGTGGCAGCTTGCAATGACAAGCCAGCCAATGCGCCCGCAGCAGCAGCGTCGGGCCCTGTCGCGGCACCTGCTGCAGCCCACTCCGGTGGAGCGAATGCAACACACCTCAAACCCGGTGAACTCGATACCTATTACGGCCTGTGGAGCGGCGGCCACAACGGCGACGTTCGCGTGCTGGGCCTGCCTTCCGGCCGCGAGCTTCTGCGCATCCCCTGCTTCGTGCCCGATGCGCTGGTGGGCTGGGGCATCACCAATGAATCCAAGGCCGTCATGGGCACCAAGGCCGACGGCAGCCTGCGCTACACGGTGGCCGACACCCACCACCTGCATGGTTCCTACAAGGACGGCAACTACGACGGCCGCTACGCCTGGGTCAACGACAAGATCAACAGCCGCATCGCGCGCATCCGCCTCGATTACTTCATCTGCGACAAGATCACCGAGCTGCCCAACGTGCAGGGCTTCCACGGCATCTTCCCCGACAAGCGCGATCCGGTCGATCCGGCCATCAACTACACCACGCGAGTGTTCTGCGGCGCTGAATTCGCCATTCCCCTGCCCAACGATGGCAAGGACGTGAACGCACCCGAGAAGTACCGCTCGATGTTCAGCTGCGTGGATGCCGAAACCATGGAAATGCGCTGGCAGGTGCTGATCGACGGCAACTGCGACCTGACCGCCACGTCCTACGATGGCAAGCTGGCAGCCACCAACCAGTACAACGTCGAAAACGGCGTGCACTACGAAGACATGATGTC
>JANJSZ010000026.1 GCA_024711405.1 Acidovorax sp.
GCGGGGGCGGGTTGATGTGGGCAGGATGCCGGGATGGCATCCTTCTTATCGCAGTCAAGGCTTGCGGCCCCAGCTCCGCAGGATAAATTTCTGAAGTTGGAGTCAGACACCGATTGTTCTGCTGTTCTGATAGATGTCAGAACTTTCGGTAAGCGCCAAATGCACAAAACAATCCTCAATTCGAGTTTGCCCCTGCCTTTCCGATCGCAAACGGCGGCAACTGTGGATAACGCCCCTGAAGCACCGCCCAACCTTCATAGGCCTCTACGCAGCGCTGGGGCTCATGAATGCGGCAAAGGCGTGCCAGTGTTTGCTGCGCAACCTCGGGCTGGCCATTGAGGCCTGCTGCCAGCGCATAGCGAAACATGACTGGTGGATACCCAAAACGCTCGGACACCTTGCGCATCCAGTTCACCTGTTCTGGCTCCATCCCTGGGGTGGCCTCCATGCGGGCAAATTGCAAAAATGCGCCCAGTTGCGTGAGCAGGCGCAACTCGGGCGCCGGTGTCACGATGCCCTCCGCGCCGATGCGGGCCGATTCCATGCGCAGGGTGCGGTAATTTTCCTCGGCCTTCAGGTAGTCGGTGGCCACGCCCACGAACACGGCGCCCAGCAACGCCGTGAACGACAGCGCCACCCAGCGAGGTACCCGAAATGACGCAAGCCCTAGCGGCGACAAGCCATCGATGGCGCCCATCGCCAGCCCGACCGGGATCAGAAAGTATGCGTACTCCAGCGGAAACTCCAGCATCCCATGCAGGAAAACACCTCCTACAGCCGCCAGCAGCCACACCACCCGTGCATCGCGGCAAGCGCGAATGTGGGCAATGAACCACCAGGCCAGTGTGGCAACGATCAGGCCACCGATCGGCAAACCGTTCCACAGCAACAGATCCAGCACCAGGTTGTGGCTGTGCTCGAACATAGTCCCAACGCTGGGATGGTCCAGCGCCACGCGCTGCTGCGCGGCACCCACCTGCTGCCAGCCGTAGCCCCACAGTGGCTCGCGCCCCACGGCATCGAGCATGGACCACCAGAAAGGCAGCCGCGCGCCGGCCTGCATCTGGTCGCCTATCGACCGCCCGGTGGACAGCAGCAAGGCATCGCTGACTGCGGGCCAAAGCACGACACCTGATGCAAACACCGCACCCAGCATCAACAATTGTAGGCGGGTAATACGCAGGCCCGCTCGCGTTCGCATCGCCAGACCCCAGACCACCAGCAACCCGATTTGCAGCCATCCAGTGCGCGACTGGGTCATCACCATGCCCAACAGCAGAAATCCGGCTCCCAACCACAAGGTGGCACTACTCACCTTTTGATGCTGGTGCACCCATAGCAGACCGCACAGGCCAAGAAAACAGAGTGTGCACAAATGGTTGGGCTGGGCCACATTGCCGAAGGGCCGTCCGCCTGGTGGCATTTCTGCGCCATAGATGCCCAGGCTGAGTGCGCCCGTCCACTGCACGAGTCCAATACCGACGGACAGCAGCGCAGCAAAGAGCCAGGCCATGGTCAGGGCATGTAAGTCCTCGCTGCGACCGGCAATGCTGGCCACCAGACCACCGGTCAGCACTGCCGCCAGCCACAACCCCACGTAAAGGGCGGCGATCAGTGCATCGCCGAAGAAAAGGAGTTTGCCCGTGGCGATTTGCGCCCACAGCATGACGCCACACAATGCGGCGATGCCCGACAGGGGCCATGCAACGCGCCCGGAAACGCCCCTGACTGTCAGCGCAGTGGGCAGCAGCCCCAAGAGGCCAGCGATTGCTAATGCGTCGCCCCAGGCGGAGGACCACGGCGCGTAGTGGTTCGGAACCAACCATGCGATGGTTATGATTCCAATAAAAAATTGCATTGAAAAGTGGAAAGCTGTCAGGCAAAAAAAGAGCGTGCAAACAGCACGCTCTTTTAGTAATTTTTTCTAAAAAATTGAATTAAGGAGCAAAAGTACCGGTCGGTGCAGCGGTGAAGATGGTTTTGCAGGAGCCTGGCAGATACTTGAGAATGGTGTCGCTTGTGACAGCACCACAAGCCCATGAACCCACTTGAGCAGGCATGTCAGTCGAAGAAACCAATGCAGTCGTGCCATCAATCTTGCGTGGCTCCAAATACATGTAGTTGTCATCAATATTAGCGTCACCAAAACCAGTGGCCTGTACCCGTATCGCGCCATTTGGTGTCGTGGAAACTTGCTTCACATACTTGCTGGTTTGCGAAGCGCTTTCACATCCCCAATTGCCCCCAGCAGTAGGTGCGTTCGATGCAGAACTACTTTGGTACATCTCAGTAATGGTGGTGCGGCAGCCAGATGCAGCCAAAATCACTTCCGACATCTTGGCCTTCTTGGTGTAGTCCTGATAAGCAGGCAGAGCCACGGCAGCCAGAATACCGATGATCGCCACCACGATCATCAATTCGATCAGGGTGAAACCCTTTTGCATGGAACGCTTCATAAAGTTCTCCTCGGAGTCAATTGCAAATGAAAACCTGCAGAAGAATTCTTCAGGCTCGTCCAGATACAAGCAGCATCCGTGCCATGCTGGAGAGTGCAACAAGGCGTATCTGATCGCTGAAGAGGGCGGATAAAAATACGAATGCGTTGGGGCGCCGGCAATGCTGCATCCAGCGCAAGACATTTTTGTCTGCCATGTATGTCACGAAATGCAAGTTCTGCTTACATGTTGCGCGCTGAGCCTGCTGCCAGCCGGTATTCACACCTCAAACTCCTGCCCCGCCTGTAGCCACGCAATGTCATGCGGGGCCTGGCCGCCGGGCTGCGTGATGGCGTCGAAGTGGCGGAGCTCTTCGACGATCAATCGCGTTTCCGACGGCTTGGTGTGCGTGATGTAGATGGGGCACGGTTTGCCGGGCTGCAGTTGCGCCAGTTCTTGCGCCAGGGTGTGGGGTGCCAGGTGCAGGCTGCGCTGCGCCAGGGCGCTTTCGGTGTTGCTGAACGCAGTTTCTATGACCAGCATGGCCACGGGCAGCTGGTTGATGCGCTGCCAGAAGGCCGGGTTGGGGCCGGTGTCGCCGCTGAACGCCCACCAGCCGGTGCGGCCGCGCACGGCGTAGCCCACGGCGGGAACGGTGTGGATGGCGGGCAGTACCTCGATATCGAGGCCGGCGATCTGCAGCATCTGTCCGGTGTGCAGCGCCTGGTACGCAAGAAAAGGATTGGCTGCGTTGGGTATGCGGCTGAAATCGGGCCAGATGGTGTTGTTGAAAATGTGGGCCTGCAGTGCGGCGATGGTGGCGGGCAGGGCGTGCACCCGCACCGGCGTGCTGCGCAGGGACGACACGGCGTCCAGCATCAGGGGCAGGGCGGCCACATGGTCGAGGTGCGCATGCGTGAGCAGTACATGGTCGATCTGGCGCATTTCTTCCAGGGTGAGGTCGCCCACGCCGGTGCCCGCATCAATGAGAATGCGCCCGTCGATCAAAAACGAGGTGGTACGACAACCTTGGGCAATGGCGCCCGAGCAGCCCAACACGCGAACCTTCATGCCACCGCCTTACTCTGGGTTGCAATGGGCTGAGCCGCCCAGTCTGCGTTCCACGCAAATATGGGCGCAGGGCTGGAAAGCCAGCCACACGCCCGAAGCCTCACGCCAGCTCGAACTGCATCTCGGTGCCTGCGAGTGTGATCCGGTCGCCATGCTTGAGGGACAGGGGGTTGGCGCCGATGGCGGTACCGTTGACCAGGGGCATGTCGGGGCCTTCGACATGCGCCAGCACATGGCCCTGGTGGCGCTTGGTAATGGAGGCCACGGCCACGCCAGGTTTGCCGATGGTGGTGACCACTTTCTGCAGGGCCACCTCGCGCCCGGCAGCCGCGCCCGACATCACGCGAATGACCGCCGAGGGCTGCGTGGCCGCCGCCGGGGTGGGCGCAACTGCGGGGCGGGGAACGGCACCCAGCGCGGGTGCCATGCCTGGCTTGAAGAGCATGGTTTTTTCGAAATTTTCGCCCTCGGCCTCCTGAAGCAAGCGGATCCTGTATTTGCCGACTTCAATGACGTCACCGTTGCGCAGTTCCTGGCGCTTGACGGCCTTGGCATTGACATAGGTGCCGTTGGTGCTGCCCAGGTCTTCGATTTCCACGCCGCCATCGGTCATGTGGATGACGGCGTGCTCGCCGCTGACGGCCAGGTTGTCGATCACGATGTCGTTGTACGGGCGGCGACCCAGCGTGGTCTGCTCCTTGGTCAATTCGACTTCCTTGATGACGACGCTGTCGATCGAAACGATCATTCTGGGCATGATCCACTCCTGCGGTGTTGGGTTGTTGTGGGGTCGAGCGGCATCATGCGGCCCGGATCAATCGGGACATGAAGCCGCGTTTTTTGCCGCCCGCCGCCATGTGTGCAAGCAGCACGCTGATGTTGTCGCGCCCTCCATAGGCATTGGCGGTGTCAATGAGCAGCGTGGCTTTATCTTCGAGTGGCAGGGGGGCGCGCACCATTTCTGCCAGGTCGGCATCGGAAACCATGTCGGTCAGGCCGTCCGAGCACATGAGGAACAAATCGTCCGGGGCCACCTGGAACTCGTTCACTTCCATCTGCACGTGGGGCTCTACGCCCAGCGCTCGCGTAACGAGGTTGCGGCTACCGGATGCGGCGGCCTGCTGGGGCGTGAGAAAGCCGGCGTCCACCTGTTCCTGCAGCCACGAGTGGTCGCGCGTGATTTGCTGCAACACGCCGCCGCGCAGGCGGTAACAGCGCGAGTCGCCGATGTGCCCCAGGATGAGCCGGGTATCCCGAA
Source organism: Acidovorax sp. (assembly GCA_024711405.1). Classification (GTDB taxonomy): domain Bacteria; phylum Pseudomonadota; class Gammaproteobacteria; order Burkholderiales; family Burkholderiaceae_C; genus Acidovorax. Next base: position 4,765 of record JANJSZ010000026.1, read on the forward strand.
AAATGCCCACGACCAGCGTGGTGCCCATGCCGGCATACAGGGGGTTGGAAAGGGAGGCGCCCAACACGGCATGGTTGGCGTTCTCGACGCAGATCTCAAGCGCCCTTCGTACATCGGCAACCGGTGCATTCTTGCCGGCCTGAGCCAGCCAGCGCGCCATTTCCGTGCGAATGAACGTGGTGGCCATGGCGCTGGCCACTTCGCCCGCGTTGTAGCCGCCCATGCCGTCCGCCAGAATGGCGAGGCGCGCATCGCGGTCGAAGGCCACTGCATCTTCGTTGTTGTTGCGCACCCGTCCGCAGTCGGTGCGGGCAAAAAATTCATAGGTCATGGAGGTTGCCGCGTGCGTCGTCAGGCAGCCGAATCCGGTGGGAGCACCGAATTCCGGACAGGGGCAAGTTCCATCACCGGTGTCTGGAAAGCCGCCATGTCTGGCCCATTTGCATCGCGCCCCGCATCATAGACGAGTGTTTCGTCTGGCAGTGCCATGGTGGCAAGAGCAGGGACCATGCCTGGGTACATGGATGGCGATGGCTTTGCATGGTCAAAAACGGCTCTCGGTCGTGCGGTGGTGCACGGAGCTAAAAGCAATTTCTGCGCCCGTGTCGGCCTGGGCATCGCCAAGGGGCAATTGGACCTTGTTGGCAGGGGGCGGCGCTCCATGCCGTCCTTTTTTTCCGCCGGGGCGGGGAGCAGGGTGTCATGGGGGTGTCATTTTTGTCACACTCCATGCCGTCTTGGTTACTGCGGAGATGCGGCACGCCGGGCACGCGGCCAGAACTTCCCGATGCCCACCACGAGCGTGGCGCCCAGCGCGGCGGCCACGTAGTGCAGGGCCGGGTGTGCCAGTGCAAAGTCGTGCAATGAGGCATCGCTGACAATGGTTTCGCCGCCCACCCAGCCGATCAGGGCCGCACCCAGGACCACGATGACCGGAAAGCGCTCCATCAGCTTGATCATCAGCGTGCTGCCAAAGATCACCAGCGGAATGCTGATGGCCAGGCCCAGCACCAGCAGCACCAGGTTGCCATGGGCAGCGGCGGCCACGGCGATCACGTTGTCCAGGCTCATCACCAGGTCGGCAATCAGGATGGTGCGTACGGCGGCCATGAGGTTGCCGTAGGACTTGGATTCGCCCTCCTCGTCGCCGTCGTCGCTGAGCAGTTGCAGGCCGATCCACAGCAGCAGGCAGCCGCCCACGATCTGCAGGAACGACAGCTCCAGCAGCTTGGCAGCCACCACCGTCAGCACGATGCGCAGCACCACGGCCGCGCCGGAGCCCCAGAAAACCGCCTTGCGCTGTTGGTGCGGAGGCAGGGAGCGCGCTGCCAGTGCAATGACAACCGCGTTGTCACCGGACAGGATGATGTTGATCCAGACGATCTTGATGAGACCGATCCAGAAATCGGCATTGTGCAAAAAATCCATGACTTCACTCCATTGTTATGAATGCAAGAAGCGGCCCCAAACATTGTTTAGGGGGGGGGTGTTTTTTTTGGGGTTGCAGGGTTGAGGGGGGGGGGGGCCCGAT
>JANJSZ010000041.1 GCA_024711405.1 Acidovorax sp.
ATCTTCACCTCGGGCACCACGGGCCAGCCCAAGGGCGTGATGCTCACGCACGACGCGCTGGTCCATTTCGCCCGCGTCTCGGGCGCATCGCGTGCACTGGGCCCGCAGGACCGCAGCTACGCCTTCGTTCCCATGACCCACATCTTCGGGCTGGGCACGGTGCTGATCAGCTCGCTGCTGGCCGGCGCCCAGCTCGTCATGCGCCCGCAGTTCGATCCCGACGACCTGCTGGATGCGCTGGCCCACCATGGCGTGTCGCAGCTGCAGGGGCCGCCCGCGCTGTTCTCGCGCCTGCTGGCCCATCTGCAGGAGCGCGGCATTGCACGGCCCGAGGCGCCGGCGCTGCGCTACCTCTACACCGGCGCGGGTCCGCTGGACCTGGCCTTGAAGCAGCGCGTGGAGGCGGCTTTCGGCCAGGCGCTGCACCACGGCTACGGACTGTCGGAATACGCGGGCTCGGTGCACCTCACGCGCCTCTCCGAGCAGCGCCCCGACACCAGCGCCGGCTACGCCGTGGCCGAGGCCGAGGTGCGCGTGACCGATCCGGCCACCGGCCAGCCGCTGCCGCTGGGCGAGCGCGGCGAGCTGTGGATCCGTGGCCGGGGGCTGATGCCCGGCTACTTTCGTGACCCCGAGGCCACCGCCGCAGTGATGCGCGAGGGCGGCTGGTACACCAGCGGCGACCTGGGCGAGATGCATGCCGACGGCGCGCTGTTCGTCGTGGGGCGTCTGAAGGAAATGATCATCCGCTCGGGCTTCAACGTCTACCCGGCCGAGGTGGAGACGGCGCTCAACACCCACCCCAGCGTGCAGCGCTCCGCGGTGGTGGGCCGCACCGTGGAAGACGGCAACGAGGAGATCGTGGCCTTCGTCGAGCTGCGCCCCGGCGCAGTGCTGGATGCCGATGCCATGCAGGCGTACCTGCGCGAACGGCTCGCGCCCTACAAGCGCCCGTCGCACATCGTGGCGCTGGCCGAGCTGCCCACCAATACCAACGGCAAGGTGCTCAAGCGCACCTTGAAAGACCAGGCGCTGAGCCTTACCACCTGAACGACAGGAGACATACCATGCATTCTTCGACCTCGCGCCGCAGCTTCATCGCCGGCAGCCTGCTTGCCGCAGCCCATCCGCTGGCGGTGCTCGCGTCCGAGCCCTGGCCCAGCCGGCCCGTGCGCTTCATCGTGCCGTTCCCGCCGGGCGGCCCGGTGGACACCACGGCCCGCGTTTTCAGCCAGAAGCTGTCCGAAATCTGGAAAACCCCCACCGTCATCGACAACCGCGCGGGCGCAGGCGGCGTGGTGGGCGCCACGGCCGCGGCCAAGGAGGCTCCCGACGGCTACGGGCTGTTTGTGGGCGCCATCCACCACTCGGTCAACCCCTCGCTGATGGGCAAACTGCCCTACGACATCGAAAAGGACTTCGCGCCCATCAGCTTCGCGGCCATGTTTCCGGTGTTCATCGTGGCGCACCCCTCGGTGCCGGCCAACACCATCCAGGAGCTGATCGCGCTGGCCAAGAAGGGCACGCCGCTGGCCTATGGCTCGTCGGGCAACGGTGGCGGCACGCACCTGGCGGGCGAGCTGTTCAACATGGAAGCCGGTACCAAGCTGCAGCACGTGCCCTACAAGGGCAGCGCCCCGGCCATGAACGACCTGCTGGGCGGGCAGGTGCAGCTCATGTTCAGCGACGCGCCCACCGCGCTGCCGCACATCAAGAGCGGCCGCGTGAAAGTGCTGGGCGTGGCCAGCCGCCAACGCTCGGCCATGCTGCCCAACGTGCCCACCGGCGTGGAATCCGGCCTGCCCGGCTACGAGGCGTATTCGTGGGCGGCACTGTTCGCCCCCGCCAAGACGCCCCAGGCCGTGCTGGACAAGATCAACACCGACTTCAACACCGCCATGAAAGACCCCGCCGTGCGCCAGCGCTTGCTGGACGCCGGCGCCGAGGCCGACCCCGGCACGCAAGAGCAGATGCGCCAGCGCCTGCGTGGCGAGCTGGACAAATGGGCCAAGGTCATCAAGACGGCGGGGATCACGCCGGGGTGAGCAAGGGGGGCGGATGGCCCCCGCTGCAGATGCAAGAAAAGCTGCCGCGGGCAAGGGCGCCGCGCTGCTTGCCCTGCAGCTTTTTTACAGCGCCAGATTCTTGCGGCCCAGCACCTTCAGCAAAGCGGCCACGCGGTCGGTCATTTCCTTGAACGCCGCGTCGGCCTGCGCCTGGTTTTCGGTGGGCCGCTCCACCTTGCGACCTTCGGCCTCCAGACGGCTGCGAATTTCGGGCTTGACAACGGCCTCGCCAATGGCCTTGCGCAGGGCGGCCACGCGGTCGGCGGGCGTACCCTTGCGCATGAAATAACCGCCGCCGATTTCGTGCACGAAGTCAGGGATCTGCTTGCTCTGGGTGATCGGGGCAAGGTGCTTGAGGCCGGGCGCCATGTCCTTGGAAAAGCTGGAGACGATCTTCAATCGGCCCTGTTCCTGCATGCCGTCAAAACTGGTCTGGTAGGCCAGGATGGCAAAGTCCACCTGCCCGCCGGCCAGATCCTGCAACGCAGGCGCAGCACCTTTGTAGGGTACGTGCAGGAACGGCAGGTTCAGGCGTGCGGCCAGCGCGTCGCCCATCAGGTGGTAAAGCGAATCGATACCCACCGACGCGTAGGTCAGTGGTTTGTCCTTGCGTTGGCGGGCGTAGTCCAGGAACTCGTCCATGGAGTTTGCGGGAATGCCGTTGCGCACCATGAGCACGATGGATGCCGAGGTGATCGGGGCGGCAAAGACAAAGTCCCAGGGCTTGTAGCGCGCTGCTGAGTTCAGCATGGGTGGCAGGATCACCTCGTTGGGCGAACCATGCAGGAAGGTGTAGCCGTCGGCCGGCGCGCTCAACACCTTGTTGGCGCCGATGAGTCCGGTGCCACCGCCGTAGTTCTCCACGATCACCTGCTGCTTGAAGCTTTGGGTGAAGGATTCAGCAAAAATGCGCGCCGATGCGTCGCTGGCGCCCCCAGCTGGGTAGGGCACCACCAGAGTCAGCGGTTTACCGGGGAAGGCGTCGTTGGCCCAGGCGGGCAGGCCGGCCAGGGCGCAGGCGGCGCCGGCGGATTGCAGGAAATGACGGCGATTCAAAGAATTCATGGGTGTCTCCTTGGTTGAAAGATCAGACCAGGCAGCTTTGGACCAGATGCACCCATAGCGCCGCGCCAATCGGCAAAGCCTTGTCGTTGAAGTCGTACTTGGGGTTGTGAACCATGCAGCCGCCGTCTTCGCCGGTGCCGTTGCCCAGGCGGATGTAGGCGCCCGGCCTGTGTTCGAGCATGTAGGCAAAGTCTTCGCTGCCCATGACGGGTGGGCGCTCCAGCACGTTGTCCGCGCCCAGCAGACGCACGGCGGCCTGGCGCAGGATTTCTGTCTGCGCAGCGTGGTTGACCAGCACAGGGTACTTGCGCTCGTAGGTCACTTCGGCCTGCAATTGGTAGCTTTGGGCCTGTGCGGCAATGAACTCGCGGATGCGCTGCTCCACCAGGGTGCGCACCTTGGGGTCGAGCGTGCGCACGCCGATCTTGAGCTGTGCACTCTCAGGGACCACGTTGTAAGCCTCACCGGCCTGGATAGAACCCACCGTGATCACGGCCGATTTGAGTGCATCGATCTCGCGCGACACGATGGACTGCAGGCCCAGCGTGATACTGGCTGCGCACTGCATCGGATCGATCCCGTGGTGAGGCATGGCGCCATGCGCGCCGCGTCCGCGCAGCGTCACAGTGGCGCGATCGAACGACGCCATCAACGGGCCGACGCTGAGCGCCACCTGCCCCACGGGCATGCCGGGCGAGTTGTGCAGCGCATAGATCTCATCGCAGGGAAACAAGGTAAACAGGCCCTCGTCCACCATGCGCAGGGCGCCGCCTTCGTTTTCCTCGGCGGGCTGGAAGATCAGGTTCAGCGTGCCGCTGAAGTCGGCCGATTCAGCCAGGTAGCGCGCCGCGCACAGCAAGATGGCGGTGTGGCCGTCATGACCGCACGCGTGCATCTTGCCCCCGTGGCGGCTGGCGTAGTCTAGACCGGTCTTTTCCTGGATGGGCAGCGCATCCATGTCGGCGCGTATGCCCAGCGTGCGGCTGCCGCTGCCTTTGCGCAGCGCACCGACGACGCCGGTGCCGCCCAGGCCGCGGTGCACCTGGTAGCCCCAGGCGGCCAGCCGTTCGGCGACCAGATCGCTGGTGCGGCGCTCTTCGAAAGCCAGTTCCGGGTGGGCATGGATGTCGCGGCGGATGGCGATGAACTCGGGCGACAACGCGCGCATGGCGTACTGCAATGCTTCGGAAGATACGGATGAATCCATGGATGTTCTGCTTCGTTTCTTTGGGGTCGCATGCAAAAAATCACGCATGCATTGGATCTATCTTATGCATGCCCACTGACGCCCCTCTTTGCCTTTTGCAAACGTGAGCTTGCTGAACTTCAAAGCCGGATTTGTACCGATGCGTACCGGGCAGTACAAGGCGGTGCCCCTGCCCCGCGTTGCCGACGGCGAGCTGGTGAAATGGGCCAAGGTCATCAAGACGGCGGGGTGAGCGGGGCTGTGGGCGGCTTTGCGCCGAGCCCTTGTGCGAAGAGGGCTCCTTCCAGCAAAGGGTTATTGCGTTGCCCGGAAGCCCGACTGTTCGACCATGGGCCGCGATGCCTCGCGCTGCGTCTTGGCCAGCTTTGCGACCTCGGCACCCGGCCTGCCGGTGGTGACGAGGCCGATCTGGGTCATTCTGGCGGAAATCTCGGGGTCTTGCATGATTTTGATCATCGTCTTTTCCAGCTTGCCCACCACGGATGGGGGCGTGCCAGCGGGAACAAAGGCCGCATACCAGCCGGTTGCGTGTTCAAACCCCGGCACTCCCTGCTCGAGAAAAGTGGGGACGTTGGGAATGAGTTTGGAGCGCTCCATGCCAGGAACACCCAAGTATTTGATTTTCCCGGCCTTCACCAGTTCACCAGCAGAAGCCACCGTATCCATGCCGACGGGAAGCACGCCGCCGATTTCATCGGTCAGCATGGGGGGCGCGCCTTTGTAGGCGACGGGCGTCAAATTCAGTCCCGTTTGCTGATTCAACTGCAGCAGGCCGAAATGAAACACCCCACCCAGCGTCACCATGCCCACCCCGGTTTCCTTGGGGTTCTTTTTCACCCAGTCCAGGTATTCACGCATCGACGAATAGGGGCTGCTGGCGGAGGTGGTGGCTACCAGGGGCGTGTCGGCCAGATGCGCCACAGGGATCAGGTCCTTGTCGGGGTCAAACGGCAGTTTGTCGTAGGTCAGGGGGTGCGTGACAAACGGCGGAGCGGGGCTGATCAAAATGGTATTGCCATCCGCGGGCGAACGTTTCACCGCCATCAGGGCAATATGGGTGCTGGCGCCGGGTTTGTTGTCCACGACGACCGTTCTCCCCCAATCGGTGCGCAGCTTTTCCGCCAGGGCGCGCGACATGTTGTCCAGCGCCCCGCCGGCGGGAAAACCGATGATGATCTTGATCGGCGTATTCGTATTGGATGGGTCTTGCGCGATGGCAGCGTGGGTCAGCAATACGGAACCCAGCGCAATGGCCGTGATTTTGGCAATCGATGAATAAAGCATGTCTCCTGACTCCTTCGGATGGTGAAATTGATGGTTTTATGGCGCGAAATGGGTGGATATACGTCTCAAAGCGGCTCCTTGGAGCTAGTTCATCTTGAGGGCATGCGCCACCAGTGCCAGCCCGCTGATCACCAGCAGGCAGCAGATCGCCCTGCGCAAAAGCTCGGGTGATACGCGGCACGCCCAGCGGTTGCCGATCACCACGCCGCAGGCCGCAACGCCCACCAGGCCCAGCCAGCGCCACCACAGATCAGCCTGGGACAGGCGGCCCGCCCAGCCCATGGTCAGCAATGCCGCGCCGGCGCTGACGGTGATCACTATGGGCGTGCTGGCACGCAGTACATGCACGTCGGGCAGGCGCCGGGCGAGCCACGCCACCACCAGCGGACCGGCGGTGCCGAACAGCATTTCCACGAGGCCCATCGCGCCGCCCGCGGCATAGCCCCAGGGGGCGGCCAGGTGCTGGCGCCGTGGCGGTGCGGTGCGCAGCGCCTGTGCGCCCACCACCGCCACATACAGGCCCAGGGCCAGCAGGGGCCAGCGGCTGGCCAGCTGGCTGGACAGCCACAGTCCGGCCAGGGCGCCGGCCACCATGCCCGGCAGCAGGCGCCGCAACTCGGCAAAGTTCACGTGGCGCAGGTTCAGCCCGCCCAGCAGCAGCGATGCCGGCACATCGAGCAGCAGCACCAGGGGCACCACCTCGGGCAGGGGCCAGCGCCAGGCCAGCAGGGGCACGATGACGAGAGCCGAGCCGAAGCCCGTGATGCCGAGTACGACATAGCCCAGCAGCACAACCGCGGCGGGGTACAACAGCTCCTGCATAGTGGTTGCTAGGGTTCAGGCGCTCAGGCAACGGCCGGTACCCAGCTGTCGCCCTCGGCGGGGGTGGCGTCGGCATCCAGCGGGTACATGGGTCGGCTCAGGTGCTGGAACGGAAACAGGTCGTAGTCCGAGCTGCACACGCCGGGCCCGCTGACGAGCACGACATGCTTGGCAAAGGGCCCAAAGCCGGCGCGGAAATGCTGGCGCGACTTGAGCAGCACATACTTGCACTGGGCCGGGTCCACGCCGGCATGGGTGAACACGCCCGTGTCGTACGGCTCCTGCGGCCGCTCGCAGATGAAGACCAGCACCGAACCCACGCGCAGCACGGCGGTACGGCCCAGGCTCTGGCGCACGCCCGTAAACATGGGGCCGGTGACGGTGTATTCGCCATCCGTCAGGCGCTCGACCACACCGGTCAGGCGCATGGGGCGTCCCTTCAGCCCCAGGGCCGGCATGTCGGTCTTGCCGCCCACGTCCACCGTGACCTCGGCGCCCACGCCGCGCTCGAACAGCGTGGCCACCGTGGCGGGGTCCCAAAACGGGCCGGCGACCACGTCTTCCAGGCCTTGCCTGAGCACTTCTTCGAGCACGTCCATGATGTCGGTGACACCGCCGGCGCCGCAGTTGTCGCCATGGTCGATGAGCAGCACCGGGCCTTCACGCAAGGTCTTGGCATGGGCGATGGATGCGGGCACGGGCTCGCTCGGGAACACAAAGTCCGCGCGGCGCGACCAGGCCAGGTCGCACAGCTCATTGAGCAGGCGTTCGCCGTCCTCGAGCTTGCCGCGTTCGGTAGCAATGACCACGGACAGGCCCGCATAGGGGATGTCGGACAGCGGAAAGCCGCCGAAGATGGAGGCATTGCATACCTCGCCATCGCGCTCGGCCTGCAGGGACCGGTCCATGATGTCCTTCATGGGCTGCATGGCCGGCGTCTGGCGCAGCATGTGCGTCAGCATGGGGAGGCGCCGCCACAGCAGTACGGGTTGGCTGTGGCCCTCCAGCTGCGCGCGTATGCTGCGCGCTACGCGGGCGCCGGTCTCATAGATGTCCACATGCGGATAAGTGCAGTAGCCGGCAATCACCGTGGCATTGCGGATTAATTCGCTGCTGAAGTTGGCGTGGAAGTCCAGCGCCACGCCGATCGGCAGCCCCGGCGGGGTGCAGGCGCGCAGGCGGCGCAGCAGTTCGCCCTCGGCATCTGGGTAGCCCTCGGCCACCATGGCGCCATGCAGGTCCAGCAGCACGGCGTCGCAGCCCTGGGAGGCGCTGCGCACGATGGTGTCGCACAGACCCTCAAAGGCCTCGCGCGTCACCACGCCGCTGGGCACGGCATTGGCATAGACCGCGAAGTCCACTTCGGCCCCCAGCTCGCGCGCCATGTCCAGATAGGCGGTGGCGGCATTCTTCGTACCCTCGCAGGCTTGGCGTGCCGCGTCGCCGTAGGCCGGCCCTGCGCCGGTGCCGCGGCGGAAGTCGCCAAGCACGGTGGGGAGGGGGGAGAAGGTATTCGTCTCGTGGCGCATCAGGGCGATGACAAATTTCATGACGTTGCTCTCTTACTGCTTTTCCAGGCCCGACTTCTCGACCAGCACGCCGTAACGCTGGGTCTCCTGGTGCAGAAAGACCTTGGCCTTGGCAGGCTCCAGCAGCACGGGGGCCAGGCTCAGCATGGTCAGGGTGTTGGCGAAGTCCTCGTCCTTGACACTCGTCTGCAATACGGCATAAATCTTGTCCAGCACCGCCTGTGGCGTGCCGGTGCGCATCACCACCGACAGGTTGGACTGCACGAGCAGGGCCTTGGGATCTTTGGGGTCTTGCACGACAGCATTTGGAAACTCCCTGACCGGCGTGCCCTGCAGCACGGCCACGGGCAGTACGCGTCCACCGCGTGCGTGAGCGATGGAAGAGCCCACCACGTCGACATGCGCATCCGTGTGGCCGCCGATCAGGTCGGTGATGGCTGGGGGCGAACCACGGTAGGGCACGATTTCAAAATGCAGTCCGTTCTGCCGGCGCCAGTTGTCCAGCGCCAGATGCGCCGCGCCGCCGATGGTGTTGACGCTGATGGACACCTTGCCCGGGCTGGCCCGAATCGCCTTCACCAGGTCGTCTAGGCTTTTGTATGGCCCCTGGGGGTTGACGATCAGCCAGTGCGGGTAGGTGTTGAGCACGGTGACGGGGGTGAAATCTCGATCCCCGTCGTAGCGCACATCCTTGAGCAGCCAGCGGTTGACGTTCAGCGTGTTGTCACTGGCCATGAACAGCGTATGGCCATCCGCTGGATCGCGCAGGGTGGTCAGCGCACCGGGCACGGTGGCGCCACCGGGCATGTTCTCCACCACCACGCTGCCCTTGAGCGCCTTGCCCAGCTTGTTGGCCACCATGCGCCCCATGGCATCGGCCGAACCGCCCGCGGGGTAGGGCACGATGACCTTGATGGTGCGTTTCGGCCATTCGGCCTGGGCGTGGGCTGCTTGCAGGCCCAGCAAGGGGATAAGGCAAAGAGTGGCTGCCAGGCCCATGACCTGGCGACGAATGGGGCGCATATCCATGTCTCCTGTGGCGGCGCAATGGGCCGCGGGTTGTTGTATGGACAGGAGTCTAGGAAAGCATCTTATAAATGTCTAATATATATAAAGTGTTTTTTTATTCAGAAAATATATGGATGAGCACCGCCTGAAATGCTTTGTCGCCGTCTACGAGCAAGGCAGCGTGTCGGCCGCAGCCACGCGCCTGCACATGACACAGCCACCGCTGAGCATCCTGCTGCGCAAGCTGGAGGACGAGCTGGGCGTCACGCTGTTCGATCGCAGCGGGCACAGGCTGGCACCCACGGCGACGGGCGAGCTGTTCTACCTGCGCGCCAAGGCGCTGCTGGCCAGCTTGCAGACCATACGCCGCGAGTTACGCGAGGCCGAACAGGGTGCGCGCGGTAGCGTGCACATCGGCTGCGCCACGGCGGCCAGCCTGTTCGTCATACCCGGCGTGATGGAGGATCTGCGCGCCAGCGGGCTGGACATCACGGTTCATGTGCAGGAGGGCGAGGCGGGCTACATGCTGCAGCGCCTGCGCGAGCGTGGCCTGGATCTGATCATCTCGCGCAGCGAGTACGTTGCGCCCGAGCTGGAGACGCGGGTCATCATGGACGAGCCGCTGTGGCTGGCGCTGCCGCCGGGCCACCCGCAGGCGGGACGCGACAGGGTGCGCTTGGCAGACCTGCGCCATGACCGCTTTCTGCTGCACCGATCGCCGCTGGGCACCGGCATCTCCGATATGGTGCTGCGTGCCTGCCAGCAGGCCGGGTTCGTGCCCAACGTGGTGTACTGGGGCGGCGAGACCCTGCCCATGCTGCTGATGGCGCAGCGCGGCCTGGGGGTAGCGTTTGCGCCGCGGAGTTTTGGGCAACTGAGGGGGGCGGAGTTGCCGCGCCTGGTTCCCCTCGACGGCCCCGAGTTACGCACGCACTTGAACATGGTGTGGCCGCGCCAGTTTGCACTCACGCCGGCCGCTAGCCGGATCCGGGACCTCATCCTGGAGCGCTTTGCTACCACCGGCAGCCATGCAATGGCATAGCCTACAGGCACGCGGCCGCCCCCCCCACTGAAGACGCCCTTTCAGATTGCCGAATTGAAGTGCTGTGGCGATGCGGGCATGCTGGCGACCACTATGACAGCTCCCGCGAGAACGCCACCATGCACCTGAGCGCACAAACCCACTACCAGGCCGAGCTGAATGCCGGCCGTTTTTGCCTGCAGCACTGCCCGCAGTGCCACCACCATGTGTTCACACCGCGTGAGCTGTGCCCGCACTGCGGCGCCAGCCCGCTGCGCTGGGTGCGCGCCAGCGGCCTGGGCACCGTCTATTCCACCACCACCATCGCGCGCAAGGCGGATGCGGGCGGCAACTACAACGTGGCCTTGATCGACCTCGACGAGGGCGTGCGCATGATGAGCCGCGTGGACGGCGTGGCGCCCGAAGCGGTGCGCATTGGCCTGCGCGTGCAGGCCCAGGTGGCGCAAAAGGACGGACGCGGCCTGGTGCTGTTCCAGCCCGCCGTGCAAGGGGGTGCCGCATGAGCCGCATTCCGCAATCCCATCTGGATGCCGCCGCCGTGAACCGCCCGTTGCGCGGCCGCGTGGCCATTGTCGGCGCCGCCACCTATGGCTGTGGCGAGGCGGCCGGCATGGACGACATGACGCTGCTGGTGCGTGCCGCGCACGCGGCCGTGGCCGATGCGGGTCTGACCATGCAGGATATCGACGGCCTGGCCACGTGCAGCGTGAACGCCAGCATGTGGACCATGCCGGTCATCGAGCATCTGGGCATCAACCCGACCTACGTGGACGGCACGATGATCGGCGGCAGCAGCTTCATCGCCCACCTGCTGCCCGCGATCCGCGCGCTGGAAGCCGGGCAGTGCAAGGCCGTGCTCGTGTGCTATGGCAGTGCGCAGCGCTCGGCCACGTTCGGGCGCAAGGAAGGCGTGGCCGCGCGGCGCTTTCTGGACCCGCAGCCCTACGAGCATCCCTATGAGCCGGTGCTGCCCGTCGCGGCCTACGCACTGGCCGCCGCACGCCACATGCACGAATTCGGCACCACGCGCGAACAGCTGGCCGAGGTGGCCGTGGCCGCGCGCGCCTGGGCGCAGCGCAACCCCGAGGCCTTCATGCGCGATCCGCTCACCATCGAGGACGTGCTCTCGGCCCGGCCGATGGCCAGCCCACTCACCGTGCGCGACTGCTGCCTGGTGACGGATGGTGGCGGTGCCATCGTGCTCACGCGTGCCGAGCGTGCGCGCGACCTGCCCAATCCTCCCGTCTATGTGCTGGGCAATGCCACGGCCATCTGGAACCGCCAGATCTCCTGCATGCCCGACCTGACGACGACCAGTGCGGCGCAGTCGGGCGCGCAGGCCTTTGCGATGGCGGGCCTGACGGCGGCCGACATGGACATGGCCCAGGTGTACGACGCCTTCACCATCAACACCCTGCTGTTCCTGGAAGACCTGGGCTTTTGCGCCAAGGGCGAGGGCGGCGCCTTCGTGCAGGGCGGCGCCATTGCGCCCGGCGGGCGCCTGGCCGTCAACACCAATGGCGGTGGCCTGTCGTGCGTGCACCCGGGCATGTACGGCATCTTTGCGCTGATCGAGGCCGTGCGCCAGCTGCGCGGCGAGGCTGGCGCGCGCCAGCTCCCGCAGCACCGCACGGCCGTGGTACACGGCAATGGCGGCACGCTGTCGAGCCAGTCCACCGCCGTGCTGGGCACGGCCGAAACCCTCTGAACATTGAAAGAACCCTGACCATGATCCGCGATCCAGAAATTTTGGAAGCCCTGCTCGACAGCGTGCGCCGCTTTGTGCGCGAACGCCTGGTGCCGGCCGAGAACGAAGTGGCCGAGACCGATGAAATTCCCGAATCCATCGTGCAGGAGATGCGCAACCTGGGCCTGTTCGGCATGACCATCCCCGAAAAGTTCGGCGGACTGGAGCTGACCATGGAAGAGGAATGCCGCGTGCTGCTGGAGCTGTGCCAGACCGCGCCAGCCTTCCGCTCCATCATCGGCACCACGGTGGGCATCGGTTCGCAGGGCATCCTGATGGACGGCACGCCCGAGCAGCAGGCCGAGTGGCTGCCCAAGCTGGCCACCGGCGAGGTGATTGCCTCGTTTGCGCTGACCGAGCCCGGGGCGGGGTCGGACGCCGCATCGCTGCGCACCACCGCCACCAAGGACGGCGACTTCTACATCGTCAACGGCACCAAGCGCTACATCACCAACGCGCCGCACGCCGGCATGTTCACGCTGATGGCCCGCACCAACCCCGACAACAAGGGCGCGGGCGGCGTGTCCTCCTTCATCGTGGACGCCAAGACGCCCGGCATCAGCTTCGGCAAATACGACAAGAAGATGGGCCAGCGCGGCGCGCACACCTGCGACGTGATCTTCGACAACGTCCGGGTGCCGGCCGCCAACCTGATCGGCCTGCAGGAGGGCCGCGGCTTCAAGACCGCCATGAAGGTGCTGGAGAAAGGCCGCATCCACATCGCCGCGGTGGCCGTGGGCGTGGCCAAGCGCATGCTGCGCGATGCGCTGGCTTACGCGCTGGAGCGCAAGCAGTTTGGCCAGGCGATCTGCGACTTTCAGCTGGTGCAGGCCATGCTGGCCGACAGCCAGGCCGAGCTGTACGCGGCCGAGTGCATGACCATCGACGCCGCGCGCCGCCGCGACGACGGGCACAACGTCTCCACCGAGGCGTCGTGCGCCAAGATGTTCGCCACCGAGATGTGCGGGCGCGTGGCCGACCGTGCGGTGCAGATCCTGGGTGGTGCGGGCTACATGGCCGAGTACGGCATCGAGCGCTTTTACCGCGACGTGCGTCTGTTCCGCCTGTACGAGGGCACGACGCAGATCCAGCAGATCATCATCGCGCGCAACATGGTGCGCGAGGCACGCGACGCATGAACCAGGCGCCAGGCGAGTCAGCCGCCGATGTGTCGGACAAGGCAGAGGGCGGGGCAGTGCCGCCGCCCGACCGCAGTGCCTTCATGCGCCTGATCGGCGCCGCGCAGGTGCCGGCACCGCCGGGCAAGGTGCATGTGAGGCTGCCGCACCTGCGCGAGGAGCTGCTCAACCAGCTGCCGGCCGCGCATGGCGGCGTGGTCATGACCTTGCTGGACTCGGTCATGTCGCGCGCAGCGGGCCAGCTGCCGGATGCGCCATCGCCCACCGCCGTGACGGTGGAGATGTCCAGCCGCTTTCACCGCCCGGCCCGCGGCCCGCTGCTGGCCGAAGGGTGGGTGGTGCATGCCACGCGCAGCCTGTGCAGCTGCGCGGGCCAGCTGATCGACGAACAGGGCCAGGTGGTGGCCACGGCCAGCGGCACGTTCAAGTACTGGCTGGCACCGGTGACCTGGAAGTCCATCGAGTGAGTTTCGGGTAAAAGTGGCTCTGGCACTTGTGCAGCAAGTGCCAGCAGCTATTTTTTCAATCGCATCACTTCAGTTCCAGCCGCCCCTGCGCGTCGGCCACCAGCAGCTCCACCAGCTCCTGGGCAAATGAGGGCAGGGCCTCCAGGCTGCGCACGCAGATCTGCATCTCGCGCACCGACCAGGCGTCCGACAGCGGCACGATGGCGATGTCCATGCTTTGCGCGTGGCGGCTGGCGGCCGACTCGGGCAGCACGCCCACGCCCACGCCGGCCTCGATCATGCGGCACGATGTCTCGAAGTTGCTTACCTGGATGCGCAGCTTGATCGGGCGGTGCAGCTGGTCGCTGGCCTGGCGCAAGAAGGCGTGGATGGCGCTGGATTCGTGCAGCCCCACATAGTCCAGATCCAGCGTGTCGGCAAAGTCGATCTGCATCTCGCCGTCCAGCGCATGGCCCTTGGGAACCACCAGCACCAGCCGGTCGCAGCGGTAGGGCAGGGTTTCCAGGTTTTCGGTGCGCACCAGCCCGGCAACGATGCCGATGTCGGTCTGCCCCTCGGTCACGGCGCGCACGATGTCGTGCGACAGGCGCTCGCGCAGGTCGATGTTCACGTCCGGATTGCGGCGCAGGTAGTGGCGCAGCACGGGCGGCAGGAACTCGCCCAGCGAGGTGGTGTTGGCAAACACGCGCACA
>JANJSZ010000046.1 GCA_024711405.1 Acidovorax sp.
ACTTCAATTCCAGATTGGTACGTCCTTCTAATGAAATCCCTTTCCCGCCATTTCACTTTGGGTGTGCTGCTGAGCGCACTGGCCGTGGCTGCTCCTGCGCTGCAGGCACAAGAATTCAAGGCCGGTTTTGTCAATACCGACCGCATCTTCCGCGAAGCCACCACCGCCAAGGCGGCCCAGGCCAAGCTGGAGCAGGAGTTTTCCCGTCGCGAGAAGGAACTCATCGACATGGGCAACACCTTGAAGACGGCGACGGAGAAATT
The DNA here is from genome assembly GCA_024711405.1 of Acidovorax sp. GTDB lineage: Bacteria > Pseudomonadota > Gammaproteobacteria > Burkholderiales > Burkholderiaceae_C > Acidovorax. The sequence continues at coordinate 264 of JANJSZ010000046.1, forward strand.
TGAGCGCGAGGCCCCTACCATGGCCGAGAGCCAGCGCACCACCCGCCAGCGCCAGTTGGTGGACCAGGACCGTGAATTCCAGCGCAAGCGTCGTGAGTTCCAGGAAGACCTGAATGCCCGCAAGAACGAAGAGCTCGCACAGGTTCTGGAGCGCGCCAACAAGGTGGTCAAGCAAGTGGCCGAGGCGGAGAAGTACGACGTCATCCTGCAGGAAGCTGTGTACATCAATCCCAAGCACGACATCACCGATCGGGTGATCAAGGCGCTGAATGCCGCTGGCAAATAAGCCGCGGCTCAGGGTGGGTGGCGCGTGAGTTTGCTCCTCGGGAACATTGTCGACGCGCTGGGCGGATCGCTGGAAGGGGGGCTGCGGGAAACCGAGATTCTTCGCATCGCACCGCTCGAAACCGCCGGTCCAGGGGACATCAGTTTCCTGAGCCACCCGCGTTACCAGCAGCAACTGGCCGCCTCCCGGGCGGCCTGCGTCATTGTGGCGCCTGCCATGCACGAGCTTGCGCTGGTGCGCGGCGCGTGCATCGTGGCGGACAACCCCTATGCCTATTTCGCCCGGGTGACGCAGCTTTGGCGGCAGCGCCATGGCGAAGCCGTGCAAGCCGGTGTGCACCCCAGTGCCGTGGTGGATGCGACCGCCGTGGTGCATCCCAGTGCTTCGGTCGGCCCGCTGTGCGTTGTCGAGCGCGGTGCCCACATTGGCGCAGGCACGGTGCTCAAGTCGCGCGTGACGGTGGGTGAAGAATGCCACATCGGCGCGCGCTGCATCGTGCACGCCGGCGTGGTGATCGGGGCCGACGGATTTGGTTTTGCGCCAGAAAACGGGCAATGGATCAAGATCGAACAACTGGGCGCCGTGCGCATTGGCGACGATGTCGAGATCGGTGCCAACACCTGCATAGATCGCGGTGCGCTGCAGGACACCGTGATCGAAGACGGGGTGAAACTCGACAATCTGATCCAGGTGGGCCACAACGTGCACATCGGCAAGCATGCTGCGATGGCCGGGTGTGTGGGCATCGCGGGCAGCGCCACCATTGGAGCGCATTGCACTGTTGGTGGGGGCGCGATTGTGCTGGGCCACCTGAAATTGGCCGACAACGTGCATATTTCCGCGGGCACGGTGGTCACACGCTCCTTGAACAGGCCGGGCCAGTACACCGGCATGTTCCCCATCGACGACAATGCCCGCTGGGAAAAGAACGCTGCGACACTCAAACAATTGCACAGCCTGCGCGAGCGCATCAAGGCGCTGGAGCAGGCCCTGAAGGCAGCATGAACGGAAGAACAACTCGATGATGGATATCCACGCAATTCTCAAGCAGCTGCCCCACCGCTACCCGTTTCTGCTGGTAGACAAGGTGATCGAGCTTGAGAGCAACACCCGCATCAAGGCCATCAAGAACGTCACGTTCAACGAGCCATATTTCATGGGGCATTTCCCCGGCCGCCCCGTGATGCCCGGTGTGTTGATCCTTGAAGCCTTGGCGCAAGCCGCAGGCCTGCTGGCTTTTGATGCCATGGGCAAGGTGCCCGATGAAAACAACATCTATTATTTTGTCGGTATCGACGGCGCGCGCTTCAAGCGCCCCGTGGAGCCGGGTGACCAGCTGATCCTGTCCATCACCATCGACCGCGTGCGCGGTGGCATCTGGAAGTTCAAGGGCGTGGCCAGCGTGGGCGACGAGGTGGCTTGCGAAGCCGAACTCATGTGCACCATGCGCAGCGTAGGCTGACTGACCAAACTGTTCAGATCTGTTGGACCGTGAGCAATATTCATCCCACAGCCATTGTCGAGGCGGGTGCCCGCATCGATCCCTCCGTGACAGTGGGGCCGTACACCATGATAGGCCCCGATGTTTCCATCGGTGCCGGCACCACAGTGGGCCCGCATTGCGTGATCGAAGGGCGCACCACCATCGGTGCGGACAACCGCATTTTCCAGTTTGCATCGCTCGGTGCCGCGCCGCAGGACAAGAAGTACGCGGGCGAGCCCACACGGCTTGTCATCGGGGACCGCAACACCATCCGCGAGTTCTGCACCTTCAACCTGGGAACCACCCAGGACAAGGGCGTGACGACCATAGGCGATGACAACTGGATCATGGCCTACGTGCACATCGCACACGACTGTGTGGTGGGCAACCAGACCATCCTGGCCAACAATGCCACGCTGGCCGGGCATGTGCAGGTGGCGGACCAGGCCATCATCGGCGGGCTCACGGGCATTCACCAGTTTGTGAAGGTGGGCGCGCATGTAATGGCCGGTTTTGCCAGCCACATCTCGCAGGACGTCCCGCCCTTCATGATGGTGGACGGCAACCCGCTGGCCGTGCGGGGGCTGAACCTCGAAGGCCTGCGTCGCCGTGGTTTCTCGGCTGCGCGGATGGCGGGCATCAAGCAGATGCATCGCATGCTGTACCGGCAGGGGTTGACCCTGGGGGCCGCCCGCACCGCCATCGCCGAGTTGCCGGCCACCCATCCGGAAGCCACCGCCGACATCGCGTTGGTGCTGGCCTTTCTGGATGCCTCCACGCGCGGCATTGCGCGCTGAGGGGCGCCCATGAGTATTTCCCCCCGCGTTGCCATGGTGGCGGGCGAGACCTCGGGCGATCTGCTCGCAGGCCTGCTGATCGATGGTATGCAGGCCCACTGGCCACAGTTGCACTCCTGCGGCATTGGTGGCCCGCAAATGCAGCGGCGTGGTTTTCAGGCCTGGTGGCCCAGCGAGAAGCTGGCCGTCCATGGCTACAGCATGGAAGTGCTGCGCCGGCTGCGGGAGTTGCTCGGAATCCGCAAACAGCTGCGCGAGCGTTTGCTCGGGGACCGTCCCGATGTTTTCATTGGCGTGGACGCGCCCGACTTCAATCTGGGGCTGGAGGCCGATCTGCGTGCCGCCGGCATCAAGACGGTGCACTTCGTGTGTCCGTCCATCTGGGCCTGGCGTGCCGACCGGGTCGAGAAGATCCGACGCAGCGCGGACCATGTGCTGTGCATTTTTCCGTTCGAGCCGGAACTTCTGGCGCACCATGGCATTGCGGCCACGTATGTGGGCCACCCGCTGGCGGGTGTGATTCCCATGCTGCCAGACCGCGCTGCCGCCCGGGCGCAACTCGGTCTGCAGGATTCGGACGAGGTGCTGGCCATCCTGCCCGGCAGCCGTTCTTCCGAGATTCAGTACATAGCCCAGCCCTTCTTTGAGGCGGCGGCGCTGGTGCTTAAAGCGCGACCCGCCATCAAATTGGTAGTGCCGGCGGTGCCCGCCTTGCATGATCGGATCGTTCAGATCGCCCACCACTGTGGCCTGGGTGGGGCGGTGCAGATCATTGCGGGGCAGTCCCACACCGTGCTTGCCGCCTGCGATGCCACCTTGATCGCCAGCGGTACCGCAACGCTGGAAGCGGCACTCTTCAAGCGCCCCATGGTGATCGGCTACCACATGCATCGCTGGAGCTGGTGGCTCATGCGCCGCAGGCAGTTGCAGCCCTGGGTGGGGTTGCCCAACATCCTTTGCCGCGAGTTTGTGGTGCCTGAACTCATCCAGGACGCGGCCACGCCGCAAGCGCTTTGCGCGGCAGCGTTGGACTGGCTGGACGCGCGGCGCAGCAATCCCCAGAAAATCGCGGCCCTGGAGCGGCGCTTCACGGCGCTGCACGAAAGCCTGCAACGCAACACCCCTCAACTGGCTGCCGATGCGATCCAGAAAATCCTTGCCGCCTGAACAGGCCAGCTTGCCCTGGCATCCCCCGGGTTTGGTGGCGGGGGTGGACGAGGCCGGCCGCGGCCCGCTGGCTGGGCCCGTGGTGGCCGCTGCGGTCATCCTCGACGAGCTGCACCCTATCGCCGGACTGGCCGACTCCAAGAAGCTCACCGCCGCGCGGCGCGAGGCCCTGTTTGACGAGATCCGGGCCAAGGCGCTGTGCTGCAGCATCGCCGAAGCCAGTGTCGAGGAAATCGACCGTCTGAACATCCTGCAGGCCACGCTGCTGGCCATGCGCCGCGCCGTGCTGGGCCTGCGGCTCAAGCCGAAGATGGTCCTGGTCGATGGCAACCGGCTGCCCACGCTGGACATGCCGGCCGAGGCCATTGTCAAGGGCGATGCGCTGGTGCCTGCCATTTCGGCGGCCTCCATCCTGGCCAAGGTGCACCGGGACCGCTGGTGCGTGCAGGTCGATGCGCAGTACCCGCAATACGGCTTTGCCGGCCACAAGGGCTACGGCACGGCCGTGCACATGGCCGCCCTGCGCGAGCATGGCGCCTGCATACACCATCGGCACAGTTTTGCACCCGTGGCCAGGGTGCTGGCCTGAATGGCCCGGCGTACCGCGCCCCTTCTTTGCCCGCACGGGACACCGCATGACCTCCGCTCCCCTGACCGTCATCCACTCGCGTGACAACGCCTTTGTCAAAGACCTGCGCCGGCTGGCGCAGGACAGCACGGCCTACCGCAAGCAGGGCCGTGTCTGGCTGGAGGGCGACCACCTGTGCAGCGCGGCCCTGCAGCGTGGCGTGCGGCCCGTGGTGGCGGTGTTTTCGGAGTCTTTTTGGCCTCAGGCACCCGTTGCATATGCGCGAGCGGCTATTAAGGTCGTAGTGATCGCCGATGCCCTGTTTGCGGACATCAGTGGCCTGGAATCACCGGCGCCCATGGGGTTTGTGGTGGATGTCGCCGCGCCGAGGGGGTTGCAGGCGGCGGTGGCCACGGTGGTGCTGGACCGCGTGCAGGATGCGGGCAATGTGGGCTCCATCCTGCGCAGTGCATCGGCATTTGGCTTCCGGCAGGTGGTGGCGCTCAAGGGCAGTGCGGCGCTGTGGGCGCCCAAGGTGCTGCGCGCGGGCATGGGCGCGCACTTTGCGCTCGATCTGGTGGAAGGGCTGGAGGTGCAGGACCTCCAGGCGCTTCAGGTGCCACTGCTGGTGACCCATGTGCACGATGGCGACTTCCTGCACCGCGCCGCCTTGCCGTGGCCGTGCGCCTGGGTGCTGGGCCATGAAGGGCAGGGCGTGTCGCCCGCGCTGGAGGAGCGTGCCACCCGGCGTATCCGCATTGCGCAGCCTGGCGGCGAGGAGTCCCTGAACGTGGCTGCCGCCGCAGCCATCTGCCTGCACGCCAGTGGCGCCACGCACTGAAATTTGGAACGCATCGACTGGGTCGGTGGTGAAAGACAGGCACATTGCGTGGCGTGCTGCAGCCCCGGCCGCGATGCCGCATTGCGGCATGAGGGCATTCGGGGCGGGACTCAGCTGGGTATAATCAGGGGCTTTTCTCGCAACAGCGTCGCCCGATCGCACCCAAAGCAACAACCCATCTGAGAGCAGCCGCCGGCACACCTTGCGCGAGCGGCCTGCAGGCGCCGGGCGACCGTAACCATCCGGAGAATCCAGTGCTCTTGTCTCTACAGGGAAACTTCCCGCCCGCCATCCTGGCGCTCGCAGACGGCACGGTCTTTATCGGTAATTCGATCGGTGCTTCATCCGCAGATGCGGGCACCACCGTCGGCGAAGTGGTGTTCAACACCGCCATCACCGGCTACCAGGAAATCCTCACCGACCCCAGCTATTGCCAGCAGATCGTGACGCTCACGTATCCGCACATCGGCAACTACGGCGTCAACACCGAGGATATCGAAGCCGACAAGGTCCATGCCGCAGGCCTCATCATCAAGGACCTGCCCCTGCTGGCCAGCAACTTCCGCCAGACCGAAACCCTCTCGCAATACCTTGTGCGCCACAAGACGGTGGCCATTGCCAACATCGACACCCGCAAGCTGACCCGCCTGCTGCGCAACAAGGGTGCGCAGAACGGCGCCATCGTTGGCCTGGCGGCCGGTGAAGCCGTGACACAGGCACGCGTTGACGCCGCGCTGGCCGCAGCCAAGGCCGCGCCCAGCATGAAGGGCCTGGATCTGGCCCAGGTCGTGACCACGCCCGCCGCCTACCCCTGGGACCAGACCGAGTGGAAGCTGGGCTCAGGCTACGGCAAGCAGGAATCGCCCCGCTTCCATGTGGTGGCCTACGACTACGGCGTGAAGCTGAACATCCTGCGCATGCTGGCCGAGCGCGGCTGCAAGCTGACGGTGGTGCCTGCCAAGACGCCGGCCGCCGAAGTGCTGGCCATGCACCCCGACGGCGTGTTTCTGTCCAACGGCCCTGGCGACCCCGAGCCCTGCGACTACGCCATCACGGCGGTGCGCGAGATCATCGACAGCGGGACTCCCACTTTCGGTATCTGCCTGGGCCACCAGATCATGGCCCTGGCCTCTGGCGCCAAGACCTTCAAGATGCAGCACAGCCACCACGGTGCCAACCACCCGGTGAAAGACCTGGACAACGGGCGCGTCAGCATCACCAGCCAGAACCACGGCTTTGCGGTGGAGCTGGAGTCGTTGCCTGCCAAC
>JANJSZ010000055.1 GCA_024711405.1 Acidovorax sp.
TTCCTTCAGGCGCACCGCCTCTTCAACGGCGATTTCGTCAAACGGGTTCATGCTCATCTTCACGTTGGCAATGTCTACGCCCGTGCCGTCCGATTTGACGCGGACTTTCACGTTGTAGTCCACCACGCGTTTGACTGGGACGAGGATTTTCATCAGAAGGTTTCCTTGTGGATTGGAGAAATAAATGCGGATATGCGCGCCGGCATGGTGGCGTTACTCGGGGGCAATTCCCTTGTCGCGGATCAGCTGGCCCCAGCTGGTGTAGTCCTGCTGCACGCGCTGGCCCATTTGCGCCGAACTTTGGTAGTAGGCGATGGCGCCCGCGCCGCGCAACTTATCCTGGATGTCCTTGTCAGCCAGGATTTGCTGGACTTCACTCGCAATGCGGTCCACCACAGCCTTGGGCGTGCCCACAGGCGCCAGCAGGCCGCCCCAGGACACGGCGTCGTAGCCCTTGATGCCCTGCTCGGCAATGGTCTTCAGGTCGGGCAGCACAGTCACGCGCTGGGGCGATCCCACGGCGATGGCGCGCAGCTTGCCTGCCTGGATGTGCGGCAGCGCAGCCACCAGGTCGGCATACATCACGGGCACCTGGCCGCCGATGGTGTCGGTAATGGCGGGCACGCCACCCTTGTAGGGTACGTGCTGCATGTCAAAACCCGCCAACTGCTTGAGCAGTTCCATGCTCAGGTGGCCAAAACTTCCGACGCCCGAACTGGTGTAGTTGAGCGGCGTCTTTTGCGTCTTGGCGTAGGCGATCAGACCCTTGAGGTCGGTCACGTTGGGCAGCTGCTGGGGGTTGACCACCACCACGATGGGCAGGTCATACACCGTGGCCACGGGGGTGAAGTCTTTCACCGTGTCGTAGCCCGCGCTCTTGTAGAGGTGCGGCGCCAGCAGCGTAGGCGTGGCCAGCATCATCAGCGTGTAGCCATCGGCGGGGCTCTTCTTGACCTGGGCGGCGGCAATGGAGCCCGACGCGCCGGCCTTGTTCTCGATCACCACCGGCTGCTTGAGGCGCTCGGCCAGCTTCTGGCCGACGATGCGCGAAGCTGTGTCAGTAGGCCCGCCCGCTGGGAAGGGGACGATCAGCTTGATCATCTTGTCAGGCCAGGCGGCCTGCGCCATGGCGCCGCCGGCCATGCTGGCGAGCAGCGGCGCGGTAGCCAGCGCCAGCGCGGCGCGGCGGGTGAAACGGGTGAGCGATGGGGTGGGGGATGTGGACATATTGCCTCCTGATCAGTGGTTGGCGTGTGGGGGTGGTGTGTGAGGGGGAAGGTCAGTCGAGCCGTGCGCCGGCGGTTTCGACCAGTTGCTTCCAGATGGGCATGTCGCGCTGGTAGTTCTGCTGGAACTCCTGCGGGCTGTTCATCATAGGCGTGAAGCCTGCGGCGACTATGCGCTCGATCAACTTGGGGTCTTTGGCAATCTCGCGCAGGTGGGCATAAAGCTGGTCGATGACATCTTTGGGCGTGCCCGCCGGTGCGCCCATGGCCACCCAGCCGAAGATGGAGTAGGCGTCATCCTGCACGCCCTGCTCGAAAATGCTGGGCACCTTGGGCAGGATGTCCATCCGCTGCTTGCCGGTGACGCCAATGGCCTTGACGCGGCCCGAGTCGATGAACGGCTTGGTGTTGAGCGCGCTGGAAAAGCACAGCTGCAGCTGGCCGCCAATCAGCTCCTGGATCATGGGCGCCTCGCCCTTGTAGGCGACGTGAACCATGTCGGCGTCCATGGTCTTGCTCATGTAGGCACCGGCCAGGTGGGCATACGAACCCGTGCCCCAGGAACCATACGAGAGCTTGCTCTTGTTGGCCTTGGCGTAGGCCAGCAGCTCTTTCATGTTGTTGGCGGGCACCGAAGGGTGCACCACCAGCGTCACGGGCGCAGCGGCCACCTGGGTCAGCAGCACAAAGTCTTTTTGCGGGCTGTAGGGCAGCTTGGTGTACAGAAACTGGTTGATCAGCATGGAGGTGCTGAGCGACAGCAGCAGCGTGTGGCCGTCGGCAGGGGCCTTGGCCACGGCGTCGGTACCCAGAATGCCCGCGGCGCCGCCCTTGTTGTCCACCACCACGGGCTGGCCGATGCGCTTGGACAGGGCTTCGCCCACGGTGCGGGCGATGATGTCGGTGGCGCCACCCGCATTGAAGGGCACCACCAGCCGGATCGCCTTGGAGGGCCACGCGACCTTGCCCGTTTGCGCCAGCGCCGTGCCCAGCAGGCTGCTGCCCCCCAGGGCGGCCATGCCTTGCAGCAGGCCGCGGCGGTTGGGTTGCGAAAAGCGCATATCCATCTCCTTCTACAAAACAGACTCTCGCCAATCCCTGGAAAGAGTCCGAAGCACTCATTTTTGAATTAATCCAGCGGCGGCAGCGTCAGCACGCCCTTGTCGCGCAGGGCCTGCAGTTCGCTCTCGGGCAGTTGCAGCAGCTGCTGCAGCACCTCGCGCGTGCCCTCGCCCAGCGTGGGCGGGGCGTTGCGGATGGGCAGGCGCTGGCCGTCCATGCGATAGGGCGGCGCAAACACCGGCGTGGTGCCCACCACCGGGTGCGGCATGTCCTGCACCAGCCGGCCGCGGCGGGTGCGCTCGCTGGTCAGGGCTTCGTGCAGGCCTGCCACCTTGCCGCAGGGGATGCCCGCGGCGGTGAGGCGCTGCAGCAGCACTTCGCGCGGGAAGCTGGCAACCAGCTCCTTGAGCTTGGGCCCCAGCGCCAGGCGATTCTTGGCGCGCTCCACGTTGGTGGCAAAGCGCGGGTCTTCGACGATGTCGGGGCGCGCTATGACCTGGCGGCAGAACTTGTCAAACTGCGCGTTGTTGCCCACGGCGATGATCAGCGGGCCGTCGGCGGCCTCGTACATGCCGTAGGGCACGATGGACGGGTGGGCGTTGCCGTAACGCTCGGGGTCATGGCCCAGCTTGAGCGCGTCCAGCCCGTAGTAGCCGGTCACCATCAGGCCGCAGTCGTACAGCGCCATCTCGATATGGCGGCCCAGGCCGGTGCGCGTGCGCTGGAACAGCGCGGCCAGCACGGCCTGGGCCGCGTACATGCCCGTCATCAAATCGACCACGGCCACGCCGAACTTCAGCGGCGGCTGGTTCGCCTCGCCGTTGAGGGCCATCAGGCCCGCCTCGCCCTGGATCACCAGGTCGTAGCCGGGGCGCTTGGCCTCGGGGCCGGAGCTGTCGTAACCGGCCACCGAGCAGTAGATCAGGCCGGGCTTGAGGGCCTTGAGCTGCTCGTAGCCCAGGCCCAGCTTTTCCGCACCACCGGTCTTGAAGTTCTGGATCACCACATCGCACCGGGGCAGCAGGTCGTGGATGATTTTCACCCCCTCGGGCGTCTGCAGGTCGACGGTGATGGACCGCTTGCTGCGGTTCATGCTGTTGTAG
>JANJSZ010000064.1 GCA_024711405.1 Acidovorax sp.
GCAGTGTTGCCACGGCCAAGCGCGGCCCCAAGAAGGAAAAGCCTGGGGGATACGTGGCTGGCGCTGTGGCTCGCAAGCAGCTGTCCACCGCTCGTGTCCTCAAACAGGCTGCGGGGACAACACCTTGAAAGGGATGGCCATAAGATGCTATTTATTCAATAGTCTCCAGTGCTTTTTCATCCAGCGGTCAAGGCCCTTTTGATGCCGATTTTTTCCCCACATAACCACACCAGACGGCACGCCCTTCAGGGCCTGGCACTGGCCTGTGCCCTGCTGCTGGGTGGCTGCAGCACGGCTCCATCGTCTTCATCATCGGCACTGCTGCGCAGCGCAGCGTCGCAGCTGTCGGACGATCAGGCACACGACATCGCCATCCACGCGCTGGGCCTGGTGGGTACGCCCTACCGCTATGGCGGCAACACACCCGACACAGGTTTTGACTGCAGCGGTCTCATTGGCTACGTGTACCGCCACCGCGTGGGCACCGCGCCACCGCGCACCGTGGCGCAGCTCAGTGGCTGGGGCCAGCCGATTGCCAACGGCGATCTGCGCAGCGGCGATCTGGTAGTGTTTGGTGCGGGCCCTGCCCCCACACATGCCGGCATCTATGTGGGAGAAGGGCGCTTCGTGCACGCCCCATCCACGGGCGGCACGGTGCGGCTGGACCAGTTCAGCTCGGGCTACTGGGCGCGGCAGAAGGCATCGTTTCGCCGGCTGTAAAGCCCCTCTGAGTCGCCTTCGGCGCCTTCCCCCTGAGGGGACGACGCCCTCGCTGCTGGCAGTGCCGCCGGCGCGGACTCCGGGCCACGCGACAATCGGGGCCACCATGACCCACGCACAACGCTCTGCACACCCTGTTTCCACCCACGACACCACGCGCATTGATGACACGCGCATCAAGGCCGTGCGCCCGCTCATCACACCGGCCCTGCTGCAGGAATGGCTGCCAACGCCCGACGCCGCGCAAACCCTGGTGGAAAGCAGCCGCGCTGCCATCTCGCGCGTGCTGCAGGGGCAGGACGACCGGCTGATCGTGGTGGTGGGGCCCTGCTCCATCCACGACCATGGTCAGGCGATGGAATACGCGCACGCGCTCAAGGTCCAGGCCGATGCCCTGGGCAACGACCTGATCGTGGTGATGCGCGTCTATTTCGAGAAGCCGCGCACCACCGTGGGCTGGAAGGGCTACATCAACGACCCCCACCTCGATGGCAGCTTTGCCATCAACGAGGGGCTGGAGCTGGCGCGCCAGCTGCTGCTGGATGTGCTGGCCGTGGGCCTGCCGGTGGGCACCGAATTTTTGGATCTGCTCAGCCCGCAGTTCATCAGCGACCTGGTGAGCTGGGGCGCGATTGGCGCGCGCACCACCGAGAGCCAGAGCCACCGGCAGCTGGCCAGCGGCCTGTCGTGCCCCGTGGGCTTCAAGAACGGCACCGACGGCGGCGTGAAAGTGGCCAGCGACGCCATCCAGGCCGCGCAGGCCGCACACGCCTTCATGGGCATGACCAAGATGGGCCAGGCCGCCATTTTCGAGACCCGCGGCAACCACGACTGCCACGTCATCCTGCGCGGCGGCAAGCAGCCCAACTATCAAAAGGCCGATGTGGACGCCGCCTGCGCCCTGCTCAAGGCGGCGGGCCTGCGCGCGCAGGTGATGATCGACGTGAGCCACGCCAACAGCAGCAAACAGCACCAGCGCCAGATCACCGTGGCCGCCGAGGTGGCCGGGCAGATCGCCGCCGGCGATGCACGCATCACGGGCCTGATGATCGAAAGCCACCTGCAAGAGGGCCGCCAGGACATCGTGCCCGGCCAGCCGCTGCAGCATGGGGTTTCGGTGACCGACGCCTGCATCAGCCTGGCCCAGACCGTGCCGGTGCTCGAAGGCCTGGCCGCCGCGGTGCGGGCACGGCGCCAGAAAAACGCCGCATAGCAGGTGCCCGGGCGGGGCGCCGGAAAGCAGCCCCACGGATCGGGAGAAAAAACAGCAGGCGCCACCTTCTGGTCAACGGCCGTGGCGTCCTGTTGTCGCTCGTTGTGAGCGGGGCGAACGTCTCAGCTATCTCCAGCGCATTCCACTCGATCAGCCCAAGATCGACCAGGGCTTTGTGCCCGACCTGTCCACCGGACCCAACAATGTCGCCATTGTGGACACCACCATCGCCCTGCCGCGCAGTCTGGGGCCGGATGTGATTGCTGAGGGCGTCGCCCCCACCCCGAGCAACGTGATTTGCTGGCCCGCGCGGGGTGCCAGCCCTACCAGGGGCTACCTGTTCGCCAACCCCCTGCCCACGGACCTTCTGGAGGCCTTCCTGCGCCCTGTTGCACCCTGAAGCCGGTCATTTACCCGGTTGAACGAACTCACCGCAGCCTGGTCTGCGGGTTTTTTTGCCTTTTTCCCCGCCAGGGCCATGGCCTGTCCCGGTTCAGGCGCTGAAAACGGCACGGCGTTGCTCTGTTGTTATTAATAAAAGACTTCTATAAATACATAGTGGTAGTAGTAGAAGGCGGCATTTTCTGTGGACAAGTGATTTTTGCCTTGGCTTGACAGCCACTTGCGCCACACCAAACCCTGTGGACCGCGCCCTGCTGCCGCTGTCTTGCGCACGGGGATAAAACCGGGCCAGGGCCGATTTCTGTGGATAAGTGCTCGGTTGTGCCAGAACTATCCCCAGTTTTGTTCTGGTGGGCAGTGGCCCAGGAAATTCCGATGGAAATCGGCGGATAGCGCCTGTGCATAAAGCGTTATAAGCTATTTATTCAATAGCAAAAAACGGTCATCGAACCCTATGCAGCCAGCCAGGGCCTGATCCACCAGTGCCACAGCGCCAGGCTGACGCCGATCCAGATGGCCACGATCAGCACCGCACCGATGCGGCTGGTGGGCTTGCTGCCTTTGGTTTTTATCCACAGATCGGCCTGTTCGCGGCATTGCTGCAGCACCGGCGCCGGGATCAGCCGGATCACCAACCAGATCAACCCCGGCAGCAGCAGCACATCGTCCAGGTAGCCCAGCACGGGGATGAAGTCCGGAATCAGATCGATGGGGCTCAGGGCATAGGCCACAACGAAGACGCCCAGCGCCTTGGCGTACCAGGGCGCCTGCGGGTGGCGCGCGGCAAACCACAGGGTGACGCCGTCGCGTTTGACGCTTTTGGCCCAGGTTTTCAGATGGCTCGCAATGTGCACAGTTTTCTCCGGGGAAAGGGGCAGGAAGCGCCCTATTTTTACGCTTGTCACCACGGTGCAGCGGCGGAAAGAAGGTTTTGGTTGTTCTTCTATGGTTCTATATATAAATAGCAGTAGTAGTAGAGGGCGCCATTTTTTGTGGACAAGGCCATTTTTGTGAATGCTGGCGCGCAGTTGCGTTGGCTCAAACCATGTGCGCAGTGCGCCCTGAACTCTGGTGCTGGTAGATAACAACTTCCAGCGTCCCGGTTTTTCTGTGGATAACCACCGGGTTGTTCCAGAACTGTCCCCATGTCTGTCCACAATGAAAAAAAGCCCGGTGCATTGGAAGGCACCGGGCTCGGGGGAGGGATTTGTGGGGGAGCTGCTGCAGGCTTTATCGGCCAGGGCCTCCCATGGGCATGTCGCCACCGTGCATCATGCCGTGGCGGCCGTGGTCACCCGGGCCATGACCCCAGTCGCCGCGGTATCCACCCTTGCCGCGCATGTGCCCGGCCTGGGCGTCGAAGGTCTTTTGCTGCTCTGGCGCCAGGGCGGCATAGAAGGTCTTGATGGCTTCACCGCGGCGGTCGGCTTCGGCGGCGTGCTGGGCACGCATGGCGCGCATGCGGTCGATGCGTTCGGGCGTGGTGAGCTTTTGCATGTCGGCGCGGTCCAGGCGGTTCAGGCGGGCGGGGCGTTCACCGGGTTGCATGGCGGCGGTGAGGGCGGCCCAGGCGGGTTCCTGTGCGGGGGTCAGTTTCAGTTGCGCCTTCATGGCTTCGGCACGCTTGGCCATGTAGGCCTGGCGGCGTTCCTGCCAGACGCCCGGCTTGTGGGCCTGCTCGGCCGCTGCACCGGCGGCTGGGGGCGCAGAGGGTGCTGGCTGGGCCAGCACGGGAAGGGTGAGGGCTGCCATCACGGCGGCGGCGGCAATACGGCGTTGGAAGAAAGACATGGTCAGTCCTTTCGGTGGGTTGGTCCGCTGGTACGACCGTTCCAGCGGTTGAAGGCCAGTGTGCGCGGCCCGTGTAACCCGCCTGTGTGGGATTGATACGCCTGTGTAAAGTTGCAAGAAGAAGCCCGGTGCCCCTGCTGTATGGATTTGACCTAAAAATGGCAGATAAAGCCTTATGGGTAAGCGCTGAAAGCTATTAAAACAATAGTAAAAACCGCCGCTGCACGGGCCAGGTGGCCTGCCGACCCCCGACAATGTCGGTTGTGCCCTGGATTTGCTAGAAGAAACAAAGGTTGTCCGTGTTCAAGAACATGATCGTGTACCGCATTGCACCGCAATGGCAGGTGGAATTGACGCAGGTGGAAGAGGCGCTGGCCAAGGCGCCTTTCCTCGAATGTGGTGCCACCCAGGAAAAGTCCCTGGGCTGGGTGCCGCCGCGCGGTGATGCGCATGGCCCGCTGGCCGAGTCGGTCGGGGGGCAGTGGATCCTGCGCTTCATGGTCGAAACCAAGGTGCTGCCCGGCAGCGTGCTGGCCCGCCGCGTCAAGGAAAAGGCCGAACGCATCGAGCAGGAAACCGGCCGCAAGCCCGGCAAGAAGGAAAGCAAGGAACTCAAGGACGAGGCCAAGCTCGACCTGCTGCCCATGGCCTTCACCAAGCAGGGCTCGATGTGGGTGTGGATCGACACCGCATCGCGCCTGCTGGTGCTCGACACCTCAGCCCAAGGCCGCGCCGACGAGGTGGTGACCCTGCTGGTCGAATCACTGCCCGGCCTGTCGGTGTCGCTCATCAACACCCAGACCAGCCCGCAGGCTGCCATGTCGCACTGGCTGGCCACGCAGGAGCCGCCCGTGGGCTTCACCGTGGACCGCGAATGCGAGCTCAAAAGCGCCGACGAGGCCAAGGCCGTGGTGCGCTACGCCCGCCACCCGCTCGACATCGAGGAGGTGCAGGCCCATATCGCCGCCGGCAAGCTGCCCACCAAGCTGGCCCTGACCTGGGATGACCGCGTGTCCTTCATGCTGACCGAAGGCCTGCAGATCAAGAAGGTGGCATTCCTCGACACGGTATTCGAAGGCACCAAGGCCGACGACGGCGGTTTTGACACCGACGTGGCCATTGCCACGGGCGAGCTGGTCAAGCTCATCCCCGATCTGATCGAGGCGCTGGGCGGCGAGGCCGAGAGTGGCGTGGCCAGCGCGGCGCAGGCGATGGCCGCTGGCGCTGTGCCATCTTCTGCGCCGTCCGCGCCCGCGCGCAAGACGGCCGGCGGTGGCATGGTGACCGGGCCCCAAGAGGCGCCGGAGGACACCGATCCGGAGTCGGCGCCGTTCTGACCCACCGGGGTGCGGTCGCAGTCAGTGTTTCACCGGCTCAGCGCCCGAGCAGCGACCGCGCCACCAGCTCCTTCATGATTTCCGATGTGCCGCCGTAGATGCGCAGCACGCGCGCGTCGGTCCAGAAGCGCGAGATCGGGTATTCGGCCATGTAGCCATAGCCGCCAAAGAGCTGCAGGCAGGCATCGGCCACGCGGCCAAACAGTTCGGTGGTGTGCAGCTTGAGCGCGCTCACCGCCTCGGGCGTGAGTTCGCCGCGCTCGTAGGCGGCCACGCTGGCATTCAGGAAAGCCTCGGCGGCGGCGATGTCGCTCGCACACTGCGCCAGCGTGAAGCGCGTGTTCTGGAACTGGCCGATGCTCTGGCCGAAGGCCTGGCGCTCCTGCACGTATTTCAGCGTGGCATCCAGTGCGCCCTTGGCGCCGTGCACTGCCTGCACGCCAATGATGAGGCGCTCGCGCGGCAGCTCGCGCATCATCTGCACGAAGCCCTGGCCCTCCACGCCGCCGAGCAGCGCATCGAGCGGCACGCGCAGGTCGTTGAAGAACAGCTCCGACGTATCGCCCGCGTGCTGGCCGATTTTTTCCAGGTTCTGACCGCGCGTGAAGCCGGGCGTGGCCGCATCGACGAGGAACAGGCTCACGCCCTTGGCGCCCGCGGCCGGGTCGGTCTTGGCGGCCAGCACCAGCAGGTCGCAGTGCTGGCCGTTGCTGATGAAAATCTTGCTACCGTGGATGACGTACTCATCGCCCTCCCGCCGCGCCGTGGTGCGGATGGCTTTCAGGTCGCTGCCCGCACCCGGTTCGGTCATGCCAATGGCCGCCACGGCCTCGCCGCTGGCCATGCGCGGCAGCCAGTACCGGCGCTGCGCCTCGGTGCCGCAGTGCAGCAGGTAGGGCGGAATGATGTCGTTGTGCACCTGCAGCCCGCCGACGAAGCCGCCATAGCCGCGGCGCGAGAGCACCTCCACCACGGCGAAGGAAAAATGCACGCTGGCGCCGGGACCACCGTATTCCTCGGGCACGTCGGCGCACAGGTAGCCGTTTTCCCCCATCTTGCGGAACAGCTCGCGCGCCACCAGGCCGGCCTTTTCCCAGTCACGGTAATGGGGCTCGATCTCGGCGTCGCAAAAGCGTTCGAGCGATTCGGTGAAGAGCTGCAGTTCGGCCTTCTGTTCGGCCGTGAGAAGGGTGTTGGGGAGCATGGTTGCTATGAATTCAGTTGCTGCCAGCGCTTTCTGGATAAGGGCGTTAACGGTGTTTTTTGTGGATACCTGAATCCATGGCGAATTCGCCATGGCCTGTGAAGTGGGAAGCGGCGCAGCCGCTCAGGGGGTTGGGCGCGTTACACGCGCTCGAAGATCGCGGCAATGCCCTGGCCGCCGCCGATGCACATGGTCACCAGCGCATAGCGACCGCCCGTGCGGTGCAGCTCGGCAATCGCCTTGGTGGTGATGATGGCGCCGGTGGCGCCCACCGGGTGGCCCAGCGAGATGCCCGAGCCGTTGGGGTTGACCTTGGCGGGGTCCAGGCCCAGTTCCTGCACCACGGCGCAGGCCTGTGCGGCGAAGGCCTCGTTGGCCTCGATCACGTCCATGTCCTGCACCTTGAAGCCGGTGCGTGCCAGCACCTTCTGCGTGGCGGGCACGGGGCCGATGCCCATGTAGGCCGGGTCCACGCCGGCGTGCGCGTAGCCCACGAGGCGGGCCAGGGGCTTGACGTTCAGGGCTTGCAGGCGGTCGCCCGCCACCAGCACCACGGCGCTGGCACCGTCGTTGATGCCCGAGGCGTTGCCGGCGGTCACGGTGCCGCCTTCCTTCTTGAACGCGGGCTTCATGCCGGCCAGCACGTCGAGCGTGGTGGCGGCGCGCACATGTTCGTCTTCGTGGAACAGCACCGTGCCCTTGCGCGTGGCGATTTCCACCGGCACGATCTGCTCCTTGAAATAGCCGGCGGCGATGGCGGCGGCGGCGCGGCGCTGGCTTTCCAGCGCGAGCTGGTCCTGCATGGCGCGCGAGATCTTGTAGCGCTCGGCCACGTTCTCGGCGGTGATGCCCATGTGCATCTGCTGCCAGGGGTCGTGCAGGATGCCGAGCATGTAGTCGATGCTCTTGGCGTCGCCCATGCGGACGCCGTAGCGCGCGGCGGTGTCGAAATAGGGGCCCCGGCTCATGGATTCCGAGCCGCCGCCCACGGCCACGTCGCAGTCGCCGTAGCCGATGGCCTGCGCGGCGCTGATGATGGCCTGCAGGCCCGAGCCGCACAGGCGGTTGACGTTGAAGGCGGGCGTCTCGATGG
>JANJSZ010000074.1 GCA_024711405.1 Acidovorax sp.
TCCATGCGCTCCAGCGCGGGTGCCACCGCGCGCTGCAGCTGGGCGCCCGCGCTGGTCAGCTCCACGGCCCGCGTGTGGCGCAGGAACAGCGCAACACCCACTTCGTCTTCGAGCGCCTGGATCTGGCGACTCACGGCCGACTGGGTGAGCGCCAGCTCATCGGCGGCGGCGCGAAAGTTCAGGTGCCGTGCCACGGCCAGAAAGGCGCGCCAGTGGCCCGTGGCCACGGGGCGGGTGCGCAGCACGGCGGGGGCGTATTCGGCGGAAACCATGCTCAGATGATTCATGCGTGGATGGAATGAATAGCGTAGCGCGTTTTCATTGGACTGTGGGGCATGGGCGGCGCACCATTCCTTCTGCGCAACCCTTCTTCATGAGTCAAGGAGCCTGTCATGTTCACTCCCCATGTTCTGCCATTGCAACCCTCCGTGCTGGCCGCCGGCCAGGCCCTGTCGCTGCGCCCGCGTTGCGCTGGGGTGCTGGAGGTGGTCCAGGGCCGGGTCTGGCTCACCCTGCGCGGGTCTTGGAGCGATCGGCCGGGCGCCGTGGCCGACCATGTGCTCCAGGCGGGCGAGCACCTGTGCATCGCAGCCGGTCAGCATGCCGTGGTGGAGACCTGGGGGCCGTGCGCCAGCGCCGATGCTGCGGCATTGTGCTGGAGCGGTGTGACGGCGGCCCCGGCCACACTGGCCCCTGCTGCGGGCGCCGCCTCCTGCGACTGGGAGGGTGGCGTGGTGCAGCCGCTGCGGGATCTGCGGCACGCGCTGGGCCAGGGCGGGCGGGCCCTGGGCACGGCCATGGCGGACGTGGCCGGCGCGGGCGGGCGGTGTGTCGCCGGCCTGGCCCGGTTTGCCCTGCACCGGACCGTGCCCCGGCGCCAGCGCGGCCCTTGCGCTGCCCTGCCTTGATGCGGTGCAATGAATGCAGGCGTTTCAGGGGTCAGTGCTGATAGCCATTGTTTCAATCGCTTTTTGGTGCAGGGCATGCGGCAACCGATAATCCACGCCATGCCCGCGCGGCGTGCTGTTGCCGCGCGCACAACCCCGTTTTTTTATGACCCCACTCGACATTCTCATCATGGCGGCCGGCAAGGGCACGCGCATGAAAAGCCGCATCCCCAAAGTGCTGCAGCGCCTGGCCGGGCGCCCGCTGCTGCACCATGTGCTGGACCAGGCCGCGCACCTGGGCGCGCGCAGCGCCATCGTCATCACGGGCCACGGTGCTGCAGAAGTAGAAGCTGCGACCGCAGGCGCAGCAAGCACTGATGGCACTTTTGATCTGAAATTTGTACGCCAGGAGCCCCAGCTGGGCACGGGCCACGCGGTGCAGCAGGCCGTGCCGCACCTGCGCGACGATGGCACCGTGGTGGTGCTATCGGGCGATGTGCCGCTGACCCAGGCCGACACGCTGCGCGCGCTGGTGGCTGCCTCGGTCGGCGACCGGCTGGCGCTGCTCACTGTGGCCCTGCCCGACCCCACGGGCTATGGCCGCATCGTGCGCGATGCGCAAGGCGCTGTGCAGGGCATCGTCGAACACAAGGACGCCACCGACGCCCAGCGCGCCATCACCGAGGTCTACAGCGGCATCATGGCCGTGCCCGCGCGGCTGCTGCGCGGCTGGCTGGCGCGGCTGACCAACGACAACGCCCAGGGCGAGTACTACCTCACCGACATCGTTGCCATGGCCGTGCAGGATGCCGTGCCCGTGGTGGCCCACCGCATCACCGACGTGCTGCAGGTGGCGGGGGTGAACAGCCCGCTGCAACTGGCCGAGCTGGAGCGCGCCCACCAGCTGCGCACCGCGCGCAGCCTGATGGAGCAGGGCGTGCGCCTGGCCGATCCGGCGCGCCTGGATCTGCGCGACGACGCGCGCACCGGCGTGCGGGGCGCGCTGGTGTGCGGCCAGGACGTGGAGATCGACGTGAACTGCGTCTTCACCGGCCGCGTGGAGCTGGGTGAGGGCGTGCACATCGGCGCGAACTGCTGCATTGCCAACGCGCGCATCGCGGCCGGTGCGGTGATCCACCCCTTCACCCACATCGACGGCGAAAAGCTGGGCGCCACCGTGGGGGCGGGCGCGCTGATCGGCCCCTTTGCCCGCCTGCGCCCCGGCGCGCAGCTGGGTCGCGAGGTGCACATCGGCAACTTCGTGGAAGTGAAGAACTCGACCCTGGCCGACGGCGCCAAGGCCAACCACCTGGCGTATCTGGGGGATGCCACGGTGGGCGAACGCGTGAATTACGGTGCGGGCAGCATCACCGCCAACTACGACGGTGCGAACAAGCACCGCACGGTGATCGAGGCCGATGTGCACATCGGCAGCAACTGCGTGCTGGTGGCGCCCGTCACCATCGGTGCAGGCGGCACGGTGGGCGGTGGCAGCACCATCACCAAGGATGTGCCGCCCGGCGCGCTGGGCGTGGCGCGCGGCAAGCAGGTCAGCAAAGAGAACTGGCACCGCCCGGCCAAGCAGCCCAAGGCATGACAGTGGCCGGCAGCCTCCTGAGGCAACGCTGAACAAATCCCTCGCGCGCCGCGTAGCCAATGCGCGCAATGGCTGGGGCTATTGCTGCGCTCCGCGCCTTGCATTCCATCCCCAACCAGGGCGCGCGCCATCGCGGTGGCTTGTTCCGCGTTGCCTAGACCACCGGCGCCAGAGCCGGCATGGCGCCGGCCGAGACCCGGTTGCGCCCCGCGGCCTTGGCCTGGTAGAGCTCGGAGTCGGCGGCATGGGTCCAGGCGCGCAGGCTGCTGTGGCGGTGGTCGGCCGGGGCCACGCCCAGGCTGCTGGTGAGCTGCAGCTGGGGCAGGTCGTGCAGCTGCAGGGCCTGCACCTGTTCGCGGATGCGCTGGGCCACCACCATGGCGTTGTCCAGGTGCATGCCGCGCAGCACGATGGCGAATTCATCGCCGCCGTAGCGGCCTGCGCAGTCGGTGGCGCGCACGTTGCCGAGGATGATGCGCGCCAGCGCACGCAGCACTTCGTCGCCCACGGTGTGGCCGTGCTGGTCGTTGATCTGCTTGAAGTGGTCGATGTCCAGCATCACCAGGCAGGCGGGTTCGTCGGTGGCATGGTGGCGGCGCAGCGTGGCCTCGGCCTGCTCTTGCCAGTGGCCGCGGCCATACAGGCCCGTGAGGGCGTCGATGCGCCGCAATTCGTCGAGCACTGGTTCTGCCGTGACACCTCGCGGATCAGGCGGTAGCTCACCACGCTGACCGACAGGGTGTGCAGGACGAGCACGGGCAGGCACGCAATGAGCACCGGCATGGATGTATGCGGTGCCCAGTGAAAACCGGCGAAAGCCGTGCTGATCACCGCCGCGCCGGCCATGCCAGGGAGCGAGCGGACCCACAGGCCGCGGATGCCGGTGGTGATCTTGTCCACCATGGTCAGCGTGATGATCAATACGCTGGGCAGCAGGTTGAAGTGCATCAGTGGTATCAGGGCCACGATCAGCGCCGAATCCACCAGCAGATTGCGTATTTCTGCGCGGTAGGGGTTGGCGTTGCGGTGGCTCAGCTGGTAGGCCACATGGGGCCAGACGAAGGAAATGAGCGCCATGCACAGCCAGGCCGGCAGGCTGGCGTTGCGCTCCCACAGCACCACGCCCGCCACCACGCCGCCGAGCCCCATGCCCAGCAATCGCAGGGGATAGACCCGGCGAGGGAGTTGGCGTTGGGGGGTGGGCATGGTGGATGCGTCAGGGGCCGCCGCCCGGGCAGGGCGTGCGCTGGGTGTGGAATTGTTACAGAAGCCTACAGGGAGCGCCCCGCCAGCGCCAGAAAAAAATGGCACCGGATGCGTCATCCCCGCGCAAGGCCGTTTCTCGTGGCGGCTTCCAGGTGCTGCAGGCGCTGGCGCAGCCGCGCCACTTCCTCGATCAGGTCGGCCGTGAGGGCGGCGAGATGGGGGTCTGCGTCGAAGGTGGTTTCCAGCTGGGCCAGCCGACGCGCGCGCACCACGGTGGCGCTGGCGAAGCGCCAGTGGCCGCCCGGGCCGTCGGTCTGCAGCAGGCCGGCTTCCAGCCGTTCGCTGACCCAGCCCGGTGCCATGTGGCAGATGCGGGCCAGGTCCTCCAGGGTGAGTTCGGCTGCTTCATCCAGCAGTTCGCCCGGCTGGATGGTGGGGGTGTCGTGGGCAGAGGGCATGGTCAGGCTCCGGAAGTGGCGCGCGGGTTGAAGCGGGGAAAGGCCGCGCCCAGCGCGGCATAGGCGGCGCGCTCCGCGTCGCTGTGGGCCGGTGGCAGGGCGACGCTCAGTTCCAGATACAGGTCTCCGGGCGTGGCGGCCGGAATGCCCCGGTCTTTCAGGCGCAGCTTGCGCCCGGATTTCCAGTGCGCGGGCACGGTCACCTCCAGGGCTCCCGCAGGGGTCTGCACCGCGATGACGGCGCCCAGCTCGGCCTCCCAGGGCGCCACGGCCACGGGCTGGTACACATCCCGGTCGATGGCGCGCCAGCGTGCGTCGGGCTTGAAATGCACCTCCAGGAACAGATCGCCCGCGGGCGCGCCACCCGTGCCCGGGCTGCCCTGGCCGGTCAGGCGGATGAGCTGCCCTTCGCGCACGCCCTTGGGGATCTTGACCTGCAGGCTGCGTTCCTCGTGCACCATGCGGCCTGCTGCATCGAGGCGGGCGCCGCGCAGCGCCAGGCTGCGCTCGGCGCCCTGGTAGGCGTCCAGCAGGTCGAGCTCGATCTTGGCGTGGTGGTCGTTGCCGCGCGAGGGTGGGGCTGCGCCATCCCATGCGGCATCGCGGGGCGGCTGGCGGTGCGCGCCGTGGGCTCGCCGGGTGCGTGCCTGGCGGCCGAACAGCTGCTCGAAAAAGTCGCTGAATTCGCCGTCGGGCCCGCCGGCCGCACCTGCCCCGTCGGAAAACTCGAAGCCCGCGTCCCAGTTGGGCGGGGGGCGAAAATCCTGCCCCGGGCGGTGCGGCGCCTGCCGGCCCAGGGCGTCGTAGGCTTCGCGCTTTTCGGGGTCGGAGAGCACGGCGTTGGCTTCGTTGATCTCGGCCATGCGGGCCATGGCATCGGCCTCCTTGCTCACGTCGGGGTGGTACTTGCGCGCCAGCTTGCGGTAGGCCTTCTTGATGTCCTCGGCGGTGGCGGTCTTGCCGACGCCCAGCACCTGGTAGTAGTCCTTGAATTCCATGCGGCGTTTCCTTCGCGGTGGGGCTGCAAGGGGCAGCAGCGGGGGCTGCTACTGTAGGCCGCAGTCCGGCACCATGGCAATGCCGGGGCGCTTGCGGCCGGCGCCATGCCGGCGGAATGCCGCAAAAAGATGGCTGCAGGCGCTTGTCAGGGAAGCGCTATCGGTATTTTTGTCTCGAATTTTGCCCGGCGGGTGGCAAAGAAGGCTTTGACGTTGCGCACATTGGCGTCGCCCGTGAACAGGCGTTGCGACAGTGCCAGGTACGCCGGCATGTCGCGCGTGTGCACCACCAGCATGAAATCCGGCCCCGGCGACACGCGCCAGCACTGCTGCACGCCGTCGTCCGCCACGGCGCGGGCTTCGAACGCGTCCAGCCATTCGGCGCCCTGGCGGTCCAGCGTGACCTCCACGATGGCCGACAGCCCGTGGCCCTGCAGGGCCGCCAGCCGGTCGGGCTGCAGGATGGCCACCTGGCGCTCGATCAGTCCGGCATCGTGCAGGCGCTTGACGCGCCGCAGGCAGGTGGGCGGCGACACGTGCACCTGCTGCGCCAGGGACTGGTTGCTCTGCGCGGCATCGGTTTGCAGCAGGTGGAGCAACTGCAGGTCGGTGGCATCTATTGCTATTTGTTCCATAAATTGATTTTTTGTGGAATTAAATTCCGTTTCTATTGAATGGTGAAATTAAATTTCAAATTTCAAGAAATATCAATCCAATATTTTTCTTTGACCTGCCTACCATCGCAGCATCTTTTCAACCCAAGGCAACCACCATGTGCGGCATCGTCGGCGCGGTCTCCACGCGCAACATCGTTCCCATCCTCGTGCAGGGCCTGCAACGGCTCGAATACCGGGGTTATGACTCCTGTGGCGTGGCGGTGCACGCCTCCAGCCTGGAGGCCGCACGCCAGGGCTCGGTCCCCGGCGGCCTGCAGCGCGCCCGCAGCACGGCGCGCGTGGCCGAACTGCTGGAGCAGGTGGCCACCGAGCACATCGCCGGCGCCACCGGCATTGCCCACACCCGCTGGGCCACGCATGGCGCACCCGCCGTGCACAACGCGCATCCCCATTTCAGCCACGGCACCGGCGCCGACGCCAGCACCACCAGCGCGGGCCGCGTGGCGCTGGTGCACAACGGCATCATCGAAAACCACGAAGAGCTGCGCGCCGCCCTGCAGGCCCGCGGCTATGTGTTCGCGAGCCAGACCGACACCGAAGTCATTGCCCACCTGGTGGACAGCCATTACAGCGGCGACCTGTTCGACGCGGTCAAGGCCACCATCGCCGAATTGCATGGCGCCTACGCCATTGCCGTGGTGCACAAGGACGAACCCCACCGTGTGGTGGGTGCGCGTGCCGGCTCGCCGCTGATCCTGGGCGTGGGCCAGGAGGGCTCGGAACATTTCCTGGCCAGCGACGCCATGGCCCTGGCCGGTGTGACGGACCAGATCGTGTACCTCGAAGAAGGCGACCTGGTGGACCTGCAGCTGGGCCGCTACTGGATCGTGGGCAAGGATGGCGCGGCCCTCACACCCGCGCAACGCCCCGTGCGCACCGTGCAGGCGCACAGCGGCGCGGCCGAGCTGGGCCCCTACCGCCACTACATGCAAAAGGAAATCTTCGAGCAGCCGCGCGCCATTGCCGACACGCTCGAAGGTGTGGCGGGCATCGTGCCCGAGCTGTTCGACGGCGCCGGCGTGCATGGCGAGCCGGGGGCCGCCGCCTGGCGCGTGTTCAAGGAGATCGACAGCGTGCTCATCCTGGCCTGCGGCACCAGCTACTACAGCGGCTGCGTGGCCAAATACTGGCTGGAAGACATCGCCGGCATCCCCACCCAGGTGGAAGTGGCCAGCGAATACCGCTATCGCACCAGCGTGCCCAACCCGCGCACCCTGGTCGTCACCATCAGCCAGAGCGGAGAAACGGCCGACACCCTGGCGGCCCTGCGCCATGCGCAGTCTTTGGGCATGCAGCACACGCTCACCATCTGCAACGTGGCCACCAGTGCCATGGTGCGCGAATGCAAGCTGGCCTACGTCACCCGCGCGGGGGTCGAGATTGGCGTGGCCAGCACCAAGGCCTTCACCACGCAGCTTGCCGGCCTGTTCCTGCTGACGCTGGCGCTGGCGCAAGCCAAGGGCCGCCTGACGGACGAGCAGGAAGCCGC
Source organism: Acidovorax sp. (assembly GCA_024711405.1). Classification (GTDB taxonomy): domain Bacteria; phylum Pseudomonadota; class Gammaproteobacteria; order Burkholderiales; family Burkholderiaceae_C; genus Acidovorax. The sequence goes on from JANJSZ010000074.1 coordinate 7,313, forward strand.
CCACCTCAAGGCCATGCGCCACCTGCCCGTGGCCCTGCAGGCCGTGCTGGCACTGGAGCCGCAGCTCATCAGCTGGGCCGAAGACTTTGCCCGCATGGAGAACGCACTCTTTTGGGGCTGGGGTCTGCACTACCCCATCGCGCTCGAAGGCGCGCTGAAGCTCAAGGAGATCAGCTACATCCACGCCGAGGCCTATCCGGCCGGCGAGCTCAAGCACGGCCCCCTGGCCCTGGTCACCAGCGCCATGCCGGTGGTGACCGTGGCGCCCAACGACGCGTTGCTGGAAAAACTCAAGAGCAACATGCAAGAAGTGCGCGCACGCGCCGGCGTGCTGTATGTGCTGGCCGATGCCGACACCCACATCGAAAGCAGCGAAGGCGTCCACGTCATCCGCATGCCCGAACACTACGGCCACCTCAGCCCGCTGCTGCATGTGGTGCCGCTGCAGCTGCTGGCCTACCACACCGCCTGCGCGCGAGGGACGGATGTGGACAAGCCCAGAAACCTTGCCAAGAGCGTCACGGTCGAATGACCGTGAAGCTCTTGGGGTGGCCG
>JANJSZ010000087.1 GCA_024711405.1 Acidovorax sp.
CGCTCTTCCGATCTTATGTTTGCACGATTTTTGATGGCGAAGGTCAGCTGGTAGCTGTCTCCGCGCCCCTTGTTGAAGGAAGAGCTGTCAATCACGACCTCCGACATCTGTTTCAGCGGAGCCAATGTGCATTGAAATGGCTCGCACAGTGCCTGAAGCCAGGGGCGAACGCGGGGATCCATGGCCGCGATGCGGTCCCGCTCGTGCAACACAATCTGCAATGCCAGGGTGCACCACAGAACGCCCCCGATCGTCCCCAGCACCACCCGCACAAAAGGACGCCGCCAGAAGGCCTTGCGCTTGGCCGCGCGCACAAAACTCACATCCTCCGCGTCCACACGCTCCTCGGGTTGGTCGTACTCTTGCTGCGCTGGGGGTATGCCGTCAGGAGCAGCCGCCTCCAACGCCTCGTTTTGCCCCCTATCGGCCCTGCGCCAAACCTCCGGTGGAAGGGGCGCTTCCCATGGCGTACTGGACGCCCGCTCTGGTTCGTCTTCCTGCGCCGGCTCGCTCTCCCCTCCGACTCCGAAGCCGGCCGGTGCCGACGCGTCGTCAGACGGTTTGCGCAGCAACTCCAAAGGCGCATACAACGCCCCTGCCGCCCGGATGCCGTCCAGCAACCCATCGGCCACATCCGGATCACCCAGCTCGGCGGTTGGCAGCTCGTAGCCGGCCGGGCATTCGTCGATCCGAATCGCAGGAGTCTCTTCTTTCCGAGACGCCCCTGCCCCCGCCGGAATGGCCGGGGCCCGGGCATCGGCCGTCGGCTCCCTGAAAGTATCGCCAGTCGATCCAATCGACCGCCACGCCAATGTGCCGTCTGGCTGCAGGGCCGGGTGCATCTCAGGGGAGAAGACCGTCTCTGCATCGGCGACAAGCAATGCAGAAACCGCAGGCACGGGCGCATCCAGCATGGCATCCAATGCCACGGGACCCTCGGGCAAATCTTGTGCACTGGCGGGTGGCACGCTGGGCGCCGTCGCTGCAGCTTGCCCCCGGTCAGCGTGCGCTCCCCAGACCTGCACATCATCGGCGGCACGCCTGGCAGGTGCCGGTGGGGGTGGCGCTGCGGCCATGCAAACGTCCGGCAACAAGGCCTGCGGCTCGGAAGGCAGCAAATGGGCGGATGCGTCAAATACCTCCTTGCATTGGCCGCATCGCACCCAACCATCGGAAATGCGCAGCTGGTCGGCAACCACCTTGAACATCGTCGCGCAGGACGGGCAGCGTGTAATCTGGCTCATCTGCGATCCATGGTGGTCGGCACCCTTCTCAACAAACTGCGGCGGGGTTGCAACTTCAGCGAGACGCCGTCATGAGAATCCAGCCATCCTCTGTGTCGGCAACCTCCAGGCGGATCCAGGGAGCGTAAGCCTCCTGCAGCTCCTGCGCCTGGCGCTCCAGGATACCTGCCAGCACGAGGTGTCCGCCCGGAGCCACATGCGCGCACAGCAAGGGGGCCAGCACCTTCAACGGAGTGGCCAGGATGTTGGCCAGCACGGTCTGATAAAGCCCGTGGGCCTGGTCCGGCAGGCCGGCATGCACCAGCACACCATTGGCTTGCGCATTCTGCCCCGTGGACTCGACGGCAGCCGGATCAATGTCCACCGCATCAATGTCGGTTGCACCGAACTTCGCCGCACCGATGGCCAGGATGCCCGAACCACAGCCATAGTCCAGCACACGCCCGAGGGGATTGCCCGCCCCGGCGCTGGTGACACCATGGCGCGCAATCCACCGCAGACACATGCGCGTGGTGGGATGGGTGCCCGTGCCAAAAGCCAGCCCCGGATCCAGCCGGATGCTGCGCAACGCCTGCGCTGGCAGCTCGTGCCAGGTCGGAACAATCCAGAAATCCGCCGTGATATCCACGGGGGCAAACTGTGACTGGGTGAGCCGCACCCAGTCCTGATCCGGCACGCGCGCCAACCCCAGCACCTGGCACCCCGTGAAGAAATCCTGCACCGCCAGCAACTGCTGCGCCTCGCGGGCAGCCGCTTCGGTCGCGAACAATGACACCACCCGGCTGCGCTGCCAACCGTCCTTGGGCGGTGGCATGCCCGGCTCGCCGAACAATGCCTGCTCGGCATCGGTCTGCGCATCTGCGTCCTCCACCGACACGCTCAGGGCATCCAGCGCGTCCAGCGCATCGCTCACCGCCTCAATGCGGTCTTCGGGGCACATCAGGCTCAGCTCAAACATGGCACATGCCTCTCAGAAAAAATGAAATGCTGGCACCCGTTGCCAGGAGCCAGCATGAAACGGTGCACAAGGTGGCTTCACCGCTTGTGCTGGGACAGCCACTCTTCCAGGTAGTGGATGTTGGTGCCACCCGCCACAAACTTGGCATCCACCATCAATTCGCGGTGCAGTGGCACATTGGTGTTGATCCCCTCGATCACCGTTTCCGACAGCGCCGTGCGCATGCGGGCCAGGGCCTGCTCACGCGTATCGCCGTGCACGATGATCTTGCCGATCATCGAATCGTAGTTCGGGGGCACAAAATAATTGGTATATGCGTGCGAGTCCACGCGCACCCCCGGACCACCCGGCGCATGCCACATGGTGATGCGCCCCGGCGACGGGATGAACTTGTAGGGATCTTCGGCGTTCACCCGGCATTCGATGGCATGGCCACGGATTTCAATTTGCCGCTGCGTGAAGGGAAGCTTTTCACCGGCGGCCACCATGATCTGCGTGCGCACGATGTCCACACCCGTGATCCATTCGGTCACCGGATGCTCCACCTGAACGCGCGTGTTCATCTCGATGAAATAGAACTCGCCGTTTTCGTACAGGAACTCGAAAGTGCCCGCACCGCGGTAGCCGATTTTCTTGCAGGCGGCCACGCAGCGCTCGCCGATCCGCTCGATCAGCTTGCGCGGAATGCCGGGCGCCGGAGCCTCTTCGATCACCTTCTGGTGGCGCCGCTGCATCGAGCAATCGCGCTCGCCCAGATACACGGCGTTGCGGTGCTTGTCGGCCAGGATCTGGATTTCGATATGGCGGGGGTTCTGCAGGAACTTCTCCATGTACACCGCAGGGTTGCCAAACGCAGCGCCCGCCTCGGCCTTGGTCATCTGCACGGCATTGACCAGCGCCGCCTCGGTGTGTACCACGCGCATGCCGCGTCCGCCGCCGCCGCCAGCAGCCTTGATGATCACCGGATAACCCACTGCCTTGGCAATGCGGCGGATCTGCACCGGATCGTCCGGCAATTCGCCATCCGACCCCGGCACACACGGCACACCCGCGCGGATCATCGCCTGCTTGGCCGACACCTTGTCGCCCATCGTGCGGATGTTTTCCGGGGTGGGACCGATGAACTGGAAACCACTCTTTTCCACGCGCTCGGCAAAGTCGGCGTTCTCGGACAGGAAACCATAGCCGGGGTGGATGGCTTCGGCATCCGTCACCTCGGCGGCCGAGATGATGGCAGGCATGTTGAGATAGGACAGCGGCGAAGGCGCCGGACCAATGCACACGGCCTCTTCGGCCAGCTTCACATACTTGGCATCACGATCGGCCTCGGAATAGACCATGACGGCTTTCACGCCCAGTTCCTGGCAGGCACGCTGGATCCGAAGGGCGATTTCGCCGCGATTGGCGACCAGAATCTTTTTAAACATAGGCTGTCTCGCGGCTCATCGCCCGCACGCTGGCGCGTGCCAGTGCAATTTGCTTCGCCTTGCCTACGGCAAGAACGCCGCGATTGGCGACCAGAATCTTTTTAAACATGGGTTATCTCGCGGCTCATCGCCTGCACGCTGGCGTGTGCCAGTGCAATTTGCTTCGCCTTGCCTACGGCAAGAACGCCGCGATTCGCAACAAGGATCTTCTTGAACATGAGCGCCTTACTCGATCACGAACAGGGGCTGCCCGTATTCGACGGCCTGGCCGTTCTCGCCCAGTATCTTGGTCACGGTGCCGGACTTGTCGGCCTCGATCTCGTTAAGGATCTTCATCGCCTCGATGATGCAGACCGTCTCGCCTTCCTTGACCTGGCTGCCCACTTCGACGAAGGCCTTGGCGCCCGGGCTCGACGAACGGTAGAACGTACCCACCATGGGAGACTTCACCACATGGCCAGCGGGGGCTGCAGCCACCGGGGCGGGCAACTCCGCCACGGCCACCGGAGCTGCTGCAGTCGCAGCAGCCGGAGCGGGCATGGGGGCTGGAACATATTGCTGCACCACGGCGCCGCCACTCTTGACGATACGGACCTTGCCTTCGGCTTCGGTGATCTCGAGTTCAGACACATTCGACTCGGATACCAGGTCGATCAGGGTTTTGAGTTTTCGCAAATCCATGGGAGCTCCAACGGCCATAAAACTGAATAAGGCGCGAATTTACTCCAATTTCAGCCTATTTCCGTCTTCAGAGCACATTTTTCACCGCTGACAGCAGGGCATTGCCTCTGGACCACCGTCAATCCGACCATGCTCCTGCGCTGCACCATGTTCAGCCCATGGCCGCCCATGTTTGCAGATCCTGCGGGGTGACCTGCCCCATTTTACGATGCAACACCCTCCCTTCCGCGCTGAAAACCACCGTAAAAGGCAGCCCGCCTGTGAGATTTCCCAGGGAGCGCCCGAGCTCCGAACCGCCCAGCCCCGCCAACCCCACCGGAAAATCGAGGGGCAGGCGGGCCAGGAATTTCCGCACCGAAGACGGCTGATCAATCGCCAATCCCACCACTTGCCAGCCTTTTTCCTTGTTGTTGCGGTGAAAGGCATTGAGCATGGGCAATTCGTCCACGCAAGGAGGGCACCAGGTCGCCCAGAAATTGAGCAGCAGCGGCTTGCCAGCAAACGCTTGCATGGCCAGGCGCGTGCCCTCGGGCGTATCGAATGCCTGCGTCCACAGCATCTGCTCGGCGCCCGCCTGCATGGTGTGGGGCTGCAGGCGCCACCATGCCAGGCCCGCACCGCCAACGGCAGCGGCTGCAGCCACGCCGGCATACAGCGCCCGGCGCCGGTTCATGGGCGCGGCGCCATGGGCTGGCCCGCCAGCAGGAGAAAACTCGGGAATGGGTGCAGTCATGGAATATTTTCCTGGAGGAGGCGCCGCACAGCGGTGATGTCACCCCGCGGCGGTCGCCCCTTGGCATCAGGGCGTAACGCCCCGCGCAAATCGTCGAGATCGTAGATCAACAGATGCACGCCAATCATTTCACCCAGCTCAGGGCACATGCTGCCCACGCTCAGGGCCTCGACAGATTCGCCATGGAAGCCTGTGACGGTGCGCGGTTCATAGTCCACCTGGTGGTCTATCAACGCGATCTCGGCAGATTTGGAGTCATCACAAAACAACTGCAAATAAATATCCGACAGCCGGGTGGCCGTGCCACGCCATACCGCCCCGCCCAGGTGGGGTCGGAAGGTGGCCATGCGCTCCATCCAGACCAGGGCCAGCTGGCGCAGAGCGCGCAATTCCTGGGGTTGGGTATCGGCGCAGAACAGGGCAATGTATTCGCGCACGGCTGCTTCCACCTGGTCATTGTCGGGCAGGGGGGTGCGAGCCGGCAGGCCGAGCTCGCGCACGGCGCGGCGCTTGGCAGGCCCCCATTCCAGCCCTTCTTCCACGACCAGCCGGGCAGTGGTGCTGGCGATTTCGGCGCTCAAAGGTGTTGGCATGGCGGCGTTGGATGGCGTTGGAAGCGCTATTGTGGCGCCAACCCATGGCAGACCGCCACTGCGCGCCCCATGGCCCGCCGCAGTGACGGTCATTGCCCCACTGACACCTCGGCAGACACTATGTTTTTCATAGCTTCTCGCACACACCATTAAAGCGCTGCAGGCCATTTCTTGCTTGAACCTTAGAATCTGCGCCCATGCACATACACATACTGGGAATCTGCGGAACATTCATGGGTGGCCTGGCGGCGCTGGCGCGCGAAGCCGGCCACAACGTCACCGGGTGCGATGCCGGCGTTTACCCGCCCATGAGCGACCAGTTGCGGGCCCTTGGCATCGAACTGATCGAAGGATTTGGCGCGGACCAGCTGGCGCTGCAACCCGATGTGTTCGTGGTGGGCAATGTGGTCAGCCGCGCCCGGCTGGCCGACGGCAGCCCGAAATTCCCCCTTATGGAAGCCATCCTGGACGCCGGCCTGCCCTACACCAGCGGCCCGCAGTGGCTGGCCGAGCAGGTCCTGCAAGGCCGGCATGTGCTGGCCGTTGCCGGAACCCACGGCAAGACCACCACCACGTCGATGCTGGCGTGGATCCTGGAGCGTGCCGGGCAACAGCCGGGATTTCTGATTGGCGGCGTACCGCTGAACTTCGGGGTTTCCGCACGCCTGGGTGCCACGCAGCGGCCCCACGCAGGCGACGCACCGCAGGGCCGCAGCCCGCTGTTCGTCATCGAGGCCGACGAATACGACACGGCCTTTTTCGACAAGCGCAGCAAGTTCGTGCACTACCGCCCCCGTACGGCGGTGCTGAACAACCTGGAGTTCGACCATGCCGACATTTTTGACGACCTGGCCGCCATCGAGCGCCAGTTCCACCACCTGGTGCGCACCGTGCCGCCGTCGGGCCGCGTGGTCGTCAACGGACTGGAAGAAAGCCTGACCCGCGTGCTGCACGCTGGCTGCTGGAGCACGGTGAGCAGCTTCGGCGCCGCCGTGAGCGATTTTTCTGCGCAGGGCGATCCGCAGGCCTTTGATGTGCTGCACCAGGGCGCGGCCGTGGCGCGGGTGCAATGGGGTCTGACGGGCGTGCACAACCAGCTCAATGCGCTGGCGGCCATCGCAGCGGCCCACCATGTGGGCGTGCCGGTGCAGCAGGCCGCACAGGCGCTGGCCGATTTTCAGAATGTCAAACGCCGCATGGAACTGCGCGGCACCGTGGGCGGCATCGCCGTGTACGACGATTTCGCGCACCACCCCACGGCACTGCGCACCACGCTCGATGGCCTGCGCCGCAGCCTGGGGCCCGATGCCCGCATCCTGGCCGTGTTCGAGCCGCGCAGCAACACCATGAAACTGGGCGCCATGAAAAGCCAGCTGCCCTGGGCACTGGAGCCGGCCAACCTGGTCTTTTGCCACACGGCCGGGCTGGACTGGGATGCGACGCAGGCCCTGGCACCACTGGGTGTGGGCCCCGGCCAGCGCGCGCAAACCGCAGCAGACATCGGCACCCTGGTCAGCCAGGTCCTGCAGGCGGCGCAGCCGGGGGATCACATCGTCTGCATGAGCAACGGCGGCTTTGGTGGGGTGCACGAACGGCTGCTGCGATCACTATCAAAACAATAGCTTATAACGCTTTAACCATAAGCGCCATCAGCCATTTTTACCGGATACTCAGTAAGACACCGCCATGCCCGGCACGTCCACCCGCACCACGGGTTTGGCCAGCGCGGCACTGGCGGCACGGGCAAAGTCGCGCGACCAGACGGGATCGTTGAACAACGAGGCGCCCGCAGCCCGCGCCACGGTCAGCACCTTGTCGGCCAGCAATACCTTGCCGCTGGCGCGCAGGGGTTCGCAATCGAGGGCTGTGAACTGATCGTCGAGCCAGCGGCGCGCGGCTTCGTTTGCCAGCGGCTCCTGGCCCTGCAGATCAAAACGGAATTCCTGGTTTCCAGTCAGTTGGACCGACACTTCACTGTGCATGATGGGTTGCCTTTCTGGCGCAAGGTGGATGCAAGGGCCGGGGCCGCACGCCTGGCGCGCACCCCGGAGGTTTGAGCTTACACCGCCGCTGCGGGATCAGCGGGCGCGGCGGGCCACCACGGCGGCCGAGAGCTCCGCCAGCGACTGCAGCGAGTCGTCCCAGCCCAGGCAGGCATCGGTGATGCTCTTGCCATACTCCAGCGCGCCGGGCTGGTCCTTGCCGGGCGAAAACTTCTGGGCGCCGGCGTGCAGATGGCTCTCGATCATCAGGCCGAACACACTGCGCGAGCCGCCCGCGATCTGGGCAGCAATGTCCCGCGCCACGTCCAGCTGCTTTTCATGCTGTTTGCTGCTGTTGGCGTGGCTGCAATCGACCATCAGGGTGGCAGGCAAGTGGGCGGCTTCCAGGTCCTTGCAGGCAGCGGCGACGCTGGCGGCATCGTAGTTGGGCGCCTTGCCGCCGCGCAGGATGACGTGGCAGTCCTTGTTGCCCTTGGTGTTCACGATGGCAACCTGGCCGTTCTTGTGCACCGACAGGAAATGGTGGCCCCGGCTGGCGGACTGAATGGCATCGGTGGCGATGCGGATGTTGCCGTCCGTACCGTTCTTGAACCCGATGGGCGCCGACAGCCCCGAGGCCAGTTCGCGGTGCACTTGGCTCTCAGTGGTGCGCGCCCCGATGGCGCCCCAGCTGATGAGATCGCCGATGTACTGGGGCGAGATCACATCCAGAAATTCGCTGCCCGCCGGGATGCCCAGGCGGTTGATCTCGATCAGCAGCTGGCGCGCGATGCGCAGCCCTTCGTCGATGCGGTAGCTTTCATCCAGGTAGGGGTCGTTGATCAGGCCCTTCCAGCCCACCGTGGTGCGGGGTTTCTCGAAATACACACGCATCACGATCTCCAGCGTGTCGGCGTACTGGGCCCGTACCGCGGCAAGGCGGCGGGCGTATTCCAGCGCGGCAGCCGGGTCATGGATGGAACAGGGGCCGATCACCACCAGCAGGCGGTCGTCCTTGCCGGCCATGATGCGGTGGATGTTCTTGCGGGTCTGGGTGATCAGCGTTTCCACCGGCGTTCCGCTGATGGGAAAAAAGCGGATCAGGTGTTCGGGAGGTGGCAACACGGTGATGTCCTTGATACGTTCGTCGTCGGTCTGGCTGGTTTTCTCGACGCTGCGGTACCAGGCATCGCTGGCAGGGGTGGTGTGGGCCGTCATGGTTGCTTCCTCATGGAGTGAAATGTCAGAAAAACAAAAACCGCCGGGCTCTTCAGCGTCGGCGGTTGGTATGGGGAGGTTGTGTGGGCTTGCGCGCTGTCCTCTCATCCGCCGGGGACTGAGATCCAAAACCAAAAATAAAAAGCGCTGCGAACTTGCATGGAGATCAATGTAGCACAGTGTTTGCCGCACCGCAGCAAGCCCGGTGCATTGTGGCGTGGCGGCAACTATCGCGCGATCAGCCAGGGTGGCGGCAGAAGCCCCCTATCGCCGCAGGCGCCGAAACCACGCCCGCAGGCCCTGCCAGCGCGACGGGCGCTGTGGCAACACGCCGGACAAATCACTTGGCGGGCCATTGTCGTGCTCGTACATGTCGATGAGCAGCAATGCGTCGCCCAGCGTACGCCAGGCCAGCAGTTCAAATTGCCGAAAACTGGCACCTTCCTGCGTGCTGTGGCGCTCCAGCGCCTGCTGCCAAGCGGCGATGGCGTCACGCAGCTCCCGCAGCGCCCGCTGGTAGGCACCGAACTCGTACAACGCGTGCCAGGCGGAACCCAGCCCTGTGAGAAAAAGCTGGTGTTCCCTGGCGCACTGGGCCAGCCCCCCCACGCGGCGGGTGATGGCCATGGCGTCGGCTCCGGTGCGGCGCAGGCGGGTGGTTTCGTCGATCTGCACCGACAGCGCACCCAGGCTGTCCCGCAGCTGGAGGGAGTCCTCGTCCGCCACGCCTTCGCGCAGGAAGCGGCTGATGTCACCGAACGACTGGAAGGAGTGCTGCAAACGGGAAAGTGGCGCAGGCATGCGCGCCATTGTGCTCCGCCGCTTGCGGGCTGTCGCCCCCCTGTGCGATCCACTCAGCGCCACCATGCGCGCAAGCCGCAGCCGGGGAGTGGTCAGTTCAGCATCAGGCGGTTCCGCCCACCGTCAACCCGTCGATTCGCAGGGTGGGCTGGCCCACGCCCACCGGCACGCTCTGGCCTTCCTTGCCGCAGGTGCCCACGCCGCTGTCGAGCTGCATGTCGTTGCCGATCATGCTGACATGCTTGAGGCATTCGGGGCCGCTGCCCACGATGGTCGCCCCCTTGACCGGGTAGAGGACCTTGCCGTTTTCCACCCAGTAGGCCTCGCTGGCGCTGAACACGAACTTGCCCGAGGTGATGTCCACCTGCCCACCGCCAAAGTTGGTGGCATACAGGCCCTTCTTGATGCTGGCAACGATCTCTTGCGGATCCTTGTCGCCGCCCAGCATGTAGGTGTTGGTCATGCGCGGCATGGGGATGTGCGCATAGCTCTCGCGCCGACCATTGCCCGTGGGCGCCACGCCCATGAGGCGGGCGTTGAGCGAATCCTGGATGTAGCCCTTGAGGATGCCGTCCTCGATCAGCACATTGCGCTGGCTGGTGTTGCCCTCGTCGTCCACATTGAGCGAACCGCGCCGGTCGGCGATGGTGCCGTCATCGAGCACGGTGACACCCTTGGCCGCCACGCGCTGGCCGATGCGGCCACTGAAGGCGCTGGAACCCTTGCGGTTGAAGTCGCCCTCCAGACCATGGCCGATGGCCTCGTGCAGCAGGATGCCGGGCCAGCCGGAGCCCAGGACCACCGTCATCTCGCCCGCAGGCGCGGGGCGCGACTCCAGATTGACCAGGGCGGCGTTCACCGCCTCGTCCACATATCTGGCGATCTGGGCATCGTCAAAGTACGCCAGGCCAAAGCGTCCACCACCGCCGGCCGAACCCATTTCGCGGCGACCGTTCTGCTCGGCAATCACGGTGACCGACAGCCGCACCAGCGGCCGCACATCGGCGGCCAGCGTGCCGTCCGCGCGGGCCACCAGCACCACGTCGTATTCGCTGGCCAGGCCGGCCATGACCTGGGCCACGCGCGGGTCCTTGGCACGGGCACGCTGCTCCACCTGCCCGAGCAGGGCCACCTTGGCCGTGCTGTCCAGTGTCGAGATGGGATCCACACCGGGATACAGACTGCGCCCGCTTGCTATTTTTTTGGAAGCAACTCGCGAACGTCCCGTTTTGGCTGCAGCCGAAATAGACCGCACAGTGCGGGCGGCATCGAGCAGCGAGGGCTCGGAAATGTCGTCGGAATAGGCAAACGCCGTCTTCTCGCCGCTGACGGCGCGCACCCCCACGCCCTGGTCGATGGAAAACGAACCCGTCTTGACAATGCCCTCTTCCAGACTCCAGCCTTCGCTGCGGGTGTACTGAAAATACAGGTCGGCATCGTCCACCTGGTGGGTGCGAATTTCCGCCAGCGCACGCGCCAGATGGCTTTCGTCGAGGCCAAAAGGCGTCAGGAGCAACTGGCGGGCAACATCAATGCGCTGCTGGGTGGACTCGCGCTGTGGCGCGGCAGAGGGGGAGCGTGAGGACATGCGGGCATTTTAGGCGCGCCGCCATGCCCTTCGCGGGGCAGGGGCGCAACCCACGCGGTACGCGCCCCACCGCTGCCGGGCAATTACACCGTCTGGTCGTCTGTCATCGCCCCGGGGGCGTTGCTCTTGACCGATTCGATGCCGTCATCGCGGGCCTTTTCGCCGGAAAACATCTGGCTCTGCCCGATGACCTGGCCATTGCCCGCCTTGAGCGTGAAATAGGGCGATCCATCCTTGGCGCTCAGCCGCCCGAAGCGGCCATCGTCGGGAGCATTCTTCTTGACGGATTCGATGCCATTGAGCGCGCTGGCCTTGGAGTCGTAGAGTTCGCTGGTCAAAATGACCTTGCCGTTATCCGCCAGCAGATTGAAGACGAACTTGTCGTTCTTGGATTTTTTCAGCTCAAACCTTGACGCCATGGGAAGCACCTCCAGATTAATGCCAAAGCACGGTTGGCAACCGGGTTGTACCCGCAAAACCCCCTGCAGTGCAATGGGCAGCCGGACCGCCTCCTCACAGCGCGGGCCGGGCGTCCTTGGGATCGATGCGTTGGGCCCGGGCGACCGACATCAGGATGCCCAGCGCCAGCCCCAGCGTGACCATGGCCGTTCCGCCGTAGCTGATGAACGGCAGCGGCACGCCCACCACGGGCAGGATGCCACTGACCATGCCCATGTTCACAAAGGCATAGGTGAAGAAGATCATCGACACCGCCCCTGCCATGAGCCGTCCGAACAGGGTCGTTGCGCCCACCGCAATGGCCAGCCCGCGCCACACCAGCAGCAAGAAGCACACGATCAGGAACAGGTTGCCGGCCAGACCGAACTCTTCGGAAAAGGCGGCGAAGATGAAGTCGGTGGTGCGCTCGGGAATGAACTCGAGGTGGGTCTGCGTGCCCGCCATGAAGCCCTTGCCAAAGATGCCGCCCGAGCCAATCGCAATCATGCCCTGGATGATGTGGAATCCCTTGCCCAGCGGATCCCGTGAGGGATCGAGCAAAGTGCAGATGCGCTGCTGCTGGTAGTCGTGCAGGACCGACCAGCGCACGCCTTCTGCGCACAACTGGGGCTCCAGGGAGACCAGCAGCACGATGCCCACGGCGCCCAGCAACACCGGGGGCAGCACCAGCTTCCACGACAGGCCGGCAAAAAAGATCACCGACAGCCCCGCCGCCAGCACCAGCAGCGAGGTGCCCA
>JANJSZ010000105.1 GCA_024711405.1 Acidovorax sp.
GTGTGATGACTAGATACAATCGTTGCATTCTATGTGAAGGCCCAGTAAGCTGTGACTGACTTTAAAACTTGGATGTGTCTGATCTGCGGTTGGATATATGACGAGGCGCAAGGTTCACCCGAGCACGGCATTGCGCCCAACACGCCGTGGGACCAGGTTCCCATGAATTGGACTTGTCCCGAGTGTGGTGCCCGCAAAGAAGATTTCGAGTTGGTTCAAATTTGAGACGCTTCAGCGCCATCTGCTGTGGCGTTGTTTGTTTTCTCCATCGGGAGCAGTGACAATTGACTACAGCAGGCGCAACTTTCAAAGTGCTCGTGGTGGATGACAGCAATACCATTCGCCGAAGTGCCGAGATTTTTCTCAAGCAGGGAGGGCACGAGGTTCTGCTGGCAGACGATGGGTTCGATGCCTTGGCCAAGGTGAATGACTACCAGCCGCAACTCATTTTCTGCGACATTCTGATGCCCAAGCTTGATGGATATCAGACATGCGCCATCATCAAGCGCAATGCGCGTTTTGCAGATACTCCTGTGGTCATGTTGTCCTCCAAGGATGGCGTGTTTGACAAAGCGCGCGGCCGCATGGTCGGTTGCCAGGAATATCTCACCAAACCCTTTACCAAAGACCAGTTGTTGCAGGCCGTGCAGCAATTTGGCAATTCCCAACAAGGAGCCATGTAATGCCTATTCAGAAAGTTCTGGTCGTTGACGACTCGAAGACCGAGTTAATGTTTCTGACCGACTTGCTGCAGAAAAAAGGCATGCAAGTGCGTACCGCTGAAAATGCCGAAGAGGCGTTTCGCCGATTGGCGGAAGAAAAGCCCGATTTGATTTTGATGGACGTGGTGATGCCGGGGCAAAATGGTTTCCAGCTGACCCGTGCCATTACGCGTGATCCCCTCTATGCGGATGTGCCCATCATCATGTGCACCAGCAAAAACCAGGAAACAGATCGTGTCTGGGGAATGCGCCAGGGCGCACGCGGCTACATCACGAAACCGGTAGATCCAGCCGAGCTGCAGGCCAAGATCGATGCGCTGAACTGAGGCGGTTCGCGTTCATGGCCAATCGCGAAGCACTGCGAGAACTCCAGACCCGTCTCGCCAGCCGTCTTCAGGCGGCAAAGGGTGAGGGAGTATCTGTTTCCTCCTGGCTGGCGGTCGAGGCTGCCGGGCAGGCTTATCTGTTGCCGCTGGGTCAATCGGGTGAAATTTTTCCCTGGATCGCGGTTCAGCGTGTTCCTTACACCCAGAAATGGTTTCTGGGCGTAGCCAATCTGCGGGGTGGTCTTGTGGGGGTGGTGGATCTGGCGGGGCTGCTGGGATCGACCGTCGCGCGCAATGAACAGGCCCTGTCGGAGGCCAGTCTGCTTGCTTTCAATGCAGCACTGGAAGTCAATGCGGCCCTCTTGGTGGATCGGCTTGCCGGGTTGCGGGGCACGGATGCCTTTGTCTCGTCGGAACCTCCGGCCCACGACGCTCCCGCCTTTTTTGGCACCATCTATGTGGATTCGAATGGGACCCGCTGGCAGGAGATCAATCTTCAGATGCTGTCCCAAAATCCTGCTTTCCTGAGTATCAGTGCTTGAGTTTTTCTGTAAGGCTGCACCATGTCCGTCGTGAATCAATTTGGAAAACTGTTCAATCGCAAGCCCGAGGAGTCGGACAAGGCGCTGGGTGCCGGCATGGTGGACGGCAGGCACAATGCCTTGGAGGCGGGAGTTGTCGAGACCAGCGCGGTGCGGGAGTCTTACCAGACCGATGCCATGAACAGTGTGCAGGGTGATCCAGGTGGCGAGTCGCTGGAGCCATCGGCGAACGAAACGGACGAAGACCTCATTTCCTTGCCGCTGCTGGGCCGTTCCACGGCGGTTGGCCACCAGCGGCGTTTGCTGGCATTGTTGGCCATTGGCGTTGTGGCGCTGGCACTGATTGCGGGCTGGGTGCTGCGGCAGGCAGATCGTTCTGCCCAGCAGCTGGCTGCTACCGGTCAGTCGCTGATGCAGTCCCAGCGGCTTGCCAAATCTGTTTCGCAGGCGCTGGTGGGGAGTCCGCAGGCCTTCCCGGACGTGGTGGAAAGCTCTGGTGTCCTGGCCCGCAATGTGCGCGCACTGGGCACTGGCGACAGTGCGCTGGGCGTGCAGTCCCTGGGCGAACAGCTCCGACCGGATCTGGATGCCGTGACCCCGCTCATGGAGCGCGCGGAACGCAACGCCAGCATGGTGATGGGGCAGCAGAAAATCCTGATGCAGGTGGGCGACGCACTGCGCACCATCAATCGCCAGTCGTCGGACCTGCTGGAAATCGCAGAAACCGTGTCGTCTCTCAAGCTGCAGCAAAACGCTCCGGCGGCCGAGATTTCCGCCGCCGGTCAATTGGTGATGTTGACCCAGCGTATTGGCAAGTCGGCCAACGAATTCCAGACCATGGAAGGCGTAAGCCCCGAGGCCGTGTTCCTGCTGGGCAAGGACTTGAATTCTTTCAAGGAAATTGCCCAAGGGCTGCTCAATGGAAGCCCGGAGTTGCGGCTGGCCGCAACCAAGGATGCGCAGACACGCGAACAGCTCGAAGCCCTGATCAAGCTCTACGAAGAGACCCGTACGCAAGCCAGTGCCATTCTGGGCAATCTGCAAGGTCTGGTTTCTGCCCGGGAGGCCCAGTCGTCGATCATTGCCGATAGCGAGCCGCTGCGTCGCCAGTTGGAAGGCTTGCAGGACAAGCTGTCTTCGCAGACGGGCCTGGGCGCCGGGCAGTTTGCTGCCCTGGCATTGGCGGGTTTGTTCGTGCTGCTTTGTGGTATCGGAATTTCCCGTGTTCAACTGCTGGACAGCCGGGGTCGCCAGGTGGCCGCTGAAGTACAGCAAAAGGATGCCAAACGCCAGGAGCAGGAGGCCAAGCGCGTCAACGACGCCAACCAGGCCGCCATTTTGCGTTTGATGAACGAACTGCAATCCGTTGCGGAAGGTGATCTGACGCAGGAAGCCACGGTGACCGAAGACATCACCGGCGCTATCGCTGACTCTGTGAACTACACGGTGGAAGAGTTGCGTCAGCTGGTGGGCAGCGTGCAGAACACGGCAACCCGGGTGGCGCAGACGACGGCCCAGGTGGACAGCACGTCCACGGAGCTGCTGGCTGCTTCCACCGAGCAATTGCGCGAAATTCGTGAAACCGGCCGGTCCGTTCTGGATATGGCGACCCGAATCAACGAAGTGTCCACCCAGGCGCAAGAGTCCGCTACGGTGGCGCGTCAGTCGCTGCAGGCGGCTGACTCGGGTTTGCAGGCTGTGCAGAACGCCATCGGTGGTATGAACTCGATTCGTGACCAGATCCAGGATACGTCCAAGCGGATCAAGCGTCTTGGTGAGTCGTCGCAGGAGATCGGTGAAATCACCGAGCTGATCTCTGACATTACGGAGCAGACGAACGTGCTGGCCCTGAACGCTGCCATCCAGGCCGCATCTGCGGGTGATGCCGGCCGAGGCTTCTCGGTGGTTGCCGAAGAAGTGCAACGACTGGCTGAACGCTCCGCCGATGCAACGCGGCAGATTTCGGCCCTGGTGAAAGCCATCCAGACCGATACCCAGGATGCGGTGGCCGCCATGGAGCGTTCCACGCAGGGTGTGGTGGAAGGGGCTCGCCTGTCTGACAGTGCAGGTACCGCACTGACTGAAATTGACCGTGTGTCGCGCCGCCTGGCGGAGCTGATCGAGCTGATTTCGTCGTCTACGTCCCGGGAAGCTGTTCTGGCCAATGAAGTGGCAGACAACATCCAGCACATTTTTGCGGTGACCGAGCAGACAGGCGAGGGCACACGCACCACAGCACAACAGGTGCGCGAGCTCTCGCACATGGCTGAAGAGTTGCGCCAGTCGGTGGCACGTTTCAAGATCGCCTGACGCAACCATCAAGCAGTCATCAACCAGCGGCTCACTGCAGCCGGGGACGAATTCATGCCATCTATTGATGTCAACAATGCACCGGCCGCGGATGAAATCCAGGGCGATCAGGATCTGGGGCCTCTGGCATGGGTGCTGGACGAATTGCGCAAATCACTGGATGGTGCTGTCAAGGCAATGCGCCGTTTTGTGCGGGACGCAGAGCTGGCGCGAGAGTCCGATCTGGCCTCGTTGGATGCCGGAGCCTTGCGTATTGCGCGCCAGCAGCTCCATCAGGCCAGCGGAGCGCTTGAAATGGTGGGCATGGGTTCGCCGGCCCTGGTTTTGCGAGCGATGGAGTCGGCCGTACAAAAGTTTGTGCAACGCCCTGAGCAATGCACGGATGATGCCGCTGCGGTGATCGAGCGTGCCAGCTTCGCACTCATCGAATATCTCGAAAACGTGCTGGGAGGCAAGGCTGTTTCTGCGGTCGCTCTTTTTCCTCAGTACCGAGACGCCCAGGCGCTGGCAGGGGTCGAGCGTGCGCACCCTGCAGATCTGTGGCCGGCGGAGCGTCGTTTCCGTGAGCCGGAAGATTCCGTGGCGGCCACGCCGTTGCCATACGGCCCCGAGGCACGGGCGCGCCTTGATTCTGCAGTATTGAAAATCGTCAAATCGGGCGATAAGTCGGCCGCGACGAGCATGCGCGAAATCTGCCTGGGTTTTGTTGCGGCCCAGTCCGACCGCCAGTCGCGGGCGTTCTGGAAGATCTGTGCCGGTTTCTTCGAAGCACTTGGCAGGGGACTGCTGGCGCCCGATGTCTACGTGAAGCGGGTGGCGTCGCGCGTGCTGATGCAATACGACACCCTGGCGAAGGGCGACGATTCCATCGCCGATCGCTTGGTTCAGGATCTGCTTTTTTTCTGTTCACAGGTGAATCTCGCGGGCGGTGAGGCGGATAAAGCGCCGGCTCTCGAAGCAGTCAGAAAATCCTTTGGTTTGGAGCGATTCAAGCCGGTGGATTATGAAATCGCGCGTTTTGGCCGGTTTGATCCGGCCTTGCTGGCGCAGGCGCGCAAGCGCATCGCATCTGCCACCGAAACCTGGTCCGCGCTGGCGGGCGGAGACCGCAACAAGCTCAAGCCAGCAGCGGATCAGTTCAGTCTGGTTTGCGATTCGCTGCGCAAGCTGCATCCGGGAAGCGAAAGTCTCGCCGCGGGCCTGACGCGGGCCCTGGAGTCCACAACCCGCTCGGGGGAACCTCCGTCACCAGCGCTGGCGATGGAGGTGGCAACGTCAGTGCTTTACCTGCAGGCCGCGTTCGAGGAGCTGGATGCGGATGACGGGCTGATGGCGTCGCGTGCAGCGCGCCTGGCGCAGCGGCTGGACGCTGTGGTCGCGGGCGCGGAGCCAGAGCCGCTTGAACTCTGGATGGAAGAGCTGTACCGCCGGGTCAGCGACAACCAGACCATGGGCAGTGTGGTAGATGAATTGCGTTCCACACTGGGGGAAGCCGAGAAAGCGCTGGACCAGTTTTTCCGGAATTCCCAGGATACGGCGGTGTTGGCGGCAGTGCCGGGTCACCTGGCGCAGATGCGTGGCGTCTTGTCCGTTCTGGGACTGGAGCAGGCATCACTGGCGGTGGTGCGCATGCGTGACACTGTGGAGCACCTGCTCATCCATGGAATTCCTGAAGAGGATCAACAGTCAGCGTTTGAAAAGCTGGGCAACAGCCTGGGAGCGCTCGGATTTCTGATTGACATGCTGAGCTACCAGCGCACCATGGCGCGCAAGCTCTTTGTCTACGACGAAGAGCTCGGGGAGTTGCGTATCCTGGTCGGAAAAACCCGCGCCCGTGCCACCGATGACGTTGCAGATGCACCGGCCAGGATGGAGGAGCGTGCGGCTCCGACTCTGCCGGAGGTGGTACCACGTTTCCCTGCGCAGGAGCAGACTGCGGTAGCAGCGGCATTGGCCCGGATACCTGATGCCGTTCCCCATCCCGAGGCGGCGACGGAAGTGCTGTCAGCAGATATTTTCTTTGATCTCCCGTTGCCGGAGGTTCTTCCTTCTGCTGCATCCGCCCCTCCCTCCGTCGCCACCCCTGCACCAGCTACCACGCCTGAGCCTGGGTTGGACGATGAGTTGCTGGACGTGTTCCTGGAGGAAGCCCGTGAGGTGGTGGCTACAGGTCTGGCAGCCATTGAGGTGCTGACTGAAGAGCCAGCCAATCTGAGCGAGCAAACCACCTTGCGTCGTGCGTTTCATACCCTCAAGGGCAGCTCGCGCATGGTGGGGCTCCATGATTTCGGCGAGGCTGCCTGGTCCATGGAGCAATTGCTGAACGCCTGGCTGGCCGAGCAAAAACCCATGCAGCCCAATTTGCTGCAGTTGTCGTCGGATGGCTTGCAGGCCTTTGGCCGCTGGGCCGATGATATCTCCGCAGGATCTGCGTTGGTCTGGGGGGTTGAACCATTCCGCAGTTCCGCCGATGCCATGCGTCTTGACGGTACTTTGCTGCCGCTCATGGCGGGGGGGGCGGCCGTGGCGCCAGTCGATACAGACGCTGCCGCGACAGCCGTTCTGCCCGAACCGCAGGCCGGCGTGGACTCTGTGGAGGCAGAGCTTGCCGTCGCCACTGTGCCTGAGCCATGGATGGCGGATCGCGCCGAAGCGGAGAGGGAGGCTGAATTGGCTGTAGAAGTTCCAGTGATGGATGCTTCTGCGGCGACCGTGACGGAAGACCTCGATTTCTCCGTATTCTCCGAGGCCCTGAACGAAACGCGGGCCACGGCGGAGGTGGTGAGTGCGTCCATCCCTCTGGACTTGGCGTTGCCCGATGGGGTGCCAGCCTCAGTTGTGGCCATGGATGCCGCCTCCGGCGATCTGTCGGCCAACGTTGTCAGTCCGGACGATGGGGGCGCATCTTCGTTGTTCTCCGACGATGTGCCGGAGTTCCTGGCGGACGCTGCACAGGATGCTGGCCTCGCTGGTACGGGTGTGGAGGGTGTTTTTCCAGAGGCTGGGCTTGCGCCTGGCGTGGTGCCCGTCTCGGCGCCCGAGGAAGATACGCCGACAGATGATGCGGTCAAGGTGATCGAGACCTTGCGAATCGGCATCCCCCTGTACAACGTGTACCTCAATGAAGCTGACGAGTGGTCGCGGCGACTGGTCACCTGTATGCAAGAGTGGGCGCTCGAGCTGCATGAGCCTTTGCCGGACATGGCCGTGGCTCTGGCACATTCGCTCGCTGGCAGTTCGTCGACCGTGGGATTCTCGGCGCTGTCGGATCTGGCCAGGGTGGTCGAGCACGCGTTGCAGCATGTTCAGCTGCAGTCTGGTGGCACCGTCGAACAGGCCGAAGCGTTCATGGCCGCCGCGGACGATATTCGCCGTCTTCTGCACCAGTTTGCGGCAGGATTCCTCAAAGAGCCGAACGAAGCAGTATTGCAGCAGCTGCGCCAGATCCTCGAAACCGAGGTGGCCAATACCCTGCCACCTCTGGAAGAGGAGTTCGATGACATCGCTCCCCCGGAGGAGGGCGCACCAGTGGCCAGCGTTGGTCCTGACTTCGCTGCACCGGAGGTGCCGATTGCGAAGGCGGCGGAAGTGGTCGCTGCTGGGTATGTGGCTCCGGCGCTCTCCGTGGTGGGAAGTGACCATGACCAGCCCATCGACGATGCAATAACCCATGCCGTCTCCGAACGGCCGGATGTGGATGATGACATTGACGCCATTGACGTCATTGATCCCGATCTGTTCCCCATCTTTGAAGAAGAAGCCGCGGACTTGTTGCCCCAACTGGGTGGCGCATTGCGACAGTGGGCATCCCGTCCGGACAATCGCGGTGCGCGCAACGAGGTACTGCGGGCCTTGCACACCCTCAAGGGCAGTTCCCGCCTTGCCGGTGCCATGCGCCTGGGAGAGATGTCTCACCGACTCGAATCGGCCATCGAACAGCTGGACATGGAGTCTGTCACGACAGACCAGATTGAACCGTTGCTTGCGAGTTTTGATGGATTGCAGGCGAACCTCGAGTTCCTGCGCGTCGTCGGTGCACATGGGGCAGCTGGCGCCGAAGGCTCTTCCCCTGCGGTTCCGAGCGATCTGGGTACCACTGCGAATGGTTCAGGTGCCATCTTGGCAGCTATGCCACCTCCAAAGCCCTCGGTAAGGCTGCCAGGTCCCTCGCAACTGGCCCCTGTGCGCGTGGCCGCCAACCAGTCGGTGCGTGTGCGTGCGCAATTGCTGGACCGCCTGGTGAATCAGGCGGGCGAGGTCATGATCAGCCGCTCGCGTCTGGATGCGCGTCTGGGCCAGTTCCGCAGTTCACTGGCGGATCTTTCGGGCAACCTGGACCGCCTGCGTCAGCAGCTGCGTGACATCGAGGTGCAGTCCGAGTCGCAGATGCAGTCGCGACTGGCGCTCTCGAAGGATTCCGCCGCCGGGTTTGACCCGCTGGAGTTCGACCGTTTCACGCGGGTACAGGAACTCACGCGCATGATGGCCGAGTCGGTGAACGACGTCGCGACCGTGCAACGCAACCTGCAGCGCGCCATGGAAGGCGCCGAGGACGACCTGATCGCTCAGGGCCGCCAGGCGCGTGAGTTGCAACGCGATCTTTTGCGCACACGCATGGTGGAGTTCGAGGGCATCGCCGAGCGTTTGTATGCGGTGGTACGCCAGGCATCCAAGGAAACCGGCAAGCAGATCAAACTCGACATCACGGGGGGGTCTATTGAAATGGACCGTGGCGTGCTCGATCGCATGACACCCGCCTTCGAGCATTTGCTGCGCAATTGCGTGGCGCACGGCATTGAAGCGTCCGAGGTCCGTGTCGCTGCGGGCAAGCCCGCATCGGGCACCATCACCGTGGATTTGCGCCATGAAGGCAACGACGTATCGGTGGAATTCCGGGACGATGGTGCCGGTCTGGATCTGCAGGGCATCCGTGCAAAGGCTCTGGCCCAAGGGCTCGTGCAGGTCGACGCGGACATCAGTGATGTCGAGACCGCCAACCTGATCTTCATGCCAGGCTTTTCCACGGCATCCGAGGTGACAGGCCTGGCAGGACGCGGCATCGGTATGGACGTCGTGCGTTCGGAAATCAATGCCCTGGGTGGCCGGATTGAAACCTCGACCGCATCGGGCAAGGGTGCTGCCTTCCGCATGGTGCTGCCTTTGACCACGGCAGTGACGCAGGTGGTGATGTTGCGTGCGGGAGATCTGGTCATCGGCGTGCCGGCCAACGTGGTTGAAATCGTGCGGCGTACCTCTGCTGCAGATCTTGAGGAAGCGTATCGCACAGGTTACTTTGACGATGGCTTCGAACCATTGCCATTTTTCTGGGTCGGGGCCTTGCTTCAGGCTTCAGCGCGCAGCAGTGAAGCCGCCGGCAAGACGCGGCCTGTGGTGATTTTCCGCAGTGCGTCGCAGCGCATCGCCATGCATGTGGATGAAGTGCTGGGCAACCAGGAAGTCGTGGTGAAGAACCTGGGCGCCCAACTGTCGCGCCTGCCAGGCCTGGCCGGCATGTCGGTGCTGGTCTCTGGCGCCGTGGTGCTGATCTACAACCCGGTGGCGCTGTCCACGGTGTATGGCGACCAGGTTCGTGCAGCCAGTGCCGGCTTGCCCGCCATACTGGAAACCGAAAGTCCTGACGCCAGCAAACCGGCCGCTTCGGTGCTCGCAGGCCCCACCCAGGTGCCTCTGGTGCTGGTGGTGGATGATTCCATCACCGTGCGCCGTGTCACGCAGCGGTTGCTGCAACGTGAGGGTTATCGGGTGGCGCTCGCTGCCGATGGCCTGCAGGCCCTGGAGCGCTTGCAGGAAGAGCGCCCGACGGTGGTGTTGTCCGACATTGAAATGCCGCGCATGGACGGATTTGACCTGGCACGCAACATCCGGGCAGACAGTGCATTGAAGGGGTTGCCGATCATCATGATCACATCCCGCATCGCAGAAAAGCACCGCGAGCATGCGATGGAACTGGGCGTCAACCACTATCTCGGCAAGCCGTACTCGGATGAAGAACTGCTCAGCCTCATCCAGCACTACGCCCGGCTGGAGGCGACTGCGGAGGCGTGATCTGGGTTGACTGGCCCGCACGGGCCGGTCAATCGGTGCAGCCGTGCTGGTAGCGCCGGTAAGATGCCAGCACGATCAGGAGACCTCATGGATTCGGCAACACCTGAGGCGAACAGCCGTCTGTTGTCCTGACTTGCGCTGATGGTGCGCGAAAGCGCTTCGGATCTGTTGCTCCTGGCAGGTGCGCCGCCCACACTCCAGCGGCAGGGTGGGGCAAGACCACCACGCTGGCCGCCATGCTCGACTACCGCAATGCGCACACTGCGTGCCATGCGGGAGGCTCGGAACGTGAGCATGATCGGCGAGATCCGCCACCGGGCCACCACGCAGCATGCCCTGCACTGCGCCGAGTCGGGGCATCTGTGCGTGTCCACCCTGCATGCCAGCAACGCCAGCCAGGCGGTGCAGCGCGTCCTGAATTTCTTTTCCGCGCCAGCCCAGCGCCAACTGCTCGTGGGGTTGTCCTTGAGCCTGCAGGCGGTGGCGGCACAGCGGCTGGTCAAGAGCGTGCAGGGCTCGGTGGTGCCTGCCATGGAGGTGATGCTGCTCACCCCCTATGTGTCGGAGTTGATCCAGAAAAGCCATGCCGACAACCGCACCGATGTCACGCTGCCTGCGCCTGGCCTCGGGCACGCCCCTGGAGATGGACGGAATGCGCATGAGCGAGCAGAAAATCGCGGATGCGCCCCAACGCACCCGAGGCCCATTGTGATGGCCCCGGCCACGGTGGGCCCACGGTTGGCAATCACCCCGCCTTGACGACTGCATAGCGCTGCAGTGTGCGCAGTCTGGCCGTGTCATGGTCGATCACGGGTTGCGGGTAGGTCTGGCCCAGCACCACGCCGGCCTCCGCCAGCTCCAGCGGGCGGGCCAGCCAGGGGGCATGCAGGGCCGCGTTCGGCAGCCGCGCCAGCTGCGGCAGGTAGCGGCGGATGAACTTGCCCTCCGGGTCGAACTTCTCGCTCTGGCTGACCGGGTTGAAGATGCGGAAGTAGGGCTGCGCATCGCAGCCACTGGAACTGGCCCATTGCCAGCCGCCATTGTTGGCGGCAAGGTCAAAGTCATTGAGTTGTGCGGCAAAGTAGGCCTCGCCCCGGCGCCAGTCCAGTCCCAAGTCCTTGACCAGAAAACTCGCCACCACCATGCGCAGTCGGTTGTGCATGTAGCCGGTCTGGTTGAGCTGGGCCATGGCCGCATCCACCAGCGGGTAGCCGGTGCGGCCCTCGCACCAGGCGGCAAACAGGGTGTCTGCCTCGGGGCCTGATTCCCACTCGATGGTGTCGTAGGCCGGCTTGAAGCTGTGGCCCACCACATGGGGATGGTGGTGCAGGATCTGAAAGTAGAAGTCGCGCCAGATCAGCTCGCTCAGCCAGGTGGTGGCGCCCGGGTTGCCCTCCTGCATCAAACGGTGCGCGGTGCGCGCCAGCAGCCGGGGCGAGATGGTGCCAAAACGCAGGTGCACGCTGAGATAGCTGGGGCCCTTGATGGACGGGAAGTTGCGCGTGTTGTCGTACCGCTCCATGCGCCCCAGAAAGTCGTCGAACAACTGCTGCGCGCCGCTGGCACCCGGAGGCAGTTGGCGCTGTGACAAGGTGGTGGTCTCGAACCCCAGTGACGCCAGCGTGGGGACAGGTTGGTCGTGTTCCAGCGGGCGAGCTGCCAGGCGGTGCGCATGGCGCTCCACAGGGTAGCTTTTCAGCTGGAAAGCGTCGATTTTCTTGAGCCAGGCATTTTTGTAGGGCGTGAACACGCTGTACGGCTTGCCGGTCTGTGTCAGCACCTCGCTGCGCTCCAGGAGACTGTAGTCCTTGAAGGTGTGAAAGGCCTTTCCAGCAGCGGCCAGCCGCGTGCGCACGAGGCTGTCGCGTTCCAGGGCCTGGGGCTCGTCATCGTGGTTGGCAAACACGGCCTGCACGCCCAGGCTTTCGGCCAGGGCCGGGATGGCATCGCTGGCCACTGCGTGCCGCACGATCAGGCCCCCCTGCGTGTGGCCAGAGAGGGTGCGCAGTGATTCATCGAGTTCGACCAGTGACGCGCGAATGAACTCCACCCGCCGGTCCGCCCGCGGGAGGGTATCCAGGATCTCGCGGTCAAAAACAAAGGCGCAATACACCTGCTGGCACTGCGTGAGTGCCCGGTACAGTGCCGCCTGGTCGTGCGCGCGCAGGTCGCGCCGGAACCAGACAAGACCGCTGGGGTAAGAAGGCTCGGAAGGGGGCGCCATGTTCACCGTTAAAATTGGGATATGTCTTTTGATTCTGCGCCCATCAACCTGACGCATCACTTCCTGATCGCGATGCCCGGTCTGGAGGATGAGTCTTTCTCGCGCAGCGTCGTTTACCTGTGCGAGCACAGCGAACGCGGTGCGCTGGGCCTCATCATCAACAAGCCCTCGGACATCACCCTCAAGGGCCTTTTTGACAAGGTGGATCTGTCGCTGCGGCGCGAAGATCTCACCCGGGAGCCGGTGTTCCAGGGAGGCCCGGTGCAGACCGAGCGCGGCTTTGTGCTGCACGAGCCCATGCTCATGGACAAGGCCGAAACCGACGAGTCGGCCTATGCCTCCACCATGACCATTCCTGGTGGCCTGGAGATGACCACCTCCAAGGATGTGCTCGAAGCCCTGTCCACGGGGGCAGGCCCCCGCCGCGTGCTCATCACGCTGGGCTATTCGTCGTGGGGTGAGGGGCAGCTCGAATCGGAGCTGGCCGAGAACGCCTGGCTCACCGTGGCGGCCGATCTGTCGGTGATCTTCGACACCCCCGTGCCCGAGCGCTACGACCGGGCCCTGTCGCTGCTGGGCCTGCAGGCCTGGATGCTGTCGCCCGAGGCGGGGCACGCATGACCGGCTTGCCCGTTCAGCCCGTTGTTCCTGCGCATTTTCAGACCTTTCTTGCTTTCGATTTCGGCCTCAAGCGCACGGGCGTGGCCACGGGCAACCGGATGCTGCGCAGCGCCACGCCGCAGGCCACCATCAAGGCCGAGGGCGATGCCCGCTTTGTGCAGGTGGGGCAGCGCATCAAGGAATGGCAACCCGATGCACTGGTGATCGGCGTGCCGTACCACCCTGATGGTGCGAGCCACGAAAACACCGAGCGCGCGCTCAAGTTCGGCCGCCAGTTGCGTGGCCGATTCGGTTTGCAGGTGTTCGAGGTGGACGAGCGCTACAGCACCACCGAGGCCATCGCGGGCGGTGCCAAGGACGCCGACGCTGCGTCGGCCTGCATCATCCTGGAACAGTTTTTGAGGAATCTTCCATGACCACTCCCTCCCAAGCCAGCGGGGGCAGCCTCGTGCTCGACGCCGAGGCGCTGTACCGCGAACTGCTGCGCGGCGTGCGCAGCATGCTCACCCCCACCACGCGTCTGGCGGGCATCGCATCGGGCGGTGCCTGGCTGGCCGAGCGTCTGCAGAAAGACCTGGGTCTGGAAGGCCCGCCCGGCGTGCTGTCCTCGGTCATGCACCGCGATGATTTTGCCCAGCGCGGCCTGTCGGTCGGCGCGCAGACCGCGCTGCCTTTCGACGTGAACGGCGCCGATGTGCTGGTGCTCGACGACGTGCTCTATACCGGCCGCACCATCCGTGCCGTGCTCAACGAACTGTTCGACTACGGCCGTCCGGCCAGTGCGCGCCTGGCCGTGCTGGTGGACCGGGGCGGGCGCGAGCTGCCCGTGCAGGCCGACTTTGCTGCCGCGCGCGTGGCGCTGCCGGCAACGCAATCGCTGGCCCTGGCGCGCACCGACAGCGGCACCTTCCAATTCCAAGTCAAAGAGGCCTGACCGTGCTGCACCAGCGCAACCCCCAACTCAACGGCAACGGCGAACTCATCCACCTGCTGTCCATCGAAGGCTTGCCGCGCGATATCGTCACGCACATCCTCGACACGGCCGCCAACTTCGTCAGCGTGAACGACCGTGAGGTCAAGAAGGTGCCGCTGCTGCGCGGCAAGAGCGTGTTCAACCTGTTCTTCGAGAACAGCACGCGCACGCGCACCACGTTCGAGATCGCGGCCAAGCGCCTGTCGGCCGATGTGCTCAACCTCGACATCGCGCGCAGCTCGGCAGCCAAGGGCGAATCGCTGCTCGACACCATCGCCAACCTCTCGGCGATGGCGGCCGACCTGTTCGTGGTGCGGCACAGCGAATCGGGCGCGCCCTACCTCATTGCCCAGCATGTGGCACCCCATGTGCATGTGATCAATGCGGGCGATGGCCGGCATGCCCACCCCACGCAGGGGCTGCTGGACATGTACACCATCCGCCACTACAAAAAAGATTTCAGCAACCTCACCGTGGCCATCGTCGGCGACGTGTTGCATTCGCGCGTGGCGCGCTCGGACATCCATGGCCTGACCACGCTGGGCTGCCCCGAGGTGCGCGTGGTGGGCCCGCGCACGCTGGTGCCGTCGGACATGGCGCAGATGGGCGTGCGCGTGTGCCACACGCTCGAAGAAGGCATCAAGGATGCCGATGTGGTCATCATGCTGCGCCTGCAGAACGAGCGCATGAGCGGCGCGATGCTGCCGTCCAGCCAGGAGTATTTCAAGAGCTTCGGCCTCACGCCCGAAAAGCTGCAACTGGCCAAGCCCGATGCCATCGTGATGCACCCTGGCCCCATCAACCGCGGGGTCGAAATCGACTCCGCCGTGGTCGATGGCAAGCAGAGCGTGATCCTGCCGCAGGTCACTTTCGGTATTGCCGTGCGCATGGCCGTCATGTCCATCGTTGCCGGCAATGAGGCATGACACTCGGAATGAATACTCCTGTTCTCATGGCTGCTAGCGCTTATCCATTGGGTGCTGGTGGCAAATTTGGCTTGAAATCATGAAGATACTGATCCAGAACGGCCGTGTGATCGACCCCGCCTCGGGCTTCGACCAGACCTGCGACATCGCGCTGGCGGCGGGCCGCATCGTCGGTGTGAACCGCGTGCCGCCCGACTTCGCGCCCAACCGCACCATCAACGCCGCAGGCTGCATCGTCTTGCCCGGCCTGGTGGACCTGGCCGCGCGCCTGCGCGAACCGGGCCACGAGCACGAAGGCATGCTCGAGTCCGAAATGGCGGCGGCCGTGGCCGGTGGCGTGACCAGCCTGGTCTGCCCGCCCGACACCGACCCCGTGCTCGACGAGCCCGGCCTGGTGGAAATGCTCAAGTTCCGCGCCGAGAAGCTGCACCAGTCGCGCCTGTTCCCCCTGGGCGCGCTCACGCGCGGCCTCGCCGGCGAGGTGCTGACCGAGATGGCCGAGCTCACCGACTCGGGCTGCGTGGGTTTTGGCCAGGCCGAGGTACCGCTGGCCAGCACGCAGGTGCTGCAGCGCGCGCTGCAGTACGCCGCCACCTTTGGCTACACCGTGTGGCTGCGCCCGCAAGAGATGCACCTGGGCAAGGGCGTGGCCGCCAGCGGACCGCTGGCCACGCGCCTGGGCCTGTCGGGTGTGCCCGTGGCGGCCGAGACCATTGCGCTGCACACCATCTTCGAGCTGCTCAAGACCACCGGCGCCCGCGTGCACCTGTGCCGCATCAGCAGCGCCGCGGGGGTGGAACTGCTGCGCCGCGCCAAGGCCGAGGGCCTCCAGGTCACGGCCGATGTGAGCATCAACTCGCTGCACCTCACCGACGTGGACATCGGCTTCTTCGACAGCCGCGCCCGCCTGTCGCCCCCGCTGCGCCAGCAGCGCGACCGCGATGCGCTCCACGCCGCGCTGGCCGACGGCACCATCGATGCGCTGGTGTCCGACCACACGCCCGTCGATGAAGACGCCAAGACCCTGCCATTTGCCGAGGCCGAGCCCGGCGCCACCGGGCTGGAGCTGCTGCTCTCGCTGGCGCTCAAGTGGTCGCAGAACAGCGGTGTGCCGCTCGTGCGCGCCCTGGCCACGGTCACCTCCGAGCCGGCGCGGGTGCTGGGCAGCGCTCTAGGCACCTTGCAGGCCAGCGTGGGCCAGATCGTCGAAGGTGGCGTGGGCGACCTGTGCATCCTCGACCCCCAGGCCGCGTGGACCGTGCAGGACGACGCGCTGCGCAGCCAGGGCAAGCACACGCCGTTTTCGGGCTACGAACTGCCGGGCCAGGTGCGCGCCACGCTGGTGGGCGGCCAAGTCGCATTTGAACGGGGCTGAGGTGGCGCGCCACGGCAAGGCCTTGCCATGAGGAGTCTGCGCGCCTGCTGGCGCCTGCTGCGCGTGCTGGGCCACATTCTCAAGGGCCTGGTGATCGTGGCGGTGCGCTTTCCGGCGCTGTCACCCGACCAGCAGCATGCCCGCGTGCAGGCCTGGTCCATGCAGCTGTTGGCCCGTGCGGGTGTCTCGCTGCACATTCTGGGCACACCGCCTGTGGGCGGGCCGGTGATGCTGGTCGCCAACCACCTTTCGTGGCTCGACATCCCGGTCATGCACGCGGCGCGGCATTGCCGTTTTGTCTCCAAATCGGATGTGCAGGCCTGGCCGCTGGTCGGCACGCTGGCCACCGCTGCGGGCACCCTGTACATCGAACGCAACTCGCGCCGCGATGCGCTGCGCATGGTGCGCTCCATGCACGAGGCGCTGGAGCGCGGCGAGGTGCTGGCGGTGTTTCCGGAAGGCACCACGGGCGACGGGCGCGCCATGCTGCCGTTCCATGCCAATCTGCTGCAGGCGGCGGTGACGGCCAACGCCTTCGTGCAGCCGGTGGGCCTGCGCTTTGCCGACAAGGTGCGTGGCGTAACCAGCTTTGCGCCCAGCTACATCGGCGACGAAACCCTGGTGGGCTCCATCTGGCGCACCTTGCGCGCCCCTGCCATCGAGGCCGTGGTGCACTACGGCGTGCCCGAGCAGGCCGGCGGCCGGGACCGGCGCGAGTGGACGCAGCACCTGCACGACACGGTGGACCGGCTGCGCCAGGGTTGATGCAGATTCACCATCTGCGCGATCGCCGCGTTGCTTCGCTTGGGTCGGTCGCTCTGCTTTCTGGATAGCTGTTGGCGTTCGGCAGACAGGCGTTTTCGGCCGATCTGGTTTGAAACAACCGTCAGGCGCGCGCAAACGTGACCACGTGATCGACCTGCGCCCGGATGCCAATCCACTCGCCCACGGCGTGGTTGTGGTGGCTGGGCACGTGGGCCATCAGGGTCTGGCCGCTGGCCAGGCGCAGCGTGTACAGAAACTCCGAGCCGCGAAACGACTTGCGCAGGATCTGCGCCTGCACGGGGGCGTGGTCGTCGTGCACCACGTCATCCGCCCGCAGCAGCACATCGCATTCGCCGCCGGGGTAGCTGGTGGGCAGGGGGCATTCGGCCAGATCGGTCAGGTCGCCCAGCGGGGTATGCGCCACCACGTTGTTGCCGCGCTGTACCAGCGTGGCGGGGGTGAAGACGCCGTGGCCGATGAAGTCGGCCACAAAGCGCGTGGCCGGCCGGTGGTAGAGGGTGTAGGCATCGTCCCACTGGTGCAGATGGCCTTCATGCATCACGCCAATCACATCACCGATCGCAAAGGCCTCGAACTGGTCGTGCGTGACGAACAGTGCCGTGGCCCCGGCGGCCTTCAGGATGTCGCGCACCTCGTGCGCCAGGCGCTCGCGCAGGTCGACATCAAGGTTGGAAAATGGCTCGTCCAGCAGCATGAGCTGCGGGCGCGGGGCCAGGGCCCGTGCCAGGGCCACGCGCTGCTGCTGTCCGCCCGAAAGCTCGTGCGGAAAGCGCGCGCCGCTGCCTTCCAGCCCCACCAGTTGCAGGGCCTCGGCCACGCGGGCGGCCTGCTCGGCCCGGGGCAGCTGGTGGATGCCGAAGGCCACGTTGCGCTCTACGCTCAGGTGCGGAAACAGGGCGTAGTCCTGGAACACCATGCCGATGCGCCGCAACTCGGGCGGCACGTTCAGGTGCGCGCTGCCCACCAGCTGGCGTGTCAGGCGGATCTCGCCGGCCGATACCGGCTCCAGCCCCGCCACGGCGCGCAGCAGTGTGGTCTTGCCGCAGCCCGAGGGGCCGATCAGCACACCGATATCGCCCGCATGCAGCCCCAGCGTGACGCCCTGGACAGCCGCCTGGGAACGGCCTGCGTAACGCACTTCCAGTTGGGAAACCTCAAGAAACATGGCTTGATTCTAGTGGGGCGGGCGAATGCTTAAAATTCGCATTTGCATTCCTGGACGCCCCTGTGGGTCGGTAGTGCCATTCCTTCATCTGCCGAGCCCCCTGCCTTGCCCCGCACCCGCTTTTCTTTATCGACCCTGCCGCTGATCTTGCTGGTGGGCCTGCTGGCCTTGCCCGTGCTGGCGCTGCTGGCGTCGTGGCTGCCGTGGGGCGTGGTGCAGGCCGACACCGGCGCCATCCTGCGCGAGATGGCCAGCACCGTGCTGCCCGGCTACCTGTGGACCACGCTGTGGCTGGGCCTGTGGGTGGGGGTGGGCGCGGCCGTGGTGGGCACCGCGGCGGCGGCGGCGGTTACGCTGTTCGATTTTCCGGGCCGGCGCACGTTCGAGTGGCTGCTGCTGCTGCCGCTGGCCATGCCGGCCTATGTCACGGCCTATGCCTACACCGACTTTTTGCAGTTCAGCGGGCCGCTGCAGGTGGCGCTGCGCGCAACCTTCGGGCTGGAGGGGCGACTGCTGCCCGAGGTGCGCAGCCTCTGGGGCGCCATCTGGGTCTTCACCTTCTCGCTCTATCCCTATGTCTATCTGCTGGCGCGCACGGCGCTGGGCGAGCGCGCGGCGCACCTGATGGAGGCGGCACGCCTGCTGGGCGCGCCGCTGTCCCGGCGCATCGCCACCATTGCGCTGCCGCTGGCACGTCCCGCCGTGGCGGCTGGCGTGGCACTGGCCCTCATGGAAACCCTGGCCGATTTTGGCGTGACCAGCTACTTCGGCATCCAGACCTTCACCACCGGCATCATCAAGGCCTGGCTGTCCATGGACAACCGCATTGCCGCTGCCCAGCTGTCCACCATGCTGCTGGCCCTGGTGCTGCTGCTGCTGTGGCTGGAGCACCGCGCCGAGCGGCGCATGCGCTTCACCGCCAAGGGCACCGGCCACGCCGGCGCCACCGAGGCCCAGCCCGTGCCACTGCGCGGCCTGGCGCGCGGCCTGGCCTGGGGCGTGTGCACGCTGCCCGTGTTCATGGGCTTTGTGGCGCCGGTGGCCTTCATGCTGCGGCCGCTGGCGTCCGACTGGTCGGTGCTGCCCTGGGACCGCTTCCTCGAATGGGCCTGGAACAGTGTGTGGCTGGGCGGCATCACGGCCGGCCTGGCCGTGGCCGTGGCCTTGGCGCTGGCCTTTGCCGTGCGCCGCAAGCCCGACCTGCTGACACGCGGCGTGGTGCGGCTGGCCAGCGTGGGCTATGCCGTGCCGGGCGCGGTCATCGTGGTGGGCCTGCTGCTGCCGGTGGGCTGGCTGCAGGCACGCGTGCCGCAGTGGGGCGTGGGCGCGCTGGTCACCACCACGGCGGTGGGCATTGTGTGGGCGTACCTGGTGCGCTTTTGCGCGGTGGCGCTGCAGTCGGTGCAAAGCGGCTATGCGCGCATTCCGCCCAGCCTGGACGACTCGGCCCGCATGCTCGGCGCGGGCAGCGCTCGCCTGATGGCCCGCGTGCACTGGCCGCTGCTGCGGCGCTCCACCGCCGCTGCGGCGCTGCTGGTGTTCGTGGACGTGATGAAAGAGCTGCCCGCCACCATGGTGCTGCGCCCCTTCAACAGCGACACCCTGGCCGTGGTGGCCTACCAGCTGGCGCGCGATGAACGCCTGGGCGAGGCCGCCCTGCCTTCGCTGGCGCTGGTGGCCGTGGGGCTGGTACCGGTGATCCTGCTCAGCCGCACGCTGCGCGCCCGCACCTGAAGCACACCGCGGGCTGGGGCATGGCGCCCGCCCTGCGCGCCCGCTATGCTCGGGTGCCATGGGTTTGCTTGCATCCGATGATTTTCCGCCAGGCGTCACCAGGGGCCACTGGCAGCGCTTCGCCTGCGGTGCCACATGGGCCGCTGCGGCACATTGGCAGCCGACATCCCTTCTGCCGCGCAGGCTCCTGGGTATTGCATGACCGACCTGGTGCTGCTGTCCGGCCTGGGGTATGCCATGGTGGTGGCTGCGGGCCTGCTGACGTATGTGATGCTGACCCGCATCGACCACCAGCGGCGCCATCCTTCGGCGGCACTGGCGTGGGTGGTGGGCATCGTGGCCTTTCCCTATGTGGCGCTGCCCTTGTTCCTGCTGGTGGGTTCGCGCAAGTTTGCGCGGCCCTTGCGCCTGCCCCATCGGCCTGGCGATATGGCGGTGCCGGGCCCTGCGGCGGCGGGAGAGGGCCCGGCCTGGGCCACGCGCCTGCTGGCGGGCATGGACCTGGCGCCCGCCGTGCGCAATGCCCGTGTCCAATTTCACGACGATGGCCCCGAGGCGCTGCAGGCCCTGCTGGCGCTCATCGATTCCGCCCAGCACAGCCTGGATGTGTGCACTTTTGTCTTCGGCCACGATGCGGTGGGCGAGCGCGTGGCCCAGGCCCTGGCGCGGTGCGCCCAGCGCGGCGTGGCCACGCGGCTGCTGCTGGATGCCGTGGGCAGCTGGCGCACCCCGGCCGCCGTGCTGCGCCAGCTCCGGCGCCAGGGCGTACAGGTACGCCGCTTCATGCCCCTGCTGCACAACCCCATGCGCGGGCGCACCAACTTGCGCAACCACCGCAAGATGGCCGTGGCCGACGGGGAACGCCTGTGGAGCGGTGGGCGCAACCTGGCCAGCGAATACTTTGTGGACCGCCCGGACAGGCCCGCGTGGCTGGACCTGAGCTTCGATGTCGAAGGCCCCTTGGCCGCGCTGGCCCAGGCGCAGTTCCGGGCCGACTGGCGCGCGGCCACGGGCCGCGTGCGCTTTAACCGCCACCTGCCGCCGCCGCGCCATGCGCTGGTCGGCCCGCCCGGCGGTGCGCTGGCCCAGTGGGTGCCCAGCGGCCCCGACCAGCCCGATGACACCGCCTATGCCCTGCTGCTCACGGCGGCCTACCACGCGCAGCGGCGCATCGTGGCGATCACCCCGTATTTCGTGCCCGACGAGGCCTTGCTCGACGCCTGGTGCATTGCCTGCCGGCGCGGGGTTCGGGTGCACCTGATCGTGCCCGCCCGCTCCAACCACCGCCTGGCCGACTGGGCCCGGGAACGCGCCCTGCGCCAGCTGGCCACCGCGGGCGCGCAGGTGTGGCTGGCCCCCGGCATGGTGCATGCCAAGGCGGTGCTCATCGACGACAGCATGGCGCTCACCGGTTCGCTGAACCTGGATGCGCGCAGCCTGTTCCTCAACTACGAAAGCATGACGGCCTTTTACGAGCGCGCGCAGGTGCAATGGCTGTCCGACTGGTGCGCCCGCCAGATGGCCACGGCCCGACCGCACCATGCGCGCCAACCGTCGTGGTTGCGCGACATCGCCGAGGGCGTGGTGCGGGCGGTGGGGTTTCAGCTGTAGGAACTCCTGAAAGAAGAGCAGCCGCGCCGGATGGACAAGCAATGGGTGGCGAAATTCCCTGAATTTTTTGATCGCTCAATGCCCGTGCGCCAGCAATGCAGGCGCGAGCTGTGAACGCTGCAGCCCGCCGCTTTCCAGCCAGCGCCGGGTCTGCGCGGTGGTGCGCTCGATCAATGCGGCGGCCTGTGAAAAATCATAGGGCGAGGCCGACAGCGGGCACAGCGGTGGCACGACGATGATCTCTGCCTGCGTGCGGTAATGCTCGAATTCGTCGGCCAGCTGGTGTGCAATCAGCAGGGTGATGGCATGCAAGGCATTGGCGATGGCGCTGCGCGGCGGCGTCTGGAGCGCGCAGGCAAAGCCCGTGGGCAGCACGATCACGCGCCGCGCGCCCAGTCCGACGGCCACGCTGATCGGCGTATTGCTGGCAATCGCGCCGTCGATCAGGAAATGCTCGTCGATGCGCACCGGAGGGAATACGGCGGGGATCGCACAACTGGCCAGTACGGCGGCGACGGCCGGGCCGTGCGAAAGCGCCACCGTCCCGCCGCCGAGCTGGTCGGTGGCGACCACATGCACCGGCACGCGCGCCTGCTCCAGCAACCGATAGGGCAGGCATTGTTCGAGCAGGCCGCCCAGTCCCGATGGATCGACCGCGAACCCGCCGCTGCCGCTGCGGGCCAGCAGATTGCGCCACGCTATCGGAAACACCACGTTGCGGCGCAGCCCGCACCAGAGGGCGGCCAGTCGCCGCAGGCCGTCCGTATCGGGCGCTCCGGCAAAGTAGGCGCCATTGATCGCGCCCACCGACGAGCCCACCACCAGATCGGGCCGCAGCCCATGCGCGACAAGCGCCTGCAGCATGCCGACCTGGATCGCGCCGAAGCTGCCGCCGCCGGCAAGCACCCAGGCGGTCGTGGGGGGGGACGAATCAGCCATGCTTTCCTCCAGGATGGCGTTGGCCGCAACAGGGGCACGGCTTGTGCTGGCGCCACGAAGGGCTACAGTAACAGCACGGCGTGGATCCGTCATTCTGTGCTGCCGGGCGCACATGCCCCAAGGAGGCCACCGATGAATTCCGATAAAACCGCGGGCGCGCAGGTGCGCATCACCCGCAATGGCCCCTATCTCGTGGCGGGCCAGTTGCCGCTGCGCAAGGAGGCCATAGGCACCAATACCGAAGGCGAGTCGGTCGAATGGGTCGCGGCAGCGGCCTATCCTGAACAGGCGCAATACGCGCTGTGCCGCTGCGGGCACAGCGGGCACAAGCCGTTTTGCGATGGCAGCCATGCCAGGGTGGACTTCGACGGCACGGAAACCGCCAGCCGCCGCCCCTATCTGGAGCAGGCCCGGCGCATCCCAGGCCCGGCCATGTCGCTGACCGATGCCGAGGCACTGTGTGCATCGGCCCGTTTTTGCGATCCCCATGGCAAGGTATGGCACCTGGTCCGCGAATCACAGGTCCCGGCAGCGCGCGTGCATTTTGCGCGCCAGTGCGGTGATTGCCCCTCGGGGCGCCTTGTGGCCTGGGACAATGCCACCGGCCAGCCGGTGGAGCCTCAGTACGCACCTTCGGTGGTGTTGATCGAGGATCCGGCCATGGCTTGCTCGGGGCCCATAGGGCTGCGTGGCGGCATTCAACTGGTCGGCGCTGACGGTTTTGAATACGAGGTGCGCAACCGCATGGCGCTTTGCCGCTGCGGTGCGTCCAGGAACAAGCCGTTTTGCGACGGCAGCCATGTCAGCACTGGCTTCAGTGACGAGCGCTGAATGTGCGGGCGAGGTCGCGGCAGGTCGGGGAATGTCCGCGAGCCAGAGAGCACGCGGATTCTGGATGTCTTGGGATGCCGCGTGAGGCGATCCGCTGGTCCTCGACAGCACTCACACTTTGCCTTGAAACCCGTATGAATGCTGGGTGTGATTTGACTTTTCGCGGAATGTACCCCCAAATGTACCCCCTGACTGTTCTTGATACCCCCCGCCATGAAGCTGACCGACGCCAAACTACGCACCCTGACCAAACCCGGCAAACACTTTGACGGCGGCGGGCTGTACCTGGACCTGACCAAGGCGGGCGGGCGGTACTGGCGCATGAAGTATCGGCACGGCGGCAAGGAAAAGCTTTTGGCGCTGGGGGTGTACCCAGCGGTGGGCCTCAAGGATGCGCGGGCGAAAGCCGATGAAGCACGCCAGCAGCTCCAAGCCGGGGCAGACCCTGGCGCCGTGCGCAAGGAGGCGAAGGCAAAGGCAGACCATGAGGCCGTCAATACCCTGGAGGCGGTGGCGGGCGACTGGCTCAAGCACCAGGCGGGCCGCTGGGAGCCCCTGACCATGACACGCATCCGGGCATCGTTGGAGGGCCACGTGTTCAAAACCCTTGGAGCCCGCCCCCTGGCCAGCATCAAGCCCCGCGAAATCATGGACGTGGTGAAGGCCGTAGAGGCGGGCGGGGCAGGGGAACAGGCCGGACGCGTGCTGCAGCGGGTAAAGGCCATCTACCGATGGGCCGTCACGCATGGGCGCATCGAGGTGAATCCCATGCTCGACCTGGTGCCGTCCGAAATCCTCAAGCCCCGCGAGGTGCGCCACCGGGCCGCGCTGGCTGACAAGGACTTGCCCGAGTTCTTGAAGAAGTTGGACGCCTACGATGGCGACCCCCACACCGTGCACGCTTTGCGCCTGCTGGTGTTGACGGGCACTCGGCCCGGTGAAGTGCGCGGCGCCCGCTGGGCAGAGTTCGACATGGATGCAGCGCTGTGGGTGATCCCCGCCGAGCGCATGAAGATGCGCGTTGAACACCGCGTGCCGCTGTCCCGCCAAGCCCTGGAGGTGCTGCGCAGCATGCAGGCCCTGAGCGGCACCCGCGAGCTGGTGTTTCCCAGCCCCTTCTATCCCAGCAAGCCCCTGAGCGAAAACACGTTCAATTCGGCCATGGCCCGCATGGGCTACAAGAACACGGCCACAGCCCACGGTTTCCGGGCGCTGTTCTCCACCGTGGCCAATGAATGCGGCTGGAACCCCGACGTTATCGAACGCCAGCTTGCCCACAAGGAGCGCAACCAGGTGCGGGCCGCCTATCACCGCAGCACCTACATGCAGGACCGTGAACGCCTTATGCAGTGGTGGGCGGACTACCTGGACGGCCGCAAGGCGGGCAACGTGGTGAAGATGCCCACGCGGGCCGCATGAGGCACACCGGCCCGGCGCGGCTTGCTGGAACCGAATCCATTCCAAATTGACGGAACCGAATCCATTCCACATGTGTGCGCCCTGCGAAGCCACCAGCACCAGACACAAGGGCCGTGAGGCCCTTTTTTCATGGGTGCGGCGGGTGCTTTTTGCATTTCCTTCACCACCATTCCCCGGAAAACCGTGGGAACAGTGGGAACAAACACAAGGAATCAAGGAATGGTGCGGGTTGCCGGATAGTCGGCAGTGGGAACAAAGTGGGAACAGACTGGGAACAGAGTGAGAACACTTCTACATAGTGAGAAAACTCATACATACAAACCCTTGTTTTCTCTGTTCTCCCCACCCTTCGCCGCCTGGCCGCCGCCCCTTCACACCCGGCCGTGCCGCTGCGCACCTGCATGCACATTTGTGGAAATGAGCGCGTGAGGGCCTTCCCCTGGAACCACCTCACGGGGCGGGCGAACGTGCACGCGTGTGCACTGGCATTTACTAGCCCATGACGTGGCAACTTTGTTTATTGAGAATCAATCCTGAGTATTGCCAAGTGCCCAGCCACGGGCGAGCCCCACGGAAAAAGCCGGGCCGAACGTTTGCGGTCGTGTTTTTGCGCAGTACGCGGTGGCTCTGTCGTACCGCTGTGGATAACTTTGCCCTGCAGGGTGCGCAAAAAATAATCAAAAGCACACCACCCGCAAACCCGCATGAATGCTGGGTTTCCCGATAATGTGCAAAAGTTATTCACAATGCACACTAGATACGACGGGCGTTATGTTAAATAGTGTGCTGTATTATATAATTTTGCACACTATCGGGATCAATGCCACAATCAAGTGCAACATGCAAAGGATGCACCCATGACCATTGATGAGTTTGACGCCGCCTTGTCCGCCCTGGGCTGGAAGGTAAGCGAGTTTTGCCGGGCCACCGGCCTGCACCGCAACACCCCCAGCCGCTGGCGCAATGAGGGCGTGGAGATACCCGCATGGGTGCCGCAGCACCTGGGGCTGTTGTTGGACTTGCAGCGCCTGCAGGCCGCCCACCAGGTGCCACCCAGCCCACGCGCGGGGGGCTGGTATCTGCAGGACCTGCAGCGCCTGCAGGCCGCGTATCTGGTGCCGCCTGTGGGTGATGAGTAAGCCCAAACGAGAGGTACAGATGAGCCCCGAATTTGAAAAGCGTTTGATTGCTCTCAGCAATACCAGCAAGGGATTGCAGTTCATCGCTGACATGCTGGCGCGTGGTGATTTTTCCGACCCAAAGGAGCGTTCGGAGGTGGCCCGATGGATAAAGCGAGAGGCAATGCGACGACACAAGGCCTACATGCGCACGCCGGAAGGCTCGGCCATACGGCAGGCAGATGCGGCAGCGCGTGCCGTGTGGGTATCGTGGCTGGCGCTGGCAGTGTCTACCCTTGCGCTGTGGAAGTCCTGGACGTGAGGCACCATGGCCGAGATATTGACCATCGAACAGGTTGCAGAGCTGCTCCAATGTGACCCGGATACTGCAGCCGTGCAATTCAACGCGGGGCAGCTTCCCGGTGTGAAGTTCGGCAGGCGCTGGGTGATCCCAGCACAAGCTTTTCACGAGCGCTTGCACGTCCTGGCGCTTGAGCAAGCCGCAGAGAGGCGCGCAGCTTTGAAGTGTGAGCGTGCCGCTGCAGTAGCACAAGGCGGTGCCTTGCTGGTGCAAGGCGCCCAGCCTGCAGCGCGTGGGCGAAAGAGGCGCCCCCTGCCGCAGTTGCCATCGTTGCCAAGTGGCGTGCATAATCACCGCAACCCCTGACCGGGGCCGGTGCGTAAGAACACCTTTTCAGTTAGCGGTGCGACCTCCCCGATAGTGAGGTTTTGTCACGTCTGCATTCAGCAAACACGGCCCTATGCCGCGTTGAAGGTTTCGGGCGGGATGGCCAGAGTGGTAACACCTGGCGCACGTCTAACTGCGTGTTCTTAACATCCCGCCCACCTGTTGCGCGTAAGAACGCAGCCGGTGGTTTCAGTCTCAGTTAGGAGCAAGAAGCCATGACCAACGTCATCACCCTGGTCGGCCACAGCGCTGCGCCCATCAGCCCCCAAGGCACCCGCCTTGGAGCCCCCACCGACCCCATCCAACTGCATGCCGACGCACACAACGCCCTGGCCATGGCGTTGCACTACCTGCGCCAGCCACAAGCGAACGTGCCAGGCGCGGCCCGCAAGGCAGTGCAGGCCTTGGCAGCACTGCGAAGCCTTGATGGCCTGTCTGCTGCGCTTGCCAAAAGTGGGGCCTGCTGATGAAAACCACAAAACCTACCGCCCAAGTTGCGACTACCCCGACAGCCGCGCTTTGCCGGGCAGACGCCGCAGCTTATGTTGCTCTGTCAGATACGACCTTTGAAAAATTAATTCGTGAAGGTCACGCACCAGCTCCGCGCCGCATCAGTTCCAAGCGTGTTGTCTGGCTGCGTAGGGAGTTGGATGAGTGGTTGGAGTCATTGCCTGTTTCAGACCTGCCACCCCCGGCAAACACTGGCACCAGGAACCCGGAAAAGTCTAGTGCACACGTGTACACCGACGCGGATCGTAAAGGCGGTGCGGCATGAACGACATTGCCTTCACCAGCCGCACGGGCGCCACTGCTGGCCATGTGCGTGAATCGTCTGCCGCCCTGTCAGGGGGGCAGTTTGTGACCGTGTACGCCAGCCAG
Source organism: Acidovorax sp. (assembly GCA_024711405.1). Taxonomy (GTDB): domain Bacteria; phylum Pseudomonadota; class Gammaproteobacteria; order Burkholderiales; family Burkholderiaceae_C; genus Acidovorax. Next base: position 27,256 of record JANJSZ010000105.1, read on the forward strand.
GCTATCGACCGCGTAGAGCTGGGCCTTTTGGGCGACATGGCGCATTGCTGGATGGTGTTTACCGCCGCACAAGCGCGCAGCGTGGCCGCTGAGCTGCCGGCCTGCGCCGCTGCCCGCGAAGCAAAAGAAGGGGGTGCGGTATGAGCACTAGACAACAAGCCACCGTTTTAGAAGTAATCGCCGCGCGCATGTCCACGCTAAACGACCTGCTGATGATGGCGCAGTGCCAGACAGATGATTATGAAAAGGCCGTGCTTGTCGACGCCGCGCAAAGCATGGCTGTGTGTGTCTGTGCCATGGCTGACGATGCCA
>JANJSZ010000112.1 GCA_024711405.1 Acidovorax sp.
CCGAACACCGCCGCCGCCGGTATCACCAGCCACAGCGAAGTGTGCAGCCCATCGGGGAACATGGCGGCAAAGGCCGCGAAGTTGTCAGCCAGGTGGGGGGATGCCAGCAAGGCAAACAGGTAGGCGCCCACGGCGTAAAACGCCACGTAGCCCAGGTCCAGCAGGCCGGCGTAGCCGACCACGATGTTCAGGCCCAGGGCCAGCAGCACGTACAGCAGGGCCAGGTCGGCAATGCGCACCCAGGCGTTGCCAAAGTACTGCAGCAGCAGCGGCAGGACCAGCAGGGCGATGCCGCCCAGGATCCAGTTGGTTTTGGTGTTCTTCATGGCAATAGGTCCTCAGGCACGGTCGGCCACGCGTTCACCCAGCAGGCCCGAGGGGCGCAGCGTCAGGATGATGATGAGCACGATGAAGGCAAAGATGTCGGTGTAGTGGCTGCCCAGCAGGCCGCCGGTGAGCGTGCCGATATAGCCCGAACCGATGGCCTCGATCAGGCCCAGCAGGATGCCGCCCACCACGGCACCGGCCAGGTTGCCGATGCCGCCGAACACCGCCGCCGTGAAGGCCTTGAGCCCCGGCAGGAAGCCCATGGTGTGCTGCGCCGTGCCGTAGTTGGATGCATACATGATGCCGGCGATCGCCGCCAGAACGGCACCGATGATGAAGGTGGCCGAGATCACCATGTCGGGTTTCACGCCCATGAGCGAGGCCACACGGGGGTTCTCTGCCGTGGCGCGCATGGCACGGCCCAGTTTGGTGTAGTTCACCAGATACATCAGGGCAGCCAGAGCCACCACCGTCACGCCCAGAACCAGGATCTGGGTGGAAGTGATGACGGCCCCGCCCACCTGGAACGGCGTGGCCGGCAGCAAGGTGGGATAGGACTTGTAATTGGGCTTCCAGATGATCATGGCCAGCGTCTGCAGCAGGATCGACATGCCGATGGCCGTGATCAGCAGCGCCAGACGCGGGCTGGTGCGCAGCGGCTTGTAGGCCACCTTCTCGATCGTGAAATTGAGCGCGGCGGCCACCACGCAGGCAATGATGGTGGCCAGCAGCAGGATGAGCCAGCCCGGGGCTCCCGGCATGGCCTCCTGCATGAGTCCGATACAGCTCCAGCTGGTGAGCGCGCCGACCATGAGCACTTCGCCATGGGCAAAATTGATCAGCTGAATAATGCCGTACACCATGGTGTAGCCCAAGGCTATCAAGGCGTACATGCTGCCGAGAACCAGACCGTTGATGATCTGCTGCAGCAAAATGTCCATAAGAGAATCCTTCGTTTGTGACGTACCCACCGCTTTGGCACCGAAATCGGCACAGCCTTGTGGGCCCGACTGCCATGTAGCAAAAAACCCGCCAGGAATGCAGCTGTGCGGGTTTGAGGACGCGATTGTAGCGAGTAGTTTTCGGCCGTCCGGGCCTTATCTGGCGGGGTTTTCCCTTGGGTTTCGGGTCCATCAGACGGGCACGCGCCGTATAAGAAAGATTGATGGATCTATCTCAAAAACGGTGCCCATGGATTGCCGGCGGCAGGCCGGGCCGGACGCACCGCTCGGTGACCCGGTTGGTGCGGTGGCTCAGGGGTTTTCCGGGTCTGCGCTGGCGGCCGCATTGCGCCCCCGCAGGTCCCGCAGCTTTTGCGCGATCTTGATTTCCAGGCCCCGCTCCACCGGCCGATAGAAACCCGGCTCCGCCATGCCTTCGGGCAGGTAAGTTTCGCCGGCAGCAAAACCGCCCTCCTCGTCATGGGCGTAGCGGTAGCCCTTGCCGTAGTCGAGCTCTTTCATGAGCCGGGTGGGTGCATTGCGCAGGTGCATGGGCACGGGGCGCGTACCGTCTTGCTGGACATGGGCGCGCGCGGCGTTGTAGGCCTTGTACACGGCGTTCGATTTGGGCGTCACGGCGAGGTAGATCACGCACTCGGCCAGCGCCAGCTCGCCCTCGGGGCTGCCCAGGCGCTCGTACACCTCGCTGGCGTCCAGTGCCAGGCGCAGCGCGCGCGGGTCGGCCAGGCCCACATCCTCGGCCGCCATGCGCACCAGGCGACGCGCCATGTAGCGCGGATCGGCGCCACCGTCGAGCATGCGCACCAGCCAGTACAGCGCGGCGTCGGGGTCGGAGCCGCGCACCGACTTGTGCAGCGCGCTGATGGTGTCATAGAACTGCTCGCCGCCCTTGTCGTAGCGGCGCATGCGCTCGCCCAGCACGCGGACCACCCAGGCGTCGGTGATCTCGGCCAGTTGCTCCTGGGCGGCCGCCATGGACAGCGTCTCCAGCGTGTTGAGCAGGCGGCGGGCATCGCCATCGGCATAGGCCACCAGCCGTTCGACGGCCATATCCTCTATCGCTGGAAGCGCCTGTTCCGATTGGGCTAGAGCCACAATTTGCTTCAAATCGTCGGCGGACAGCGGTTGCAGCACATACACCGCCGCACGCGACAGCAGCGCGGAGTTGACTTCGAACGACGGGTTCTCGGTGGTGGCGCCGATGAAGGTGAACAGCCCGCTCTCGACATGCGGCAAAAACGCATCCTGCTGGCTCTTGTTGAAGCGGTGCACCTCATCCACAAAGACGATGGTGCGCTGCTGCATGAGGCCACCCCTCGCCGCCTCGGCGCGCTCCACCGCCTCGCGGATGTCCTTGACCCCGCCGAGCACCGCGCTGATGCTGATGAACTGCGCATCGAACGCGTTCGCCATCAGGCGCGCAATGGTGGTCTTGCCCACGCCGGGCGGGCCCCAGAGGATGCAGCTGTGCGGCCGGCCCGACTCGAACGCCAGGCGCAGCGGCATGCCCGACCCCAGCACATGCTGCTGGCCAATGACTTCGGAGAGCTGGCGCGGGCGCAGGCGCTCGGCCAGGGGTTGGTGGGAGACGGCGGGCGGTTTCACGTTCGGCGAGGGGGCGGCCGCCAATGGTAGCCGGCAATCCGGCCGATGACCGCCGGCTTCTAGAATGACCCGCATCGCGTCAGCAGCCCCGGAGAATTTCCATGTCCGTGCGCATCGTTCAACTCGGCAGTCCCCGTGCCCCCGGCGAGGGCACCCGCATCGGCACCGTGCGCCGCCCGCCGCGCGGTGTGCCCAAGGCGCAGTTCGCGGCGCAGGACTGGTACGACGTCTGGTACCCCAACCTGGCACCGAGCCCCGAAACCGTCAAGCAGGCCCAGGCTGCCGCCACGCCCCAGGAATGGGCGGCCTTCGCGCGCAAGTACCGCACCGAAATGGCCACGCCCGAGAACCGCCACACCCTGGCGCTCCTGGCCCGGATGTCGCAGGACGCGAACTTCTCGGTCGGCTGCTACTGCGAGGACGAGGCCCACTGCCACCGCTCGGTCTTGCGCCAACTGCTGGCCGAGGCCGGCGCACGCATCGCGCCGTGACGCAGGCAGAGCCGCTCGACGCCCTGCTCACGCGCGTGCGCGCCTGCCAGCTTTGCGCGGCGCAGCTGCCGCTCGGGCCACGCCCGGTGTTGCAGGCGCATGCAGATGCACGCATCCTCGTCGCAGGCCAGGCACCGGGCCGCAAGGTGCATGCCTCGGGCGTGCCCTTCGACGACGCCAGCGGTGAACGCCTGCGCATGTGGATGGGCATCTCGCGCGAGACCTTCTACGACCCATGCCAGGTGGCCATCCTGCCCATGGGCTTTTGCTACCCTGGCCGTGGCACATCTGGGGACCTGCCGCCGCGCCCCGAATGCGCTCCGGCCTGTCGCCAACCTCTGCT
>JANJSZ010000120.1 GCA_024711405.1 Acidovorax sp.
TTCCTTCAGGCGCACCGCCTCTTCAACGGCGATTTCGTCAAACGGGTTCATGCTCATCTTCACGTTGGCAATGTCTACGCCCGTGCCGTCCGATTTGACGCGGACTTTCACGTTGTAGTCCACCACGCGTTTGACTGGGACCAAGACCTTCATTGCTGCGACTCCTCAATAGAGTTGGTTGAATTGACGTTTACGTTAAACCAAACATTCTATGCCGCACTGCAACGAAATCGCTGCGACGGACGATGCAAAGACACAAAATCGAACGATCGTGCTTTTTATGAATTATAGGCCAATGTGGCAACCCGTCATCCCGCCCATGCGTCGCCTGCGGGTCGGGACGACCGGCCCCCGAACCGCCGGCATCGGGATTCAGGCGACCGGGGTCGGGCGGGCATCCGGCGGCGCGGGCCGGTCTTGCGGACTCAGGTGCACGACACGCTGCGGGAAAGGAATGTCGATCCGGTGCGCACGCAGTGCCGCAAGAATGGCGCGGTTGATGTCCGAGCGCAGCCCCAGCGATCCGTTTTCCGGATCGGTGATCCAGAAGCCCACGGTGAACTCCAGTCCGTCAGCGCCAAAAGCCGACAGCGCCACCGCAGGCTCCGGGTCGCGCAGCACGCGCGGGTTGACCAGGGCCGCCTCGCCCAGCAGGCGCGTGACCAGATCGACATCGCTGTCGTAGCCCACGCTGACCACCGTGGACATCCACACGCGCGGGTCGGCCAGCGAGAGGTTTTCCACCCGTTGCGTGATCAGCATCTCATTGGGGACGATGGATTCGCGCCCCACGCCCGAACGGATGACCGTGTAGCGCCCCGTGATGTCGGTGATGCGGCCCTCGAAACCATCGACGCGCACGTTGTCGCCGATGCGCACGCTGCGCTCGGCCAGGATCACAAAGCCGCTCACATAGTTGGCCGCCAGCTTCTGCAGGCCAAAGCCAATGCCCACGCCCACGGCGCCGCCCAGCACCGACAGGGCCGTGAGGTCGATGCCCACGGCCGACAGCGCCAGGATCAGGCCCAGAAACATCAGCAGGGCACGCGCGGCATTGCTGAACGCCTTGCGCACCGACAACTCGCTGCCCGTGACCGAGCGCAGCAGGCGCGACTCGATGGCCGACGAGATCCACAGCGCCACGATCAGCACGGCGCAGGCCGTGACAAAGCCTTCGAGCATGGTGCGCACTGACAGCGTGGTGGACCCCACCTTCCAGGTGATCTCGTCGAGTTGCTGCAGCACCAGCGGCAGCAGGCCCGTCACCCACAGCACCATGACCAGCCAGGCCAGCCAGGAAATGGTGCGCTCGATCGGGCGCACCCAGGTGGCCTGCGGAAAGGCCGCCTGCAGCACCTTGACCCCCACGCGGATCACCACCAGCGAGATCAGCACCGGAATGATCACCTTGAACGCCGCCAATGGCACCCACTGTGCCAGCACCGCCCGCGCGACATAGCCAAGGCCCAGCAAGGTCAGCGGAAACAGCACACCATCCACCACCTTGCGTCCAAACAGGATGGAGCGCTGCTCATTGCGGTGCAGCGCGCGGCGCACGGCAGACACCATGAGCCAGGCCAGCGCCACGCAAACGGCCAGCGTCCCCAGCTCAATCAGAACGGTGGGCTGCGCGAATGCCCGAAACCACTGCTGCACATCGTCGAAGATCGGCGCATCAGACTGCATGGGCATCAGGACTTCCAGGCGGGAGCACGTTTCTCGGCAAATGCCCGCGCACCCTCTTGCGCCGCCGCATCCATCATGTTGGCCGCCATGGCCTGGCCTGCCAGCTGGTAGGCCGCGTCCAGGCCCAGCTCGCGCTGCTGGTAGACCAGCGCCTTGCCCATGGCCACGGCAGCGCGTGGTTTCTGCACAATGGATTGCACCAGTTTTTCCACCTCGTCATCCAGCGCCTCGGGCGCCACGACGCGGTTCACCAGGCCCTGCGCCAGCGCCGTGGGGGCGTCGATGAAGTCGCCGGTGAGCAGCATTTCCATGGCGCGCTTGGCCGGCACATTGCGCACCAGCGGCACACTGGGCGTGGCACAGAACAGGCCGTAATGGATGCCACTGGTGGCAAAGCTGGCATTGCTGGCCGCCACCGCCAGATCGCACTGCGCCACCAGCTGGCAACCGGCCGCCGTGGCCATGCCCTGCACCCGCGCAACCACGGGCACCGGCAGCTTGTGGATGCTCAGCATCATGCGGCTGCATTGCGCAAAGAGCTGCTGGTACCAGGCCAGATCGGGATGGGCCGCCATGTCCTTGAGGTTGTGGCCGGCGCAAAACGCCTTGCCCGCGGCCGCCAGCACCACCACGCGGACGCTGTCATCGCGGGCCACGGCGTCCAGCGCCTGCTGCAGCGCGGCCAGCATCTCCGCGCCCAGTGCATTGAAACGGGCGGGATCGTTCAGGGTCAGGGTCACCACGCCGCGCGCGTCGCGGGTGGTCTGCAGCAATTCATCAGAATTCGAAATCGTCATGTCTTTACTCCTATGTGTCGCAAGAGCTGGGCCGCCCGCAACCCGCGCGGACCCCAAGCCAGTGCCACCGTGGAACTGGCTTTGCCAGGCCACGGGTGGCGTCCCCCTCAGGGGGAAGACGCCGCAGGCGGCTCAGGGGGAATTCAAAGATCAGCCAGCACACGCACATGGGCTTCCACGCTGCGCGCCAGGGGGCCCATCACGTAGCCGCCTTCCAGGCACGAGACGATGCGGCCCTTGGCATAGCGCCGGGCGATGTCCATGATCCGGTGGGTGATCCAGGTGTAGTCGGCCTCGACCAGGCCCAGCTGGCCCATGTCGTCCTCGCGGTGGCCGTCAAAACCAGCGCTGACGAAGATCATCTCGGGCTTGAAGGCCTCCAGGCGCGGGATCCACATCATCTCGATGATTTCCCGGATATCCATGCCGCGCGTGTAGGCCGGCACCGGCACATTCACCATGTTGGGCGCCGGATTCTGGTCGCCGCTGTAGGGATAGAACGGGTGCTGGAAGATGCCCACCATGAGTGCGCGCGGTTCGTTGGCCAGGATGTCTTCCGTGCCGTTGCCGTGGTGCACATCGAAGTCCACCACCGCCACGCGCTGCAGGTTGTAGCGCTGCAGTGCATATTTGGCCGCCACCGCCACGTTGTTGAAAAAGCAGAAACCCATGGCCTTGTCGCGGCAGGCGTGGTGGCCCGGCGGGCGCACCGCGCAAAACGCATTGCTGATTTCGCCGGCCATCACCGCATCGGTGGCGGCCAGGGCCGCGCCGGCGGCGCGCAGCGCGGCCTTCCAGGTGTGCGCGTTGATCGAGGTGTCGGTATCGAGCTGCGAGTAGGCGGGGCCACCCGCCATCAGATCTTCGTTGAGCAGGTCCGACAGGCCGCGCATGGCCGCCACATGGAGCCGGTTGTGCGCCAGCTCGATATCGGCCAGCGAAGCCTCGGGCGCTTCGTAGCGCTCCAGGGCATCGGCCACGCCGGTGATCAGCAGGCGGTCTTCGATGGCGTCCAGCCGCTCGGGGCATTCGGGATGCCCCGGCCCCATTTCGTGCTTTCGGCAGTCGGGATGGGTGAAATAGCCTGTCTTGCTCACAGTGAAATCCCCGTGTCGCTTTTTTCAGATAACGTGGCGCCATGCATGCACAGCTCAAAATCAAGTCTCTTCTGAACCAGCTTAACACGGTGATTGTGGGCAAAAGCGCCCAGGTACAGGACTGCGTGGCCTGCCTGCTGGCGGGTGGACATCTGCTCATCGAAGACGTGCCGGGCGTGGGCAAGACCACGCTGGCCCACGCGCTGGCGCGCACGTTCGGCCTGCAGTTCGCGCGCGTGCAGTTCACGGCCGACCTCATGCCCAGCGACCTCACGGGCGTGTCGGTGTACGAGCGCGGCAAGGAGGCCTTTGTCTTCCACCCCGGCCCGGTGTTCGCCCAGGTGTTGCTGGCCGACGAAATCAACCGTGCCAGCCCCAAGACCCAGAGCGCCCTGCTCGAAGCCATGGAAGAAAAGCAGGTGTCGGTGGAGGGGGAAACGCGCGCCCTGCCGCACCCCTTCTTCGTGATCGCCACCCAGAACCCGCACGACCAGCTGGGCACCTTTGCGCTGCCCGAGTCGCAGCTCGACCGTTTTCTGATGCGCATCTCCATCGGCTACCCCGACCATGCCGCCGAGCGCCTGCTGCTGGCCGGCAGCGACCGGCGCGACCTGGTGGACAGCCTGCTGCCCCTGCTGTCCCAGGACGAGCTGGCGCAACTGCAGCGCCAGGTGCTGGCCGTGCACACCGCCGAACCGCTGCTCAACTATGTGCAGGACCTGATTGCCGCCACCCGCACGGGCCGCTGGTTTCTGCAGGGGCTGTCGCCGCGCGCGGGCATTGCGCTGGTGCGCGCGGCCAAGGCCCAGGCGCTGATCAGCGGGCGCGACTATGTGGCGCCCGACGATGTGCAGGCCGTGCTGCCCCAGACCATTGCGCACCGCCTGGTGCCCGTGGGCGACGCGCGGCGCGGCGCGGTGGAGCAGGTGCGCGCGATGGTCGAGTCGGTGCCCCTGCCTTGAGCCTGCACGCCATGCCGCCCGCCTCTGCCGCAGATGCCCCTGCGCCCACGCACGCCGCGCCCTCTGTGCACGCCGCGCGCCCTGCCACACCCTCGCGCCTGGCCGGCCTCCATCCGCTGACCCTGGCGCGGGCGCGCTTTCGGCGCTGGTGGGAAGCGCGCCTGCCGCTGTCCGACACCCTGGTCCTCACGCAGCGCAATGTGTACATCCTGCCCACCGGCGCGGGCTGGATGCTGGCCTGCACCCTGCTGGTGCTGCTGGTGGCATCCATCAATTTCCAGCTCAACCTGGGTTACCTGCTGACCTTTTTGCTGGCCGGCAGCGCGGTGGTGGGCATGCACCTGGGCCACGCCACGCTGCGCGGCATCACGCTGCACCTGAAGGCGCCCGAGCCCCACTTTCTGGGCGGCAGCACGGCGTTTGAAGTGCAGCTATTCAGCGACCGGCGCACCGCACGCCACGGCATTGCGCTGTCGGTGCACGGCGATGGCCAGCGCACGCACGACTGGGCACTGACGGATGTGCCCGCGCAAGGCAGCGCCAGCGTGCAGGTGGCGTTCCGCCCCGCGCGCCGAGGCCTGCACCGCGTGCCCACCCTGGTGGCCGAAACCCGCTTTCCGCTGGGCACCTTCCGCGTCTGGAGCTACTGGCGCCCGGCCGCCCAGGTGCTGGTGTACCCCGCCCCCGAGGTGCCCGCGCCACCGCTGCCGCCCGGCGAGCCGGGTGCCAGCGGCACGGGCAGCACCAGCACCCAGGGCATTGGCGAATTCGACGGTGTGCGGGCCTACCGGCGCGGTGACCCGCTCAAACTGGTGGTCTGGAAGAAGGCCGCCAAATCGCTGGCCACGGGCACGGACGACCTCGTCAGCCGCGACGCCCAGCAGGCCCAGCGCCATGCGTTGTGGCTGGACCTGGCCCACGCCGCCCTGCCCGGCCACGAAGCGCGCGTCTCGCGCCTGACGGCCTGGGTGCTGCAGGCCGACCGGCTGGGCATCGACTACGGCCTGCGCCTGCCGGGCGTGGAACTGGCCCCGGACACCGGCGCGGCCCACCGCCAGCGCTGTCTGGAGGCCCTTGCACTGTGCTGAGCCTTGTCCCCCCAAAAACACCAGGACAGCCTGCGGCGCCTATCTTTCAAGCGCTATCAGCTATAGATAAAATAGCAATCGCCCGGCACCTGCACGGGCACCATGCCCCATGACCTTGCGCCAGACCCTTGCCACCCTGCCACGCGACACGCGGGACACGCTGTTTCTGCTGCTGGTGATTGCCTGGGTGGTGGCCCCGCAAGTGGCCCACCTGCCGGTGTGGGCCAGCCTGATGGCGGGCGCCGTGCTGCTGTGGCGCGGCTGGCTGGCCTGGAACGGCCGGCAGCTGCCGGGGCGCTGGGCCGTGGCCGGCTTGCTGGCGGTGGCGGTGGCCGGCACCCTGTTCACCCACCAAACCATCCTGGGGCGCGATGCGGGCGTGGCGCTCATCGTGATGCTGCTGGCACTCAAGACGCTGGAGCTGCGTGCGCGGCGCGATGCCATGGTGGTCTTCTTCCTGGGCTTCTTCACGATGCTCAGCAACTTCTTCTTCTCGCAATCGCTGCCCACGGCCGTGGCCATGCTGGTGGCGCTGCTGGGGCTGCTCACGGCCCTGGTCAACGCCCACATGCCGGTAGGGCGCCCGCCGCTGGCGCACGCGTTTCGCCTGGCCGGCACCATGGCGCTGCTGGGCGCGCCCATCATGGCGGCACTGTTCCTGCTGTTTCCGCGCATGGCGCCGCTGTGGGGCATGCCCAGCGACACCCTGGCCGGGCGCAGCGGGCTGTCGGGCGTGATGAAGGTGGGCAACATCGCCGAGCTGGCGCTCGACGACAGCGTGGCACTGCGTGTGCGCTTCGACACCCCC
>JANJSZ010000038.1 GCA_024711405.1 Acidovorax sp.
GGGCGAATCCGGCTCGGGCAAGGAGCTGGTGGCGCGTGCGCTGCACAAGCACTCGCCGGTCGCAGACGGCCCCTTTGTCGCCATCAACACGGCCGCCATCCCCAAGGATCTGCTCGAATCCGAACTCTTCGGCCACGAACGCGGCGCCTTCACCGGCGCACAGACGCAGCGGCGCGGCCGCTTCGAGCAGGCCGAGGGCGGCACGCTGTTCCTCGACGAAATCGGCGACATGCCGTTTGATCTGCAGACGCGCCTGCTGCGCGTGCTGTCGGATGGCCAGTTCTACCGCGTGGGTGGCCATGCGGCCGTGAAGGCCCATGTGCGCGTGATCGCCGCCACCCACCAGAACCTGGAGCAGCGCGTCAAGGAAGGCGGCTTCCGCGAAGACCTTTTCCACCGCCTCAACGTGATTCGCCTGCGCCTGCCCGCGCTGCGCGAGCGGCACGAAGACGTGCCCATGCTCACGCGCCACTTCCTGCAGCAAAGCGCGCGCCAGCTGGGCGTGGAGCCCAAGCGCATTGCCGACTCGGCGCTGGCGCGGCTGGAGCAGTTTGCGTTTCCGGGCAATGTGCGGCAACTGGAGAACATCTGCCATTGGCTCACGGTGATGGCCCCTGCCCAGGTGATCTCGCTGCAGGACCTGCCGCCCGAGGTGCTGGAGGTCCCCGTGCACCAGCCGCCCGTGCGTGCAACGGTGGGCGCTGAACCCGCTGCGGCCACGGTGACATCGATGCCGGTAGCGCCGCTGGCCCCTGTGGCACCCGTGGTGCAGGCTCCGCAGCCTCCGTCCGAAATGGTGGGAGGGATGCACCCCACCGCGGCAGTGCCTGCAGCCGTGCCGTCCTGGTCGGCCGACGCCACTGCCACCGCCCACAGCTGGGAGCAAGCGCTGGAAGCCGAGGCGCAAAAGTTGCTCGCAGGGGGCCAGCCGGAGGTGTGGGATGCATTGACGCGGCGTTTCGAGTCGTGCCTGATCCGCACCGCCCTCCTGGCCACCCATGGCCGTCGCATGGAGGCCGCGCAGCGCCTGGGCATTGGGCGCAACACCATCACCCGCAAGATCCAGGAGCTGGGGTTGGATGCCCCCGATGAAGCATGAAAATGGCCGCCAACGCTTTATGAGATTGCGCTGGCCACAATTTAATTGACAGCTCATCTGGTGCCGGTGGGCGGCGCGGCTTTTGCCGAAAGATCGGCCCTGATGCGCCAAGGCCCCATGCCGGGGGCTGGTCGATGTCCTACACGCAGGTCCTCCATGGGCTGACCTGCGGCTCCGGTGGTCGCTTCAACAATGAAGTCACTGTCAACCAACCGGAGATTTCTTATGTCGGATTTCAACGATGCCAACCGTGATCCTTTGACCGATGAGCCCGGTGCCCACCCCATCGGAACCGGTGTAGGGGCTGCCATGGGTGGCACCGCAGCAGGCGCTGCCGCAGGTGCATTCGGGGGCCCCGTCGGGGCTGCCATTGGGGGTGTGGTGGGTGCGGTGGCGGGCGGCTTGGCAGGCAAAGCCGCTGCCGAAACCGTGAACCCCTCGGCCGAAGACGCCTACTGGCGCGCGGCCTATGACCGCGAGCCCTACTATGTGGGCGGGCGCACATATGACCAATACCGGCCCGCGTACGAACTGGGCTGGTCGTCGGTAGGGCGGTACGACGGTGACTTTGACGTCATCGAACCGCGCCTGGCGGATGACTGGCGCGCCCGCCACGCCGCCGATGGCCTGGCGTGGACCGATGTGCGTCCCGCCACGCGTGCCGCTTGGGAGCGGGCCTCGGCCAACCGCCAGGCCCACGGTGACCTCTCCCTGGATGTGATGGACAACGAAGACACGGTCGATGTGCTCAATGACCTGCTGGAATCGGCGCGCGATGGCGAATATGGCTTTCATGCCTGTGCGGAGCATGCCGAGTCGGACGCGCTTAAAAGTATCTTTGAGCGCCACTCGCGCGAATGCGCCGCGGCCGCCATGGAACTGGAGCATGAGATCCTGCGCCTCAACGGCGAGCCGGCTTTGGGTGGCACGGTGGCCGGAGCGTTGCATCGCGGCTGGGTGTTGGTCAAAGCGGCGCTGTCCTCACGGGATGACAAGGCGGTGCTCGAAGAGTGCGAGCATGGCGAAGATGCCGCCGTGGCCCGCTATCGCAAGGCGTTGAAGGTCACGTTGCCCGTTGATGTCCACGCACTGGTGGAGCGCCAGGCACAGGGGGCGCAGCGCAACCATGACGAGGTGCGCACGCTGCGCGACAGCTTTTCGCCACAGCGCTGATCCCGCCATCTGCCGTTGAATGGGTCCAGCAAAAAGGCTGCAAGGTTTTCACCTGGCCGCCTTTTCATTGTTGCCCCGGTCCTAACCGGGGTGTGGCCCGCCTCGCACGGCATCGGGCTTGGCAGATCGCTCAGGCCACCGTGACGACCACCGGCGCGTGGTCGCTGGGCTGCGGGTTCTTGCGCGGGGCACGGTCCACCACGCAGGCAGTCACATTGGAGCGCAGGGCTTCGCTCACAAGAATATGGTCGATGCGCAGGCCCCGGTTCTTCTGAAAGCCCAGCATGCGGTAATCCCACCATGAGTAGCTTTTTTCGGGCTGCTCGAACAGGCGAAATGCGTCGGTCAGGCCCAGGGCCAGCAAGGCCTGGAAGTGGTTGCGCTCTTCGGTGGTGTGGTGAATGGTCTCGCGCAGGCCCACGGGGTCGTAGGAGTCGCGGTCTTCCGGCGCCACGTTGAAGTCACCCGCCAGCACCAGGCGGGGGTGGGCCGCCATCTCGGCGCGCACCATGTCCTGCAGGGCCTGCAGCCAGCGCATCTTGTAGGCAAATTTTTCCGAACCTGGCTCCTGGCCGTTGACGAAGTAGCCGTTGAGCAGGCGCAGGGGGCCCGTGGGCGTGTCCAGCGTGGCCGCGATGACGCGGGCCTGCTCATCCCCGAACCCCGGGATGTTGCGCACCACATCGCGCAGCGGGTGGCGGCTCAGGATCGCGACGCCGTTGTAAGTCTTCTGGCCAAAGGCCACGGCCTCGTAGCCGGCCTCTTTCAGCGCGTCGTGCGGAAACTTGTCGTCGGTGAGCTTGAGCTCTTGCAGGCACAGCGCATCGACCGGATGGGCGGCCAGCCAGGCCAGCACCTGGGGCAGGCGCACGCTGAGGGAGTTGATGTTCCAGGTGGCGATCTGCATCGTTGATTCTCTATGGGAAGCAGTGAAGGTGCGCCATTGTCGTCTGGCCGCACTCAGCCCGGGCAATGCCGTGCCAGCTGGGAATGGCTGCGGATTTCTCCGGCTGCCCGCACCCCGCGCGGCGGCACCCACGGCAGCTGCAAGGAAGCGGGGCTGGCCGTGGGCGGCACGGCCACGGCGATCTTCAAGGCGTCCAGCGCGATTGTGGGCGCTCCGGCGCAGGCGTTCAGCGTCGCTCGTAGCGCACAAAGGCGAACGGCAGGCCGCTGGCGCTGGTGTGTTCTTCGCGCGTGGTTTCCAGCCATTCGGGGCCGAGTTCGGGGGCGTAGGCGTCGCCGTCGAAGCGCTGCGCGATTGCGGTCACTTCCACGCGGTGGGCCAGGGGCAGGGCCTGGGCGTAGATCTGCGCGCCGCCGATCACCCACACGGTGGCGGGGTTGGATTGCTCTGCTATTTGTAGCGCCTCGTGCAGTTTGGACGCGCGCTGAACGCCGATTTCACTCCAATCCGGCTGGCGCGTGATGACGATGTTGCTGCGCCCGGGCAGCGGGCGAAAGCGCGGCGGGAGCGAGTCCCAGGTCTTGCGCCCCATGATGACGGGGCTGCCCTGTGTGAGCTGCTTGAAATGCGCCAGGTCTTCGGGCAGGTGCCAGGGCATGGTGCCGTCCTTGCCAATGACACCGTTGGCGGCGCGGGCATAGATGAGGGCGATTTCCATCACACCGCCACCGGTGCCTTGATGGCGGGGTGGGACTGGTAGTCCAGCACTTCAAAGTCTTCGAACTGGTAGTCGAAGATGCTGTCGGGCCGGCGTTGGATGCGCAGCGTGGGGTAGGGGTAGGGCGCGCGCGCCAGTTGCGTCTGCACCTGCTCGGTGTGGTTGCTGTAGATGTGGCAGTCGCCACCGGTCCAGATGAAGTCGCCCACCTCCAGATCGCACTGCTGCGCCACCATGTGCGTGAGCAGGGCGTATGACGCAATGTTGAAAGGCACGCCCAGGAAGATGTCGGCGCTGCGCTGGTAGAGCTGGCAGCTCAAGGTGCCTTTGCCGCCGGGCGTGGTGGCCGGCGCCACGTAGAACTGGAAGAAGGCATGGCAGGGCATGAGGGCCATCTTGGAAAGCTCGGCCACGTTCCAGCTGCTCACGATGATGCGGCGCGAATCGGGGTTGGTCCTGAGGGTGTCGATCACCTGGCTGATCTGGTCGATGTGGCCGCCATCGGGGGTGGGCCAGCTGCGCCACTGCACGCCATACACCGGGCCGAGGTCGCCATCGGCGCGCGCCCATTCATCCCAGATCGTGACACCGCGCTCTTTGAGCCACAGGTTGCTGCTGGAGCCGGTGAGAAACCACAGCAGTTCCACGATGATGGATTTGAGGTGCACCTTCTTGGTGGTGACCAGCGGAAAACCCTCGCGCAGGTCAAAGCGCATCTGGTGGCCAAACACGCTCTTGGTGCCCGTGCCCGTGCGGTCGCCTTTGTCCACGCCGTGCGTGAACACATGGCGCATGAAATCTTCGTATTGCGAGCGGATGGGGCGCAGGTGAGGGGTAGAAGTCATGGGGTAAAAAACTGGCGTTTGACAAGCGGCGGCCCGCAGTGGCGCCGAGCCCGGTAGTGTGCCACCGATGGCCGGGCGGCCCCTGGACCTAGGCGCCAAACCCTGTGGTGGCCACCTCTGTGCCATCTTCGAACAGCAGCGTGCGCTCGGGCCAGCGCAGGGCGGCCAGCCGGTATTGCGGGTCGTGGGGCGTGCCGGCCTGGCGGGCCCGCCAGCGCCCGCCCACCGAGTAGTCCACACAAAACACGTTGCGGCGCTGGCCATGCCAGGCAAAGGGCGGGATGTGGCCGAACAGGCCGGCTTCTTCGGGGGTCAAGCTGCCCAGGGTGTCGGGCGCGGCCACGACGGGGCGCCGCCAGTAGTGGCCCACCACCACGGGGGGGGCGTCGGTATAGCTGTCCCACCAGGCCATGCGCTCGACAAAGCGCCATTTGCCGCCGGCAACAAAGGGGTCGGTGCCCTGGCGCTCGACCCCCGAGGTCAGCACCTTCAGGGGGTTGAGCATGGCCTTGAGCAGCTCGTTGTCGGCATGGGCCTGCAGAAAGGGCGGCTTGTGCTGCGGGTCTTCCAGGTCGTGCGGCCATTGCTGGCGTTCGGCCGCCATGCGCCGGGCCAGGGTGCCGTCC
>JANJSZ010000233.1 GCA_024711405.1 Acidovorax sp.
GAGCGCGCGCGGCACCGAGTCGCGCACCACCTCGATGGTCAGGCGGGCCAGGTCACAGGGCACGCGGGCAATGCCCGCGCCGCTGCCCTCGGCGCGCGCCAGCGCCAGCAACTGGTTGACGGTGTGCGTGGCGCGGATGCTGGAGCGGCCAATCTGCTGCAGCGAGCGCTTGAGCTCTTCGGTGCTGGTGCCCTCGCGCTGGGCCAGGTCGGCCTGCATGCGCAACCCCGCCAGCGGTGTCTTGAGCTGGTGGGCCGCGTCGGCCAGAAAGCGCTTTTGTGTGGCCAGCGAGTCGCCCAGGCGCGTGAGCAGGTCGTTGACGGAGGACACCAGCGGCGCCACCTCCAGCGGCACGGTGCGGTCGTCCAGCGGCGAGAGGTCGTCGGGGCTGCGCTCACGGATGCGCTGCTCCAGCTGGTTCAGCGGCTGGATGCCACGCGCCAGCGCCAGCCACACCAGCAGCACCGCCAGCGGCAGGATGACGAACTGCGGCAGCATCACGCCCTTGATGATTTCGGTGGCCAGCACGCTGCGCTTTTCGCGCGTTTCGGCCACCTGCACCAGGGCCAGCGGCGCATCGGGCAGCGGCAGGCGCACCCAGATGTAGGCCACGCGGATCTCCACGCCGCGCAATTCGGCGTCGCGCAGGCGCACGTCGCCCGGTGCCGGGCGGTCGTCGTCATCGGGTTGCGGCAGGTCGCGTTCGCCCGAGAGCAATTTGCGCCCGGGGCCCATCACCTGGTAGTAGACGATGTCGGAGTCGTCGGCGCGCAGGATCTCGCTGGCCGGCTGGGGCAGGTTGAACTGCACCTTGCTGTGCTGCACCGTCACCAGCTGCGCCAGCGCATGGACGTTGTATTCCAGGGCGCGGTCAAACGGCTTGTTGGCCAGGCCCTGCGCCACCAGCCAGGTCAGCGCCAGGCTCACGGGCCACAGCAGCAGCAGCGGCGTGAGCATCCAGTCGAGGATTTCGCCGAACAGGGAGCGCTGCTCGCGCTGGAAGATTTTCAAGGTTTCAAGCCTTTTTGGCCTCTAGCGCTTATCCAATAAGCGCCAGAAGCTATTATTTTTGCCTCAAACTTGGACACCGCACTCACCCACAGCCGATGCAACTGGCACGGCCCAGGCCAGTGCACCCGTGGAACTGGCTTTGCCAGGCCACCGGGTACGTCCCCCTCCCGAAAGAGAGGGGGAAGGCGCGAAGCGACTCAGGGGGTGCATCCTCAACCGGGAATCTTTTCCAGGCAGTAACCCAGCCCGCGCACCGTGGCAATGCGGATCGGGCCTTTCTCGATCTTCTTGCGCAGGCGGTGGATGTAGACCTCGATGGCGTTGTTGCTCACCTCTTCGCCCCACTCGCACAGACGCTCCACCAGTTGCTCCTTGCTCACCAGGCGGCCGGCACGCTGCAGCAGCACTTCGAGCAGGCCCAGCTCGCGCGCCGACAGCTCGACCATCTTGCCGTCGATGGTGGCCACGCGGCCGGCCTGGTCGTACACCAGGGGCCCGTGCTTGATGGCGCTGCTGGTGCCGCCCATGCCCCGGCGCGTGAGGGCGCGCACGCGGGCTTCGAGCTCTTGCAGGCTGAACGGCTTGGCCATGTAGTCGTCGGCGCCGTAGTCCAGTCCCTTCACGCGCTCGTCCACGCTGTCGGCGGCGGTGAGGATGAGCACCGGCAGGGCCGAACCCCGGCTGCGCAGCTTTTTGAGCACCTCCAGCCCATGCATCTTGGGCAGACCCAGATCCAGGATGAGCAGGTCGAACTCGTTGTTGGTCATGAGCGCGGCATCGGCCTCGCCGCCGCTGGCCACATGGTCCACCACGGCGCCCGATCCGCGCAGCGTGCGCAGCAGGCCATCGGCCAGCACCTGGTCGTCTTCGGCAATGAGGATGCGCATGCGGGGTCTCCTGGTGGGGGGGCAGCGGTCTGGCGCCGCGCCTGTGCCACGATTTTAGGCGGCGCAGCCCCGCCAATGCTGCGCCCTTTGCCGGGAGAACGCGGCGGTGGCGCGCCGCCCCCGGCCACCGCTGCCTTTCAGAGCGGATCGGTGGCCAGCAGCTTGTGCACCAGGGCCTGCAGGTCGGCCTGCAGGCGCGCCATGCCTTCGGGGTGCGGCGCCAGCGTGTGCTCGTCCATGTAGAGCTTGCGGTTGATCTCGACCTGGATGCTGTGGCGGTGCTGCGCCGGGTTGCCGTAGCGGCGCACCAGCTCCACGCCCTTGTAGGGGTGGTTGTAGTCCACGCTGTAGCCGCAGCCGCGCAGGTGCTCGCAGATCAGGGCCGACAGCGCCGGGCTGGCCGTGCTGCCGTCGCGGTCGCCCACCACGAAGTCGGCATGCACGAGGCCGGGGAATTCCGTGGCAAAACGCCCGGCCACTGCGGGCATGGAGTGGCAGTTGAGGTGGATGCTGTAGCCGTGGCGCGCATGGGCGGCATCGATGGCCTGCGCCACGGCGGCATGGTAGGGGCGCCAGCAGCGGTCGATGCGTGCGCGCACCTCGGCCACGGACAGCAGGCGCTGGTAGATGGGCTCGCCGTCGTCGGTGAACTTCCAGACCAGGCCCTTGCCCAGGCGCACCTTGCTGAGCACCTGGGGGTCGGTGGAGAGGGCGTCGGTCCATTCACCATCGAGCAGCGTGGTGTCGAGCTCGGTGGTGTCGCGGTTGGCATCGAGGTAGATGCGGGGGAAATGGGCCTCGACCCAGGCCACGCCGAGCGCGGGGGCAAAGGCGTAGATCTTCTCGACGTGGGTGTCTTCCGCACGGCGCAGCGTGGCCAGGTCGAGTGCGGCGCCAAAGTCGGCGGGGTACTGGGTGCCGCTGTGCGGGGAGTCGAGCACCAGCGGCGTGGTGCCGGGCTGGTGCGAAACCATGCGCGCGGGCGGCGTTGCGCCACCGGGCGAACCCGTGGCACCGGGCTGGGCTTGCTGGAAGCGGTGGTTGATCAGTTTCAAGGCTGCATGCATAGGCAGAGTGTGCTTAAGGGGGGGCGGCCGGCCTCGCCGCCCGGACCCGACAGACCCCATGGTTATTCCTGTGCCTGTCCGGCTGTGGCCGTCGGGCCCGCAGGCCCGTGCTGCGATCAGTCGAGGCTGACCTTGGCGAATGCCGCCACGCTCTTCATCTTGTCGATTTCGCGGGCGATCTGGGCCGTGAAGGCCTTGGGCGTCGTGCCCGAGGGGTACAGGCCCTGTGCGGCCAGCCGCTCACGCACGGCGGGCTCCTGAAGGGCCTGGGTCACGGCCTGCTGGATGCGATCCACCGCCGCCGGCGGCGTGCCGGCCGGCGCTACCAGGCCAAACCACGACGGATCGTTGTTGGCGGCATGGCCCAGTTCGCCGTAGGTAGGCACATCGGGCAGCACATCCAGCCGCTGGGGCCACGAAACGGCCAGCGCCTTGACCTTGCCGGCCTTGACGTGCGGCAGCGACGAAGCCACCTGGTCAAAGTACACCGCCACCTGGCCCGCCAGCACGTCGTTGATGGCCGGGCCCGCGCCACGGTAGGGGATGTGCACCATCGAGGTGCCCGTGCTGCTCTTGAACAGCTCGCCCCACATGTGGCCGATGGTGCCGTTGCCCGGCGTGGCATACGACACCTTGCCAGGGTTGGCCTTGAGGTATTTCACCAGGTCGGCAAAGTCCTTGACGGGCAGCGCCTTGGGGTTGACCACGATGACACCCGGGGCCTTGACGATCTCGGTCACGCCGACGAAATCCCTGGTGGGGTGGTAGGGCAGCTTGCTGTACACGGCGGGGTTCACGCCATGGGTGGACAGCGTGGCCACGCCGATGGTGAGGCCGTCTGCCGGGGCGCGGGCCACTTCCGCCATGCCGATGGAACCGCCCGCACCACCGCGGTTTTCCAGCACCACGGGCTGCTTGAGGATGCGGGCCATGGCGTCCTGCAGCGTGCGTGCCGTGATGTCGGTGGCGCCCCCGGGCGGGAAGGGAACGATCATGCGCAATGGCTTGCCCTCCTGGGCAAAAGACATTCCAGGCGCTAAAGATACGGCTGCCAATGTGGCCAGCAGGTGACGGCGTTGCATAGCTTTTTTCTCCTTTGAGATGCACCGAGGTTAACGAAAGGGACACCATTGACCAAGCAATGGATATGCCTGATAACATTCCAATCTGGAATGTTTTAAGTACCCCTACCATGTCGCTGCGCCGCCTCGCGCCCCCGCTGCACCTGCTGCGCGCGTTCTCCACCGTGGCGCGGTTCGGCGGCGTCTCGCGCGCCGCCGAGGCGCTGCACCTCACGCAGAGCGCCGTCAGCAAGCAGGTCAAGGACCTGGAGACTTGGGTGGGCGTGCCGCTGTTCGAGCGCACCCGCAAGCGCCTGGCCCTCACCCCTGCCGGCGAACGCTACGAGAAGGCCGTGCAGGCCGTGCTGCTGCAACTCGAAGCCGCCACGCTGGAGCTCATCACCAGCGACGACGGCGGCGGCGCGCTGCACCTGTCCAGCCTGCCCACCTTTGGCGCCAAGTGGCTCATTCCACGGCTGCCGCAGTTCCAGCAGCTACACCCGCAGGTCACGCTGCACTTCGTGCCGTATGTGCACAGCTACGACTTCACCCGGCCCGAGCTGGACTGCGCCATCCTGTTCGGCGACGGCCACTGGCCCGGCGCCCATGCGCACTACATCACGGGCCATGATGTGGCGCTCATCGCCCCACGCACCAAGGTGGCCGACTGGCCCCTCCACACGCCGCGCGATGTGGCCAGGCAGACCTTGCTGCGCCATGTGACCGTGCCCGAGGCCTGGCTGCGCTGGAGCGAAACCCACAACGTGGTGGGCCTGATCGACCCGCTGGGCGGACCGCAGTTCGACCAGTTCCAGACCATGATCCGCGCCGTGATGGCTGGCATGGGCCTGGCCCTGGTGCCGCGCTGTCTGGTGCAGGACGAAATCACCGCTGGCCTGGTGCGCGAGCCGCTGGCCGACGCCCCGCTGCGCGGCGGCTACCAGAGCGACGTGGGCTATTGGTTTTGTTACCCCGAAGGGCGCACGCAGCTGCACGCGCTGCGGTGTTTTCGGCAATGGCTGCTGCAAGGCGCCGGGCAGGCAGCGCTGCCTGCAGACGGCAGTGGCGCGGCGGACCCGGCCGCCGTTGTGGCCCCTGGCAATCATTTGGGAAAAAATGGCCCATAGCGCTTATCCATAAAGCGCTAAAAGCTATCAATAGAAAAGCAAACTGTGTCTGATGGTGCTTCGGATGGAGGTGGTGCACCGGCGTACCACGCTGCTGCCGCTCAGTCGCCGCGCACCTGCGCCACCAGGTTGGCCAGCCCGGCAACATCGGCCACCACCAGCACATGCGGGCCCTCTTTGCGCAACAGGCCGCGTTTGGTCAGGGCGCTGATCTCGCGGGTGACTTGCTCGCGATTGGTGCTGATCTTGCTGGCCAGCACGGCGTGGGCCGGGGCGGGGTCGATGCGGGCGGTGTTGTCGCCTTGCCCCCCGCCCGCACGGGCCAGGCGCAGCAGCTCGGCGTGCAGGCGGGTTTGCACGCCCAGGGTGCTCAGGTCAATCACGCGCTCGGTCAGGCGCCGCACCAGGGTTGTGAGGTTCCTCATCATGCGCATGGCGACGATGGGCTCGCGCTCCAGCATCGCAATGAAGGCGGGGCCCGACAGGCTGGCCAGCACGCTGGGTTCCAGTGCCTCCACGTCGGCCGAGCGGGGCTGCCCGTCGATGGCCGACAGGTCGCCAAAATGCTCGCCCGCCTCGCAGTCCCGAAACGTGACCTCGCGCCCGCTGGCTGCGTAGGTGGTGATGCGCACGCGCCCGGCGCACAAAAAGTACACCTCGCCGCCCGGCGATGCGCGGGTGAACAGGGGCGTGCGGGCCTCTATCGTGCGCCAGTCGCACTCGGCGGCAATGCGGTCCAGGCAGGCCTCGCCCAGGCCTTCAAAAAGGGCTATGCGGCGCAGGGCCAGGGTGGAGCGGGGGGATTGCGGTGCGTTCATGGAACCAAAGGGATGGGCGCAGCCTCCCAGGCAGTCGCCGTCGGGATTCTGGGAAGTGGGCGGATTATGCTCACAAGCTTCAAAATCCAGCACTGTGCTGACCTTCTGCGGTGGCGGTCGTGTCGTCGGTGGTGCTGTCTGTGTGTCCCTTCCTGGTGGGGGCTCGCCCCCTCATTGCATCTTGGTGTCCTGTATTTTGATTTTCTCCATCGCCTCCCTTCCATGTCCTTTGCCCTGATCCGCTCGCGCCTGCCTGCCCTTCGCCAAGTGCGCTGGGGCAGTGGCCTGGTGCTGTGGTGCTACGTGGCCCTGCACCTGGGCAACCACGCCACGGGGCTGGTGTCGCTGCAGGTGGCCGATGCGCTGCTGGATGGGATCAGCAGCGGGTGGCATTCGGTGCCTGGCACGGTGCTGCTGTATGGCGCGCTGCTCACGCACCTGGCGCTGGCAGGCGTGGCCCTGTGGCAGCGGCGCAGCCTACGCATGCCGTGGGTGGAGGGTGTGCGGCTGGCACTGGGCCTGTGCCTGCCGCTGCTGCTGGCCGGGCACTTTGTGGCCACGCGCTGGGCGTTTGAATCCATGGGCGCATCGCTCCCCTACGGGCGCATGGTGAACGGCCTGGCCCGGCCCGAAAACCTGGCGGTGCAGTCGCTGTTGCTCATCACTGCGTGGTGGCATGGCTGCCTGGGACTGCACATGGCAATGCGGGGTCGGCCGGGGTGGCGGCGTTGGCAGCCGGTGTTGCTCACGGGGGCCGTGCTGCTGCCCGTGCTGGCGGCGCTGGGCTTGTTGTCGATGGCGCGCGAGATTGCGTGGGAGGTGAGTGCGCTGCCCCCGCCGCCCTCGGGCCGCACCGCGCAGGCGGTGGCTGTGTCGGCTGGGTTGGAGGATGCCTTGCGCTGGGGCTGGGTGGCCGCCGTGGCCGCCCTATTGGCATTGCGCTGGGCGTGGCGCACCTTGCGCCGCTGCCGTGGGGGCGGGCCCATCACCCTGCACTACCCCGACCGGGCCGTGCAGGTGCCGCGCGGCTTTACGGTGCTGGAGGCCAGCCGCAGCCACGGCATTGCCCACCTGGCGCTGTGCGGCGGGCGGGCGCGCTGCTCTACCTGCCGCGTGCGGGTGGATGGGCCTGCTGCCCATGTGCCCGAGCCTGGCCGCGATGAGCGCATTACGCTGGCCCGCGTACAGGCCCCTGCGGGCGTGCGCCTGGCTTGCCAGCTGCGGCCTGCGGGCGATGTGCGGGTCACGCCGCTGTTCCAGCCCGGTCAGGCCGCGCTGCCGGGGCGCCTGGGGCAAGAACTGCAGGTGGCCATCTTGTTTGTGGACCTGCGCCGCTGGTCGGGCATGGCCGAGCGGCAGTGGCCGTTTGACCTGGCCTGGATGCTGGACCAGTACTTCGCCCGCGTGGGCGCGGCCGTGCAAGACAGTGGCGGCATGGCCAACCAGTTCATTGGCGACAGCGTGATGGCCATCTTTGGGCTGGAGACCGATTTGCCCACCGCCTGTCGCCAGGCCGTGCAGGCCGCTGCGTTGATCGAGCAGCGCATGGACGCCTGGAGCGAGACCTTTCGCACCCAGTTTGGCCAGTCGCTGGACTTTGGCATGGGCCTGCACGCAGGCCGTGTGGCGCTCGGGCAAGTGGGCTACGCAGACACGACCACCTTCAGCGCCGTGGGCGAGGTGGTGAACACCGCCAGCCGCCTGCAAGACCACTCCAAAGTGGTGGGTGCGCGGCTGGTGCTGTCGCAAGAGGCTGCCCGCCTGGCCGGTGTGGCAGACGCCTTGGGCACACCTGAAGAGGTGCAGGTGCGCGGGCGCTCGCAGCCGTTGCAGGTGCTGCATGTGAAGCGGCCGTCGCAGCTGTGGGGGCCGGCTTCGGGGGGGTGAGCACAGCGGCCTGGGCGGGGCGGCGACCTCGCAAAACCTGTGCGTTTACGCACATACGCCAAGGCGCCAAAAACGGAAACTTCTTCCCATGCAGAACGCAATCACGCACTGCAGGAATCACTCCAAAGGAAGAACTGCCATGACCAACGCCAAGACTGCCGCCAAGACCCTGATCGCCATCGCCACTGTGGCTGCTGCCGCCTTTGCCGGTGCTGCTTCTGCCGCCACACCAATCAACGAACAATGGGGTGGCGATGAGCCCGTCGCCCAAGGCCCCGGACTGAGCCGCGCTGAAGTGCAAGCCGACCTGAATCTGTGGAACCGCGCTGGCCTGGGCCAAGCCAACTCAGGCGACCGCACCCCCGACGCCGATCCCGCCTACGAAGCCCGCCTGGCCGAGTACCGCCGCCTGCGCAGCGGCCCCGAGTTTGTGGCCGAAGTGCGCCGCCTCGGTGGCGATGTGAGCCGCCTTGCGGCCCAACAAGCTCAGCGCAACACCCACTGAACATGACCGGGGGCCACAGAGTGGCTTGACCGGGGGCTTCTTTGAAAGGGGCCCTCGCTGTCCGTTCATCCCATGCGCACTGCACAGCTGTTGCAGGGCGCATTTTGGTTTTTGAGCAGGTTGTTGGCGCGGTGGTTTCACCACCCCCAGCGGCTGTAGCGGACCAGCGTTTGGGGTCGGGTGTCCTGGGACCCTGGCGGTGGACGGCACCCATGTGATTGACCTCAAAGGCGACAGCCCCGGGGGCATCGAGCAGACGTTCGACCCGGTGGCAGGCCGCACGTACCGCGTGAGTTTTTCGGCGTCCAGGCACTTGCTGATGGGCTCGGACGCAGACCTGACGGTGTCTGCGTTGTCCTCCGGGGGCGGTGCCGCACTGGCCACGCTGAACGCGAATGTGCCTGTTTCCGTTAGCACCAACCCCGCCTCGACCACCTTGTGGGCCGCCTACAGCCTTGTGCTCACTGCGACAGGACCAGCTTCGACATTGCGATGGGTGTCCTATTGCGCGTAAGCCTCCAAACCCAGGCACACCACGGTGGCCACGTCATCGCCCACCTCGGCGCGAAATTCGGCTTCAGCCTGCGTCACTGCATCGCGAAACCCCTGCAGCCAGGTCAGCCCGGTGGGCGTAAAGCACACCCGGCGTGCCCGCGCGTCGTGCGGGTCACTCTCGCGGCTCACCAATCCCCAGGCTTCACACTGGTCCACCAGCTGCGCCATCGACTGCTTGGTCATGCCTGCGCGCTGGGCCAGGTCGGTCAGGCGGTCACCCCCCAGCGCCAGGTGGCGCGTGAGGTGGATGTGCGCGGCCCCTACCTGGTCGCGGGCGGCCAGGTTCGACAGGGCCAGGGGCACCTCCACGTTGCGCGCCATGAGTTGCAGCACCCGGGCATCAAAGCGGCGCAGCGCGCTGCCCATGAGGCGGCCCAGGTGGGTTTGCCGCCAACGGTCGTCCAGCGTCGCGGGGGGCGTGACGGGTGAAAAATCAGCCATGCCACATTGTCAGGCAAACTGACTAAAAATTGCTTTATGCCGACCGCATTGCTCACATAAACTACTGTTCAAGCATCCAGCCTGTGATTAATCGCAGAGCGATGCACGCATCCAACCTGTTGTTTTTCAAGGAGTTTCCCATGGACGTCGCAGTCAAAGGCACCAATCCCGCATTGCCCGTGAACACCGAAAAGGCCAAGGCCCTGGCCGCCGCGCTCGCCCAGATCGAGAAGCAATTTGGCAAGGGCACCATCATGCGCCTGGGCGAGGGCGAGGTGATCGAGGACATCCAGGTGGTCTCCACCGGCTCTCTGGGCCTGGACATTGCCCTGGGCGTGGGCGGCCTGCCGCGCGGCCGCGTGGTCGAGATCTACGGCCCGGAATCATCGGGCAAGACCACGCTCACGCTGCAGGTCATTGCCGAGATGCAAAAGCAGGGCGGCACCTGCGCCTTCGTCGACGCCGAGCACGCCCTCGATGTGCAATACGCCCAGAAGCTGGGTGTGCAGTTGTCCGACCTGCTGATCAGCCAGCCCGACACCGGCGAGCAGGCGCTCGAAATCGTGGACAGCCTGGTGCGCTCGGGCGCCGTGGACCTGATCGTGGTGGACTCGGTCGCCGCCCTCACCCCCAAGGCCGAAATCGAAGGCGAAATGGGCGACAGCCTGCCCGGCCTGCAGGCCCGCCTGATGAGCCAGGCGCTGCGCAAGCTGACCTCCACCATCAAGAAGACCAACTGCATGGTCATCTTCATCAACCAGATCCGCATGAAGATCGGCGTGATGTTCGGCTCGCCCGAAACCACCACCGGCGGCAATGCGCTCAAGTTCTACGCTTCGGTGCGCCTGGATATCCGCCGCACCGGCACCATCAAGAAGGGCGACGACGCCATCGGCAACGAAACCAAGGTGAAGGTGGTCAAGAACAAGGTGAGCCCGCCCTTCAAGACGGCCGAGTTCGACATCCTGTTCGGCGAAGGCATCAGCCGCGAAGGCGAGATCATCGACATGGGCGTGAACGCCAAGATCGTCGAGAAAGCCGGCGCCTGGTATGCCTACAACGGCGAAAAGATCGGCCAGGGCCGCGACAACGCCCGCGAGTTCCTGCGCGAGAACCCCGACCTGGCCCGCGAGATCGAGAACAAGGTGCGCGAGAGCCTGGGCATCGCCCTGCTGCCTGCCGCCCTGCAAGCCGCACCCGCCGGCAAGCCCGCCAAGGGTGAGAAGGAAGACAAGTAAGCAAGGCAAGCAGCGGGCGCCTGCTGCACCCTTGTTAGATGTGAATCAGGCCGCTGGCGCTTGTCCGATAAGCGCCAGCAGCCATCCATAGCAGAGCATCACCACCATGGGCTTTGGCACCCTTTCCCTCAAGGGCCGCGCACTGCGGCTGCTGGCCCAGCGCGAGCATTCGCGCGCCGAGCTGGCGACCAAGCTGGCGCGCCATGTGCAAGAGGGCGATGACCTGAACGCCGTACTCGACGAGTTGCAGGCCAAGGATTTCATCAACGCCACGCGCGTGGCCGAATCGCTGGTGCACCGCCGCGCCGCGCGGCTGGGCACGCAGCGCCTGGTACAGGAACTGCGCGGCAAGGGGCTCGACGATGATCTGGTGCGCGCCACGGCCGAACGCCTGCGCGCCACCGAACAGGAGCGCGCCCAGGCCGTCTGGCGCCAGCGCTTTGGCCGCGTGGCCACCGATGCGCAGGAGCGGGCGCGGCAGATGCGCTTTCTGGCCGCGCGCGGTTTTGCGGGAGATGTGGTGCGCCGCGTGGTGCAGGGCGGCAGCCCGGACCAAGAAGCGG
This sequence comes from Acidovorax sp., assembly GCA_024711405.1. Classification (GTDB taxonomy): domain Bacteria; phylum Pseudomonadota; class Gammaproteobacteria; order Burkholderiales; family Burkholderiaceae_C; genus Acidovorax. The sequence continues at coordinate 11,161 of JANJSZ010000233.1, forward strand.
AGTGAAAGCGCGGGAGGGGTTGCGGCAATCCTCCGTGGCCGGCTTCACTGCAGAATTGAAACCAGAAAAGCCGAAAGCGCCTTGCCGATAAGCGCCGCCAGCTCTTCAATAATGAGCAAATCCGTCACCGAATCTGCTCATCCGCGGGGCCTGCCCGCTCACAGACCCAGCATCAACTGCAGGTTTTGCACCGCCGCACCGCTGGCGCCCTTGCCCAGGTTGTCGAGGCGGGCCACCAGCACCGCGTGGCGGTAGGTTTCGTTGGCGAACACGCGCAGCTCCAACTGGTTGGTGTCGTTGAGTGCGGTGGGCTCCAGCTTGCCGTCTTCGGTGGGCGGCAGCACGCTCACCCATTGCGCGGGCGTATTGCTTTGCGCGTAGTGCGCTGCCAGGGCATCGTGCAGATCGGCCGCCTTGGGCTGGCCCGGCAGCAGATCCAGGTGCAGGGGCAGTTGCACCAGCATGCCCTGGCGGAAGTTGCCAACAGCGGGCACAAAGATGGGCCGGCGCGTGAGCCCGGTGTATTTCAGAATCTCCGGCAGGTGCTTGTGCGACAGGCCCAGCGCATACAGCTCGAACGGCGCCGCCTGACCTTGCTCATACGCTTCGATCATGGTGCGGCCGCCGCCCGAATAGCCGCTGACCGAGGGCAGCGCGAGCGGGAAATCGTTGGGCACCAGGCCTGCATCGACCAATGGCCGCAGCAGCGCAATGGCACCGGTGGCATAGCAGCCGGGGTTGGAGACGCGCAGCGCCTCGCGCACGGCCTGCGCCTGGCCCGCGGCCAGCTCGGGGAAACCAAACACCCAACCGGGCGCGGTGCGGTGCGCGGTGCTGGCGTCGATCACCTTGACCTGGCGGCCGGTGGTCTTTTCGATGCCATCGACCATGGCCACGGTTTCGCGTGCGGCATCGTCGTGCAGGCACAGCACCACCAGATCGACACCCGCAATCAGGTCGCGCTTGGCCGCGGGATCCTTGCGCAATGCGGGGGCAATGCTCACCAGCTCGACCTGCGGCATGGCCTGCAGGCGCTCGCGGATCTGCAGGCCCGTGGTGCCGGCTTCGCCATCGATAAAGATTCTGGACATCGGAAAGCTCCTGCAAGGGGGTGATTGCGCGCTGGCCCACCCCTGTAAGCTTGGCACAAGGGATGGTGCATTGCAGCATGATACAGTCGCCGGCTGCCATGTCCCCGCCCGCGGCCAGACAATAGTCCATGGTAAACGGGTAAATACCACCCTTCCCTGAGAGAGACCTCATGAAGATTCACGAATACCAAGGCAAGGAAATCTTGCGCAATTTTGGTGTGCCCGTTCCGCGTGGCATTCCCGCATTCACGGTGCAAGAAGCCGTTGAAGCAGCCCAAAAACTCGGCGGCCCCGTGTGGGTGGTCAAGGCCCAGATCCACGCCGGTGGCCGTGGCAAGGGTGGCGGCGTGAAGGTTGCCAAGACCATCGACGACGTCAAGCGCCTCGCTGGCGACATCCTGGGCATGCAGCTCAAGACGCACCAGACTGGCCCCGAAGGCCAGAAGGTCCGCCGCCTGTACATCGAAGACGGCGCCGACATCAAGAACGAACTGTATGTGTCGCTGGTGACCGACCGCGCCACGCAGAAGGTGGCCCTGATCGCTTCGAGCGAAGGCGGCATGGACATCGAGGAAGTGGCCCACTCCACGCCCGAGAAGATCATCACCGAGATGATCGATCCACTGGTCGGCATCACCGCCGCACAAAGCAAGAAGGTGGCCGCAGCCATCGGCCTGACCGGTGCCTCCATCGACCAGGCCGTGGACATCTTCGCCAAGATCTACAAGTGCTACATGGACACCGACGCGTCGCTGGTGGAAATCAACCCGCTGAACTGCGACTCCAAGGGCAACCTGATGGCCCTGGACGCCAAGTTCAACTTTGACGCCAACGCCCTGTTCCGCCACCCCGAAATCGTGGCCTTCCGCGATCTGGACGAAGAAGATCCGGCCGAAGTGGAAGCCTCCAAGTTCGACCTGGCCTACATCAGCCTCGATGGCAACATCGGCTGCCTGGTGAACGGCGCCGGCCTGGCCATGGCCACCATGGACACCATCAAGCTGTTCGGCGGCGAGCCGGCCAACTTCCTGGACGTGGGCGGCGGCGCCACCCCCGAGAAGGTCACCGAAGCCTTCAAGATCATGCTCAAGAACCCCAAGGTCGAAGGCATCCTGGTCAACATCTTCGGCGGCATCATGAAGTGCGACACCATCGCCACCGGCGTGATCACCGCCTGCAAGGCCGTGAACCTGAACGTGCCACTCGTCGTGCGCATGAAGGGCACGAACGAAGAGCTGGGCAAGAAGATGCTGGCCGAAAGCGGTCTGCCCATCATTGCCGCTGACACCATGGCCGAAGCTGCGACAAAGATCGTTGCGGCAGTGTCCAAATAATTTTGCGGGACAGACCGCAGGCCGCACAGCGGACAAGCTCTGTCCCCAACTGAATAGGTAACTTTCATGTCGATCTACATCAACAAAGACACCAAGGTCATCACCCAGGGCATCACGGGCAAGACCGGCCAGTTCCACACCGAAAAGTGCCAGGAATACGCGAACGGCAAGAACGCCTTCGTGGCGGGCGTGAACCCCCAGAAGGCCGGCGACTCGATCTTCAACATCCCGATCTACGCCTCCGTCAAGGAAGCCGCCCAGCAGACCGGCGCCACCGTGTCGGTGATCTACGTGCCGCCCGCAGGCGCTGCCGATGCCATCTGGGAAGCTGTCGAAGCCGACCTGGACATGGCCATCTGCATTACCGAAGGCATTCCGGTCAAGGACATGCTGATGGTGCGCAACAAGATGAAGGCCAAGGAAGCCGCTGGCGGCAAGAAGACCCTGCTGCTGGGCCCCAACTGCCCCGGCCTGATCACGCCTGACGAGATCAAGATCGGCATCATGCCCGGCCACATCCACCGCAAGGGCCGCATCGGCGTGGTGTCCCGTTCGGGCACGCTGACGTACGAAGCCGTGGCCATGCTGACCGAAGTGGGCCTGGGCCAGTCGAGCGCCGTGGGCATTGGTGGCGACCCCATCAATGGCTTGAAGCACATCGACGTGATGCAGGCTTTCAACGACGATCCGGACACCGATGCCGTCATCATGATCGGCGAGATCGGCGGTCCCGATGAAGCCGAAGCCGCCCAGTGGTGCAAGGCCAACATGAAGAAGCCCATCGTGGGCTTCATCGCCGGCGTGACCGCGCCTCCCGGCAAGCGCATGGGCCATGCCGGCGCGCTGATCTCTGGCGGCGCCGACACGGCCGATGCCAAGCTGGCCATCATGGAAGAATCGGGTTTCATCATCACCCGCAACCCGTCGGAACTGGGCAAGCTGCTCAAAGCCCAGCTGAAGTAATTCGTAAGCAGAATTACGGACGATTCGGGCGCCCCCGCCCGATACACTGGCTCCTCCAAAAAAACAGAAGCGGCCGCAAACAAGGTTTAGGGGGCTTCGTGGAATC
>JANJSZ010000014.1 GCA_024711405.1 Acidovorax sp.
TTCTCCAGACGCTCCAGCAACGCGGCGTGGCTCGTCTTAGGTGCACCCCGACCTGCTCACCGTGCCCAACGTGGTGCTCACGCCCCATATCGCCAGTGCCACGGTGCCCACGCGCCTGGCCATGGCCAACCTGGCGGCGGACAACCTGATCGCCTTCTTTGGCGGGCGCGGGCCGCTCACGCCGGTGAACCAGCCGGTGGCTGGTGTGCGCGCCAGGTGATACGGGGTTTTGAGTGAAATTGACCTCTGGCGCTTATGAAATAAGTGCGATTGGCTATTAAGAACATAGTAAATCTGCCTTGACTACCGATACCCTTGTTCTGCTGGCCGCGCTGGCGCTGGTTTTCGCCCTGCTGGTGCTGCTGTTGCTGCGCCGCCCTCGTGTCGATCTGCCGCCCGAGTGGCTGGCGCGCCTGCGGGCCCTGGAGCAAACCGCCCTGGCCACCCAGATTGCCGTGGCCAAGAACGATGGCGCCCTGGACGGCATGGGCCAGCAGCTGCGCGGCTTCACCCAGACCACGCAGACCACGCTGGAGACCTTGCGCCACGCCGTGGACGAGCGCCTGGCCCAGGCCGTGAGCGAATCGCGCAGCAGCCGTGCCGAACTGCTGGCGGCGTTTGGCGTGTTTGAGGGGCGGCTGGAGCAGCGCCTGGCGGCGTTCGACGCAGCCCTGAGCCAGCGCCAGACGGCGCTCGATGTGGCGCTGGGCCAGCGCTTCGATGCCCTGCAGCAGGCCGTGGCCGGGCGGCTGGAAGAAAGCAGCAAGGCGCTGCTGGCGCATCTGGCGCAGGGCCAGGCCGATGCGGCCACGGCGCGCACCGAGCTGTCGGCCACGCTGGTGGGTTTTCGCACCGAGCTCACCACCACCACCGCCGCGCTGGCCGCCGAAAGCGTCAAGTCGCGCGAGGCCATGGGCGAGGGCGCGGCGCTGTTTGAAAAGCGCATCCAGGAGCGTTTCGAGGCGCTCACTGCCGCCACGCGCCTCACGCTCGACTCGCTCAAGACCGACATCCAGGCCCAGCTGGGCACCATGTCGAACGCGCTCAAGGACCAGCTCGAAGGCAACAGCTACCAGATCAAGAACCAGTTCTCGGTGCTGCAGGACGCCGTCTCGCAGCAGCTGACCGGCCTGGTGCAGGGCAGCCAGCACAACGCCGAGCAGTTGCGCACCGCGCTCAACGAGCGGCTCGGCGCCATCCAGGCTGACAACGCCACCAAGCTGGAAGAAATGCGCCGCACCGTGGACGAAAAACTGCACGCCACGCTGGAGCAGCGCCTGGGCGAGTCGTTCAAGCTGGTGAGCGACCGGCTCGAACAGGTGCACAAGGGCCTGGGCGAGATGCAGACCCTGGCGGGCAGCGTGGGCGACTTGAAGCGCGTGATGACCAATGTGAAGTCGCGCGGTACCTGGGGCGAAATGCAGCTCGGGGCCATCATCGACAACGTGCTCACGCCCGACCAGTTCGCGCGCAACGTCAAGACCGTGCCGGGCAGCGACGAGCTGGTCGAGTTCGCCATCCGCCTGCCGGGCAAGAGCGATGAGCACCCCGTGTGGCTGCCGATCGACTCCAAATACCCGGTGGAGCAATACCAGCGCCTCCTGGACGCCCAGGACGCGGCCGACAAGGCGGCCATCCTGTCGGCAGGCAATGCGTTTGAAACCTCCATCAAGCTCGAAGCCAAAAAGATTTTTGCCAAGTACGTCTCGCCCCCGCACACCACCGACTTTGCCGTGCTGTACCTGCCCACCGAAGGCCTGTTCGCCGAGGTGATGCGCCGCCCCGGCCTGGTCGAGGCGGTGCAGAACGATTGCCGCGTGATGATCACCGGCCCGGCCAACCTGGCGGCCATGCTCAACAGCCTGCAGATGGGCTTCAAGACGCTGGCGATTGAAAAGCGCTCGTCCGAGGTGTGGAGCCTGCTGGGCATGGTCAAGACCGAGTTTGCCAAATTTGGCGATGTGGTCGAGGCCACCAAAAAGTCCATCGACGCCGCGGCCAAGAAGTTTGACGAGGTGGGCGTGCGCACCCGTGCCATCCAGCGCAAGCTGCGTGATGTGCAGGATCTGCCCGCGCCGGATCCGGCCATGCCGCTGGCAGGCGCCAGCACATCAGCACTGCCAGGCCTGGACCCCGAGGACGACCTGCTGTGAACTGGGCACTGGCGCGGTTGATTGCCGGCCAGATCTGCGTGCATGCCTGCATGGCCGGCATGCGCATGGCCGCGCCGCTGCTGGCGCTGCGCGAGGGCTACAGCGCAGCGGCCGTGGGCGTGCTGCTGGCGCTGTTTGCGCTTACGCAGGTGTTCCTGGCCCTGCCCGCGGGGCGCTACGCCGACCGCCATGGCTTGAAGCGTCCCGTGGGTCTGGCGGTGGCGGTGGCGTCGGCGGGGGCTGCGCTGGCGCTGGTATGGCCGGTCTTTCCGGTGCTGTGCCTGGCGGCGTTGATGACGGGGGGCGCCAGCGGTGCCGCGATCATCGCGCTGCAGCGCCATGTGGGCCGGGCCGCCCACGATGCCACGCAACTCAAGCGCGTGTTCAGCTGGCTGGCCATCGGGCCCGCCGTCTCCAACTTCATTGGCCCTTTCTTTGCGGGCTTGCTGATCGACCATGCCGGCAGCACCGCCGGCAGCCTGGAGGGCTACCGTGCCGCGTTTGCGCTGATGGCGCTGCTGCCGCTGGCCACCTGGTTCTGGGTGCGCGATACCGTGGAGCTGCCCCCGGTGATTGCCGCCGCCAGCGGCGTCCCGCAGCGGGCGTGGGATTTGCTGAACGATGCGCGTTTTCGGCGCCTGCTGCTGGTCAACTGGTTTCTGTCGTCCTGCTGGGACGTGCACACCTTTGTGGTGCCGCTGCTAGGGCACGAACGCGGCCTGTCGGCCTCGGTGATCGGCACCATCCTCGGGGCCTTCGCCATTGCGGCGGCGCTGGTGCGGGTACTGATGCCGCTGGTGGCAGAGCGCCTGCGCGAGGCCGCTGTGATCACCGTCGCCATGCTGGTCACCGCGCTGCTGTTCGGTGTCTACCCCCTTTTGCCCACGGCGCTGGCCATGGGGGCCTGCTCGGTGCTGCTGGGGCTGGCGCTGGGCTCGGTGCAACCCATGATCATGAGCATGCTGCACCAGATCACGCCACCCGCCCGCCACGGCGAGGCGCTGGGCCTGCGGCTCATGACCATCAATGCCTCCAGCGTGCTCATGCCGGTGCTGTTCGGCTCGGCGGGGGCGCTGATCGGCGTGGCCGGCCTGTTCTGGGTGGTGGGAGCCAGCGTGGGTTTTGGCGCGCGGCAGGCATGGCTGATGGCGCGCGACGCTTGACCGGGCTGCCCCCGCACGCCAGGGCTGGGGGCGTGGTCAGAGGTTGTAGAACACCTTGATCAGACCCCAGGCTTCCTGCGGGTCGTCGGTGTAGTGGAACAGCTGCAGGTCCTTGGCCGAGATGGTGCCTTCTTCGACCATCACGTCAAAGTTGATCAGGCGCTTCCAGTAGTCGGTGCCAAACAGCACGATGGGCACCGGCTTGGCCTTGCCGGTCTGCACCAGGGTCAGCACTTCGAACAGTTCATCGAGCGTGCCAAACCCGCCGGGGAACGCCACCAGGGCCTTGGCGCGCATCATGAAGTGCATCTTGCGCAGGGCGAAGTAGTGGAACTTGAAGCTCAGCGAGGGTGAGATGAAGCGGTTGCCGCTTTGCTCGTGCGGCAGGCTGATGTTCAGGCCCACGTTCAGCGCGCCCGTCTCGTGGGCGCCCCGGTTGGCGGCTTCCATGATGCCGGGGCCGCCGCCTGTGCAGATGTAGATGCGGTCGGCCGGGCGCTGGCGCTCGCTGTACTCGGCCACCAGGCCGGCAAACTGGCGGGCGAGGTCGTAGTAGCGGGCATTGCGCACGGCCTGGTGGGCGCGCTGCAGCTGTGCTGCATCGCCACTGGCCTCGGCTGCGCCCAGCTGGGCTGCAGCCTCGTCGGGCGCCACAAAGCGGGCGCTGCCATACACCACCACGGTGCTCTCGATGCCTTGCTCGGCCTGGCCCAGGTCGGGCTTGAGCATTTCGAGCTGAAAGCGGATGCCGCGTGTTTCGCGGCGGAACAAAAACTCGGGGTCGGCAAAAGCGAGCCGGTAGGCATCGGCGTGCAGGGGGTTGTCGTTGTTGGCGTGGGCGTGCAGTTCGGCCCAGGCATCGGCCAGACGGCGTTCGTTGAGTGGGGTGTTGGCTTCCATGGGGATGGCGGTAGTCGCGGTCCTTGCCGTACGGTGAGGGGGGTGGTGGCATGGCCCGGATATGGGTGCGCTGGACTTGGTGGGATTTTAGGTTAAAAAGGGCTGTTGCACTTTGCTGTCATGTGCTACAAGCTATGAAGATAATAGCAATTCAAGGCGCTGCCAGCGTTGCGCTGCACCGGCCGGGCAGCCCGCTACGGGCGGGTGGACAGCGCCAGTGCCACGGTCTGCAGCCCGAGCATGGTCATGAGCAGCGAGCCCCCCAGGTGCAGCACGGTGGTGCCCGAAGCCATCAGGTAGCGCTGCTGCAGCAGCAGGGTCACCACCTCGGCCGAGAAGCTGGAAAACGTGGTCAGCGCCCCCAGAAACCCCGTGACCAGCGCCAGCCGCCACACCGGGTCGATGTGGGGCAGCGCCTGGAAGGCCGCAACGCACACACCGATGAGGTAGCCGCCCACCAGATTGGCCACCAGCGTGCCCCAAGGCAGCAGCGCACCAGGGCCGCTGAGCCACAGGCCCAGGCGCCAGCGGGCCAGCGCACCCAGGCTGGCGCCGATACAAATGGACAGAACATTCAGCATGGCGCCATTGTCCACATCCGGTGGCTGCGCCCGGCGCTCAGCGCGCCGCCATCTGCTGCGGCAGCCAGGTCACAATGCCAGGGAAGGCGTAGATCAGCGCCACCGCGCCGCACATGAGCAAAAACATGGGCAGTGTCACTTTGGCGATCCAGGGCAGCTGGCGGCCCGTCATGCCCTGCAGCACGAAGAGGTTGAAGCCCACGGGCGGCGTGATCTGCGCCATCTCCACCACCAGCACGATGAAGATGCCGAACCAGATCGGGTCGATGCCTGCGGCCTGCACCGTGGGCATGAGCACGCCCATGGTCAGCACCACCATCGAGATGCCGTCCAGGAAACATCCGAGGACGATGTAGAAAATGGCCAGCGCCACGATGAGCTGGGCCTGGTTCAGACCCAGCGATGCAATCCACTCGGCCAGGTGGCGCGGCAGGCCGATGTAGCCCATGGCCAGCGTGAGGAACGCGGCCCCTGCGAGGATCAGCGCGATCATGCAGTACAGGCGCGTCGCGCCCATCAGCGAATCCTTGAACGTGCCCCAGGTCATCGAGCCCTGCACGGCCGACAGCACCAGCGAGCCCACCACGCCCACGGCAGCCGCCTCGGTGGCGGTGGCAAAGCCGGTGTAGATGGAGCCCAGCACGGCCGCAATCAGCAGCACCACGGGGATCAGGCTGCGCGATTCGGACAGCTTCTGTATGAAGCCCATGCGCACATCGGCGGCCGGCACCTGCTCGGGGTGGCGCAGCGCCCAGACCATGATGTAGCCCGAGAACAGGGCCGCCAGCAGGATGCCCGGCAGCACGCCCGCAATGAACAGCTGCGAGATCGACACCTCGGCCGACACGCCGTAAACGATCATGATGATCGACGGAGGGATCAGGAGGCCCAGGGTGCTGGCCCCCGCCAGCGTGCCCACCACCATGTGCTCGGGGTAGCCCCGGCGCGTCAGCTCGGGCAGCGTCATCTTGCCGATGGTGGCGCAGGTGGCGGCGCTCGACCCCGACACGGCGGCAAAGATGGTGCAACCCACCACGTTGGTGTGCAGCAGGCGGCCCGGCAGCGCCTGCACCCAGGGGGCCAGGCCCTTGAACATGTCCTGCGACAGCCGGGTGCGGAACAGGATTTCGCCCATCCAGATGAACAGCGGCAGGGCGGTGAGGGTCCAGCTGGAGGCGCTGCCCCAGATGGTGACCGCCATGGCATCGCCTGCGGGGCGCGCAGAGAACAGTTGCATGGCGATCCAGGCGACGCCGGAGAGGGTGAGCCCGATCCATACCCCGCTGCCCAGGATCAGGAACAGCGACAGTAGAAGCAGGCCGGTGATGGCGAGATCACTCATGGTAGGTCGTGCCGGGTTTATTCATTGCGCAATGCTTCGCCGGATGGGGCATCCACACGCTTGCCCATCATTTCCAGCACCAGTTCGTCCAGGCATGCGATCGCCAGAATCACCGTGCCAACGGCCATGGCGATTTGTGGAATCCACAGCGGCGTCGCGTCGCTGCTGGTGGAGATGTCGTGGAACCCGTGCGACTGCCAGGCCAGCTTGCAGCTGTAGGTTGCAAACAGCAGCGCCAGCAATGTGGCAATGGCCAGGGCCCAGATCTCGAACGCCTTTTTGGCGCCGCCCCTCAGAAAGTTGAGCAGCAGCGTGACGCGGATGTGTTCGCCGCGCTTCAAGGTGTGGGCCAGCGCCAGAAAACCGGCTGCGGCCATCAGGTAGCCCGCATAGGCATCGGTGCCCGGCACATGGAAGTGGAACTGCCGGCTGGCGATAGACAGCAGCACCATCCCCAGCAGGCCGACCATGAAAAGCGCCGCCAGGGCGGCGGCGCTGTCGTACAGAAAGTCCAGCAGGCGGCGCATGGGTGGGGCACCTGGGCTTACTTGCGGTAGGCGTCGATCAGCGCCTTGCCTTCGGGGCCTGCCTTGTCCAGCCATTCCTTGAGCATGGTGTCGCCCACCTTGGCCATGTCGGCCTTCAGCGCAGCAGAGGGGGCCTCGACGCTCATGCCATTGGCCTTGAGCTTGGCCACGGTGTCGGTGTTGACCTTGGTGCTGTGGGTCCAGCCACGTGCTTCGGCGTCGGCGCCGGCCTTGAGCAGGGCGTCCTGGCTGGGTTTGTCCAGCGCCTCAAACGCCTTCTTGTTCACCAGCACGGCGTTCTTGGGCAACCAGGCCTGGGTGTCGTAGTAATACTTGAGGTGCTCGTAGAGTTTGCTGTCCACGCCCGTGGCACCCGAGGTCATGGTCGATTCGACCACGCCCGTGGCCAGGGCCTGCGAGAACTCGGCCGCCTGCACCGTCACGGGCTGGGCGCCCACCAGTTCGGCGATGCGCGCGGTGGCGGGGCTGTAGGCGCGCCACTTGATGCCCTTGAGGTCGGCGGCGGAGGCCAGCGGCTTCTTGGTGTAGATGCCCTGGGGTGGCCAGGCCACGGCGTACAGCAGCATCATTCCCTGTTCCGCCAGCTTCTTTTCCAGGAAGGGTTTTTGGGCAGCGTAGAGCTTTTTGGAGGCGTCGTAGCTGTCGGCCAGGAAGGGCAGGCCGTCCACGCCAAAAAGCTGCCATTCGTTCTGGAAGTTGGCCAGCAGGATCTCACCCATCTGCGCCTGGCCACCTTGCACGGCACGCTTGATTTCGGGGGCCTTGAACAGCGCGGCGTTGGCGTGCACCGTGATCTTGAGCTTGCCGCCCGTGGCCTTGTCCACGTCGCTGGCCAGCTGCACCATGTTTTCCGTGTGGAAGTTGGTGGCGGGGTAGGCGGCGGCCAGGTCCCACTTGGTCTGGGCAAAAGCCGATGTGACAGACAGGCCGGCCGCCAGTGTCAGGCCGAGTGCGGTGACGGGGAAGATTCGACGCTTCATGAAAGAGCTCCGCAGGTTGATGTGTCTAACTGTATCTGGCAGGGTGAGGGAAATGACTTTATCGGAAGCGCGCCAAAATCCGCTAGGTGTTTTGCCTAAACGCTGGCAAATTGCCAACAAATCATCATCGACTTTTCTACAATGAATACATGCACAACCCGTGTCAAGTGATCGTTCCGTGGAGGCTCCAGCCCATGAAATCTGTATCCAAGGGGTCCGGCGAATCTGTCGCCATCGTGTCGTCTGCTCACCTCGTGTCTGCGCAGAGCGCAGAGATGAGCGAGTTCGAGTTTGGCCTCATCGTCGCGGGCAATGCGTTTCACCGCTGGGTAATGCACTGCATGGCCGCCTCCGGGCTGAAAGACCTGGCGCCGCTGGATGTGCTGGTGTTGCACCACGTCACACACCGGGCGCGCGACAAACGGTTGGCCGATATTTGCTTCATCATGAACATGGAGGACACCCACCTTGTCAACTATTCGCTCAAGAAGCTGCAGACCTTGGGCGTGGTGGCTTCGCAAAAGAATGGCAAGGAGGTCACCTACGCGGCCACCGACATGGGGCGCATCTATGTAGAACGGTACCGAGAGATTCGCGAGTCTTGCCTGATGGATGCGCTCAAGGCCGACGATGCACTCAACCGCGATATTGGCGAACTGGCGCGGCTGCTGCGTGTGCTGTCAGGCATGTATGACCAGGCAGCGCGCTCTGCGGCTTCGTTGTAGGCGCTGAATGGCGGGCCAGATTCAAGGACAGGGTAGGGAAGCCAGTTGATCGGCGGCAGGGAGCGTTAAGGATGCGTTTGGCTTGACCGGTCTTTCGGATGCCACGCACGTTCAATAACGCGCACACGAATCAAGCGGATGTCCACCAATCCCCGCGCTCTGTCTCCCCAGAGAAACCGTGCAGCCATGGTGCACGAAACAGGTCACCAGCTTGCCGTGTGGTCGCCGATGACGTCGTTGATAGCTATCAGCTTCGGCGGGCTAACTTTTGCCAGGCCGCAGTGGCCGCCAGCACGGTGTGCATTTGCACCGTGTGCGCTTGGCGGAAGTCATCGCCTTCAATGGTTTCGTCGGGGTACTCTGTGATCAGGGTGACCGGCGCCGAGTCGGGGTTGGCCGTTTCGGTCGCGGTGTAGGCCATGCCGTGCAGCACTTCAAATTGAAGCTTGCCCGTGTGGCGCTCATACAGCGCCATTTGCCGTGCGTTGAAGGCGGTAAGGCCCGGCACTTGGTTCAGTGCGGCGCACACTGCGTGCAGCAATGCCATGGCTTCGCTTTGCCAGCCTGGGTGGTATCTCAGGATCAGAAAAAAGCCCTTGGGTATGGTCCATAGCTCAAAACCGCGTGGCACATAGCCCGACTGCGGGCGCGTCCATTCGTGGGCCGGGTAGCCGTGCAGGTTCAGATGGAGTTGAGCGCCCGAGCGGGCGAGGGCTTGCTGGCGGGCTGCGCGCTCATACAGAGGCGCCCCCTTGCGGTATTCGATGTCGTCGCCCAAGGCTGAATAGCGCGCCGCATGGTGCATGTGTTCCGCATTTTGGCTGCGCAGCTCGCGGTGCAGGGCGTATCCGTCGGGGTTTTCCAGGGCCATCAGCGCAAAGTGGGCACCAGGATGGTTGTCCAGTGTTCGTGCCGCGCGCAAGGCGCCGACGATACCAGAGGTTTCGTTGGCGTGCTGACCACCACTGATGAATACCGGCGCGTCGGTGCCATGGCGGTACAGGGCTTGGACCGCACGGCCCTGGCGGCTGGTAGCGCCGAAGCGCTCTCCGGCTATCTGCTGCATTTCGGCGGCGATGCGTTCGGGCGATGGAGCCGTGCCCAACGCGTCCAGCGGTTCATCCGTTGTCGGCAGCGCCGCTGCGCACAGGTCTTGGGCTGTCGTGTCAAAGGCTCTTTGGGTGATGCGCAGTCGTGGCGTCTGCAAGCTGGCACGCAGGTCGGGCACGATTTGTCCGGGTTGGAGGCTGCGATCGCCCGCAGGGCGGCCCGAGCGCCGCTGGAAAACCTCCAGCAGCGAAAAGTAGATGTCCTCGTGCAGCCCCTCAAGGCTGCTGATGGTCTCGTGACCGACGGGCAGCCGCTGCTCGATAACAGGCATGTCGATGCGGATATCAAGGCGCTCGAAGTAGGGCTCCTCGGCGCGCCATGGGTGGTTGGCCACCGTGCTCATTACCGTGGCAAACAGCTGTTCGTAGTCGGTGTCCCGGGCGATATTCAGCATGGGCTGTGCGGCGGACCCGGGCGTGGCCTGCACCCATCCCGTGGGTGACAGCAGTTTGATGCCTTGCAAATCCGTATGCATGCGGTTGGGCGCCCAGACGCGAGCCAGGTGCCGTGTGCCGTCGCGATATGTGCCTTCGATGCGGTAGTGCAGATCCTCCGTACCTGGCAGGAAGTTGAGTTTGCAATGCGCCAGCAGTGCCGCCAAGGGATAGGCTTCTTGTAGAAAACGCTGGGGCGACGCTTGCGGGTGCACCGGATAGTGGACGGTTACTTCAGCCAGCAAACTGGCGTCGATGTCTTCGATGAAATAAAACACCAACGGTTTATAGGCGCTGTGCAGGTGCGCGTGCACGCCCGCTGCGGCCAGTTGGCGTTCGGCCGCGCGGCGAGCGGCCACGCCTTCAAACAGCCAGGCCTGCACGCTGGCGCCACGCCAGGCCGGGTTGGAAAACTCTTCGACCCATGCATCCAGGGTGCGGGGGAAGCTCTGGTCCAAGAGGAGGCCGGTGCCGCTTTGCATCACTGCTTTCCGTTAGGGTCGATGCGGTCACGCAGCCAGTCACCCAGCAGATTCAAGCCCAGTACGGTCAACATAATGGCCATGCCCGGGAAGACGCTGATCCACCAAGCGGTTTGCATGTAGGTGCGGCCGTCGGCCAGCATGCCGCCCCAACTGGGGATCAGCGGATCGACGCCCAATCCCAGAAAGGTCAAGCTGGATTCCAGCAGGATGTTGTTGGCCACGTTCAGTGTCATCAAAATGATGACGGGGCCGATGACGTTGGGCAAGATATGGTGGCGGACCATGGCCAGATCCCGCACGCCAAAGGCCCGCGCCGCCTGGATGAATTCACGCTCCCTCACCTGCAGCACCATGCCGCGCACCAGGCGCGCAAACTGCACCCACTGGGAGATCACCATAAACACGATGATGTTGAACAGGCCTCCGCCCAGGATGGAAATGAAAGTCAACGCGATCAGGATGAAGGGCAGGGCCAGCTGGATGTCCACGCAGCGCATCAGCAGCATGTCCCAGAAGCCGCGGTAGTAGCCTGCGACCAGCCCGATCACAATTCCGAGCACCGAGGCACCCGCCACCGAAGCAAAGCCCACCAGGAGGGAGATACGACCGCCGACCAATACGCGCGCCAATACGTCGCGGCCGAGGGCATCGGTGCCTAGCGGGTGGGCCCAGGTGGTGAAAGGCGCGGTCAGGCGAGCGCTCAGATCCATGGCCGCACCGCCGTCTGGAAAAATCCAGACGGAGCACAGCACAAGCAGCAGCATCGATCCCGTGAGCACGACGCCCAGCACGAATTCGAGCGAGCGCCAGTGCATTGCGCGCGAGGTTTGAGCCGGTGCTGCCACCGGGGCAGTTGTAGAAGCGCTGGATTGCATGGTGTTGCGATGGTTACTTGGTGCGAATGCGGGGGTCGACCAGGCCATAGGCAATATCGACCAACAGATTGACGGCAACGATCAATACCGACAACACGGTCACTGTGCCTTGCAGCACCGGGTAGTCGCGGCTGGCAATGGCTTCAAAAGCCAAGGTGCCTAAACCGGGCCAGTTGAAAACGCGTTCGACAACCACCAGGCCGCCGACCAGATTGCCAAACTGCAGTCCGATGTACGTGATCAGGGGGATGGCGCAGTTGCGCAGCGCATGTTTGTACAAAACAACGCGGTCTTTGAGCCCCTTGGCGCGGGCCACCATGATGTATTGCGCGGACAAGGTTTCCAGCATGGCCGTGCGTACCAAACGCACATTGGTAGCTGACAGGATGATGGCCATGGTCAGGGCCGGCATCACCAGGCTAATGGGGCCATCCCAGCCCGACGGCGGCAGCAGCGGGAAGGTGATGGAGAGCAGCAGCACCAGCATGATGGCCAGCCAGAAGTTGGGGAACGACAAGCCGACAAGCGAAAGGATGCGGATGCATTGGTCCGTGCCCTTGCCTTTGTGCACCGCCGCCTGTATGCCCAGCGGCACCGAAACGAGCACGGACAAGAACAGTGACACCAGCGCCAGTGCCAGCGTGGCGGGCAAGGCGTCGGCGATCAGGCGCGACACGGGCGTGCCGCCCATGAAGCTTTTGCCCAGATCACCCACCACCGCACCCCGAAGAAATTCGAAATACTGCACCGCAAAAGGGCGCTCCAGCCCCAGCCCCTCGCGGATGTTTCGTAGATCTTCTTCGGTCACGCTACCGGCACCTTGGGCCAGCATCAATGCGGGATCCCCCGACAGTCGCACTGCATAGGCCACAAACAGGGTGACCACCAGTACGACGAAAATCGCCTGCAGCAGTCGCTTAATCAAAAATCCACTCATGGGGCTGGCGTGTCAGGTTGGAGGGAGAAAGGGCGAAGTTGCGATCAGTCGACCGAAGCGTCGACAAAGCGGAAGCGGCCGTCGGCTGGCAACGCGAGGTTCTTGGCACGCTTGTTCAGGCCGTAGATGGTGTTCAGGCTGTACAGCGGCATTTCCAGCGCTTCATCGGCGACGTAGCGGGCAATTTGCTGGAGCGTGGTCTTGCGTGCAGCCTGATCCCAGGTGTTGCGCTGGGTATGCAGCAAAGCATTGAGCTTGGCGTCATCGTCAAACGGGTTCCAGCGTTGCTTGGTGTAGTACATCGAATACGCGGTGTTGTCGTAGTCGAAGGTCCAGCCTCCCCATTGGTTTTGCCACATCTCGCCCGTCTTGCCGGCCGGAATGATGTCGTTGAGCAGCACGTTGGTGTCGTAGGGCTTGAGCGAAGCGACGATCCCCACGCCTTGCAGATAGCTGGCCACGGCCTGCGCCACTTCACGGAAGTTGCTGTCCGAACCGCGGAAGTCGATTTGGATCTGGGTGCCGGGCTTGACGCCTGCCTTGGCCAGCATGGCCTTGGCCTGGGTTGGATTGAACGGCAGCGGCTTGAGGGCCGGGTCATTGCCGAAAGACAAAGTTCCCTGGAAGCTGGCGATGGGCTTGGCATTGCCCAGCAGGATCGACTTGATGATGGCATCGCGGTCCACCGCCATGGTCAGTGCCTTGCGCACTTCCTTGTTTTTCATGATGCCGCGTTGCGTGTTGTAGCGCATGGCCAAGGCAACAGGGCCATCCATGCTCTGCACGGCCAGCTTGCTGTCTTTTTTCAGCGTGTCGATCATCGCCAGGGGGATCTGATTGGCCACGTCGATACGGCCCGCCTGCAACTCGGCGGCCTGTGTGGCGGGCTCCGTGATGAAGCGGTATACCAGGTTGTCCAACTTGGGCGCGCCACCCCAATAGCTTGCATTGCGCTCAAAAGAGAGACTGACCTTGGGCTTGTAGTCGACGAACTTGAAGGGACCGGTGCCGACAGGGTTCGCGCCAAAGTAGGTGCTGCCTTTTTCAGTGATGTACTTGGGCGGAACGATCATGGCGCCATAGCCAGCCAGTTTGGTCAGCAACACGGGGTCGGGATTCTTCAGTATGAAGTCCACGGTGTTGGCGTTGACCACCACGACTTTTTCGATCGCGTTGTAGTTCGATTGTTGTGGGCCCTTCTTGCCCTCGTCGCCCAGCAAGCGGTCGAACGTGAATTTGACGGCATCTGCGTTGAATGGCTCGCCGTTATGGAACTTCACCCCTTCACGCAGCGTGAAGCGCAGCTTGGTGTTGTTGTCCAGAAAATCCCACTTGGTGGCCAAGCCCGGCACCAGTTTCATATCGGGGGTTCGCATGATCAGGCCATCAAATACCTGGCTGCCCACAGCACCCCAAGACACCAGGAAGGTCGCGATCGGGTCCCAGTTGCCCGGATCCTGGTGGATGGCGACGTTCAGCGTGCCGGCAGCATGTGCGCCTGTTGTCAGAACGCTGGCCAGAGCAATGCTAGTAGCGGCAACGAGGGTTTTCAGTTTCATGGTGTGCATCCTGGAAATGAGTGTTGGACGAGCGTGGAGCGGCTTACTTGTTTGCTTGCTGATTGACTAGCTAACTGACTAACTGACTGACTACCTAAAGGAATGCTTCAGTCCGTGGAGGCAACGGCAACGCGATGGCCCGGGGCCACCTCGCGAAAACGCAGAATCGTCGGCTCGTTGCCAACCTTGCGTACAGGGCTGGGGATCTCGCCTTCAACCAGGCGCGCATCAATGGTGCGCCCAGGCTCTGCGATCGGCACGGCGGCCAGCAGCTTCTTGGTGTAGGGGTGTTGCGGATTTTCAAAAATATCCTGGCGACTACCGATTTCAACGATCTGCCCCAGGTACATCACGGCGACCCGGTGGCTGATTTTTTCGACGACAGCCATGTCGTGTGTGATGAACAGGTAAGACAGCTTGAGTCGGGCTTGTAGCGCCATCAACAGATCAATGATTTGCGCCTGAATCGATACGTCAAGCGCTGATACCGACTCATCGGCAATGATGAGTTGGGGGTTGCAGGCCAGGGCGCGGGCAATACACACGCGCTGGCGCTGGCCGCCAGACAACTCGTGCGGGTACCGCTGAAGGTGTTCTGTGCTCAGGCCTACGTTTTCAAGCAACTCGGCGAGGCGTTTTTGCACAGCCTCTTTGCCGGTCAGCAGGCGGTGGGTGTGTATGGGTTCGGCAATGCTGAAGCCGATGGTCTTGCGCGGGTCAAGCGCCGCAAAGGGGTCCTGGAAGATGTACTGGATCTCTTGCTTGATGCGCTGGCGGCCTGCTGCATCCAGGCTGTGAACGTCTTGGCCGTTGAACCGCACCGTGCCACTGCTGGAGGGCACGAGCTGTTGCAAGGTTTTGCCAATCGTCGATTTTCCGCTGCCGGACTCGCCCACCAGCGCCAAGGTTTCACCGGGGTGGATTTCCAGGCTCACTTGCTCGACTGCGTGCACACGGTGGGTCACGCGGCCCAGCAACGAGTGGCCTACGTCAAAACGGGTCGTCAGCTTGTCAACGCTGAGCAAGGTGGCGGACGCATCAACAGTGTCTTGAACTTGTGTGGTGCCCACTTCGTGCGGGGTATCGCCATCCAGCACGATCAGCGGCGTGCGCTTGGGCAGGGCCTGGCCTTGCATGCTGCCCAGCTTGGGAACAGCCGAAAGCAGGGCGCGCGTGTAGGGGTGCTGCGGCCTATGAAAGATCTGTTCCACGGGGCCTTGTTCGACCTGGCGGCCTCGCCGCATCACCACCACGTCGTCGGCCATCTGTGCTACGACACCCATGTCGTGCGTAATGAACATGACGGCGGTGTTCAGGTCGCGCTGCAGTTCACGGATGATGTTCAAAATCTGCGCTTGAATCGTGACGTCAAGGGCCGTGGTGGGCTCGTCGGCAATCAGCAGCGACGGTTGGCACGACAAGGCCATGGCAATCATCACGCGCTGGCGCATGCCGCCCGACAGCGAATGCGGATAGCTATCCGCCAGACGCTCGGCGTCTGGCAGGCGCACCTTCTGCAGGAGGGCCAGGGTTTGGACCCGTGCCTGCGCAGGGCTCATGCCTTGGTGCAGGATAAGCGCCTCTGCGATCTGGTTGCCGATGGTGAACACGGGGTTCAGCGAGGTCATCGGCTCCTGGAAAATCATGGCGATCTCATTGCCACGGATGCGGCGCAATGTGTCGTCGTCTGCGCCCGTGAGGTCCAATGCGCCGCTGCTGGGCGACTGGAACAGCACCTGTCCATTGGTGATGTGACCACCCGAATAGTCGGTGAGCCGCATGATGGCCTGCGAGGTCACTGATTTACCCGAGCCCGACTCTCCCACGATGGCGAGTGTGCGGCCTGCGTGGACATCAAAACTGACCCCGTCCACCGCCTTGAAGCGACCGCCGGGCACGTTAAATTCCACGGAAAGAGACCGCACGGAAAGCAGCGGCGTTGTCGCCGATTCGGGACTGATTGTCATCGTGGATGGAAGGAGAGAAGCATCAATTCATGTGCGTGGAGACGAGCCGCAAGGCGATGGGAGTCGCCGCTGTATATAAGCTGTTGCTCACAAGTAGTGCTCGATGCGGTGAGGTCAACGCAGGGCGATCAATGTACTGGACGGAGTGCTCTGTTCATCTAAGTGTTTACCACAATGTCGACAAATTATCGACAAATTAGCACCAAAGAAACATCGTAATATCCCGCACATCCCGTGCCAGCTTTGTGTCCGTTCGGAACCCTCGCCATGAACATCTCCGCCAAGCCCGCCACCGAAGCGCTTTCCAGCGTTTCGTCGGCGCACCTTGTTTCAGCCCAGAGCGCAGAGATGAGCGAATTTGAGTTTGGCCTCATCGTCGCGGGCAATGCGTTTCACCGCTGGGTGGTGCACTGCATGGCCGCTGCGGGGCTCAAGGACCTGACGCCGCTTGACGTGGTGGTGCTGCACCATGTGTCTCATCGCACACGCGACAAGCGCCTGGCGGACATCTGCCGCATCATGAATGTGGAAGACACGCACTTGGTGAACTACTCGCTCAAGAAGCTGCAGACCCTCGGTGTGGTGGCTTCGCAAAAGAATGGCAAGGATGTCACCTATGCCGCCACCGACTCGGGCTGTGCCTACGTGCAGCGCTACCGCGTGATTCGTGAAAGTTGCCTGATCAATGCGCTGAATGCCGACGATGCGCTGAACTGCGACATCGGTGAGCTGGCCCGTTTGCTGCGTGTGCTCTCGGGCATGTATGACCAGGCTGCGCGCTCTGTGGCTTCGTTGTGACCGCTGCCGCCCCTGTTTTTGAAATTTTGAATAAAAATGAATCTAGCGCTTATCCATAAAGCGATTATAGCTATAAATTAAATAGCAATTATATGTCTAATCAACCATCCCCTTTGTCCCGCTGGCAGTTCTGGATTGACCGGGGTGGCACCTTCACCGACGTGGTGGGCAAGCGCCCCGATGGCAGCCTGGTCACGCACAAGCTGCTGTCCGAGAACCCCGCGCAGTACAAGGACGCGGCCGTGGCCGGAATCCGTCACCTGTTGGGCCTGAAGCCCGGTGAACCGATGACGCCTGCCCTGGTGGAGTGCGTGAAGATGGGCACCACGGTGGCCACCAACGCACTGCTGGAGCGCAAGGGCGAGCCCACGCTGCTCATCACCACCAGGGGTTTCAAGGACGCACTGCGCATCGCCTACCAGAACCGCCCGCGCCTGTTTGACCGCCGCATCGTGCTGCCCGAACTGCTGTACAGCCGCGTGATCGAGGCGCAGGAGCGTGTGGGCGCACACGGTGAGGTGATCGAACCGCTGGACGAGGCGCATCTGAAAGAGCGCCTGTGGGCCGCCTACGACGCGGGCCTGCGCAGCGTGGCCATCGTGTTCATGCACGGCTGGCGCTACACCGCCCACGAGCAGGCAGCCGCCCGCCTGGCCGAACAGGCGGGTTTCACGCAG
>JANJSZ010000029.1 GCA_024711405.1 Acidovorax sp.
CTCCACCAAGACCGACAACGTGGTCACCTACATCACCTGGCTGGAGGTGGACAACGCCGACCTGAGCCTGCGCCCCGGCATGACGGCCGCAGCCACCATCACCTCCACCGAGCGCAACGATGTGCTGCTGGTGCCCAACACGGCGCTGCGCTTCACGCCCGCCGTTGCGGCAGGGGCGGCGGCGCAGCCGGCGTCGTCGGGTGGCGGCATCATGTCGCAGCTGATGCCGCGCATGCCGCGCTCAGGCACGCGCCGGGCGGGCGCCGGTGGCGATGCGGCCGACGGCGCGGGCCGTACCCGCCAGGTGTGGGTGCTCCAGGATGGTGCCGCGCATGCCGTGACGGTGCAGGTGGGCATCAGCGATGGCCGCCGCACCGAGGTCAGCGGCGAAGGCCTGGCCGAGGGCATGGCCGTCATCACCGACCAGCGCGCCACCGGGGCCACGAAATGAGCGAGACCGCAAACGCCCCGGGTGAGGGCGGCCGGATGCCCGGCAATGCGCCGCCGCTGATCCGCCTGCGCGGCGTGACCAAGGTGTATGGCGAGGGCGCGCTGGCCTTCCAGGCACTGAAAGGGGTGGACCTCGACATCACCCAGGGCGATTTCGTGGCCATCATGGGCCCCAGCGGCTCCGGCAAATCCACCGCCATGAACACCCTGGGCTGTCTGGACCGGCCCACCGCTGGCGAATACCTGTTCAAGGGCGTGCATGTGGAATCGCTCTCGCGCGACGAGCGCGCGCGCCTGCGCCGGCAGTATTTCGGCTTTGTGTTCCAGGGCTTCAACCTGCTGGCGCGCACCTCGGCACAGGAAAACGTCGAGCTGCCCCTGCTGTACCGGGGCGAATCGGCCACGGCCCGCCACGCCGCTGCGGCCCGCGCGCTCGATGCCGTGGGCCTCAAGGGCTGGGAGCACCACACGCCGTCCGAGCTGTCGGGCGGGCAGCAGCAGCGCGTGGCCATTGCGCGCGCCATCGTCACCGAGCCGGCCGTGCTGCTGGCCGACGAGCCCACCGGCAACCTCGACACCCAGCGCAGCCAGGAAATCATGGAACTGCTGTGCCGGCTCAACGCCGAGCAGGGCATCACCGTGCTGATGGTCACCCACGAGCCCGACATGGCTGCCTACGCCCGGCGCATCGTGCGCTTCGTCGATGGCAGGGTGGACAGCGATGCGCCCAACCCGCACCCCGTGGGCCTGCGCGCCCCCGTGCCTGCCGCGCCGCAGGCGGAGGTGGCCTGATGCTCTTGAACACCCTTCTTCTGGCGCTGCGCTCGATCCGACGCAACCTGATGCGCTCGTTCCTCACGATCCTGGGCATCGTGATCGGCGTCAGCGCCGTCATCACCATGGTCACGCTGGGCAATGGCGCCACCATGGCGGTGCAAAACCAGATCTCGGGCCTGGGCACCAACCTGCTGCAGGTGCGCCCCGGCCAGCGCATGGGCCCGGGCGGCGGCTCCGGGGCGCCCGCGTTCAAGGACACCGATGCCGATGTGATTGCCCAGCAGATTGGCGGCATCCTGGCCGTGGCACCCGAGGCACGCACCAGCGCCACCGTGGTGGCTGGCGGGCGCAACTGGACCACCAGCATCATCGGCAGCACCAATGCCTGGCTTGAAACCGGCAACTGGGACCTGCGCACCGGGCGTGTTTTCTCGGACGCCGAGCTGCGCGCCGGTGCCGCCGTGTGCCTGATTGGCGAAACCGTGCGCCGCGAGCTCTATGGCACACGCGATGCCGTGGGCGAGCAGCTGCGGGTGAAGGCGTTTTCGTGCGAGGTGGTGGGCGTGCTGGCCTCCAAGGGGCAGGGCGCCTTCGGCAACGACCAGGACGATACCGTGCTGGTGCCGCTGCGCACGCTGCAGCGCCGCGTGACCGGCAACACGCGCGTCAACACGCTGCTGGTGTCGATGCAGGACGGCAGCGACCCCGGGCGCGTGAAGGCCAGCCTCACGCAGCTGTTGCGCGAGCTGCGCAAGCTGTCGGATACCGACGAGGACAACTTCAACGTGCTCGACACCAAGCAGCTGGCCGACACGCTCTCGGGCACCACCAAGGTGCTGACCATGCTGCTGGGCGCCGTGGCAGCGGTGAGCCTGCTGGTGGGCGGCATCGGCATCATGAACATCATGCTGGTCAGCGTGACCGAGCGCACGCGCGAGATCGGCCTGCGCCTGGCCATTGGCGCCCTGGAGCGCGAGGTGCTGCTGCAGTTCCTGATCGAGGCCGTGGTGCTGGCCGCCCTGGGCGGGCTGATCGGCATCGTGCTGGCCACGGGGGCCTCGGTGGGCCTGTCGGCCCTGATGGATGTGCCCTATATCTTCAACCCCGGCGTCAACCTGCTGTCGTTCGTGTTCTCGGCCGGGATCGGGGTGGTGTTCGGCTACTTCCCCGCACGCCGCGCGGCGCGCATGGACCCGATCGATGCACTGCGGCATGAGTGATGCGCGGCTCAGCCACGGGCCTTGCCGCTTCATGCACAAAGAAGCCGTAGGCGCTTGTCAGATAAGCGCTACAGCCTGATTTCTCCTGATTTTTCCGTCATATGCGGAGCCGCCGGAAAGCAGCCCCTCGCCGCGGTTCAGTGCACGACCAGCTGCACCGACTTGTCGGCGGGCACCTGCCGCACCAGCGTGAGCGTGAGCACCCCGTGCTCCAGCTTGGCCGTGCTGGCGGCGGCATCGATGTCCTCGGCCAGCTCCCAGGCGCGCTGCACCTGGCGGGGTGCGCCTTCCACGCTTTGCAGCTTGACCACATGGCCGTCGATGCTGATCTGCAATTGCTCGCGCGCCAGGCCGGGCACGTCCAGTTGCAGCGTGGTGGCCTTGTCATCGCGGGCCACGGTGACGCCAGTGGTGCTGGCGCTGGCCGGTGTTGCGAGAGTGCCCATCAGGAAGCGTTGCAGCGCCAGGTCAGAAGAACGGGGTGCACTGGCGTAGGCGGCGCGGCGGATCATGGGGGCGAAAATCATGGAGTGGCTCCTATACACTGCGCGGCTCTCGACGTGGTCGCCGCATGCCAAAGAGGTGTGTGCGGCCCCGCCGCATTTCAAGGAAAAAATGGCATGAATA
>JANJSZ010000049.1 GCA_024711405.1 Acidovorax sp.
CTTGCTGCCGCCCTCGTGGCGCTCTTTCTGTTCTTCGAGGCGCTTCTTTAGCGTCTCCATGAGTTCGTCCCAGCCCAACATTTAGATGGCGGCCTTCTGCTAGGGCGTGAGCTCGTTCTCCAGGATCTTGCGCAGCCAGTCGGCGGGGATCTCCTTGGTGAAGTCGGCCACCATCTCCACGCCCTTGAAGTAGGCACTGAAAGCACGGTCGAACTTGTCGTAGTGCTTTTCGTCCTTGACCAGCACGGTGCGGCCCAGGTGGTAGAAGTCGTCCAGGCTCCAGCCGTCCACCGACTTGGGGCCCACCACGCCGGCCTGCAGGGCTTCGAGCAGGGTGAGGTATTCCTTGACGGATACCGGTAACTTGGCGGCGCGCAGGGTGTAGAAGAAGTCAATCAGCATGGGGACAGCCTTTTCTGCCCATTATGTGTCCGACTGGAACAAAGCGCCTGTCGTGTACCGGACGCATGAAAGCCCGGTTGTGACCCCCGGAAGATCACCAACAGATTTTATTCAGCGGCGCTTTTGCTGCGCAAGAAAATGGCTGCGCGCAGGCCGCGCAGAAACGTTTTCACCGGCTGGGCCTGGTCGGCTTCCAGCCAGGCGGTGGCGGTGCCTGGGAGAATCTTTGTCGTGCCATTGGTTTCGCAATCCGTCCACTTGGTGACCAGTTCTTCGTTGGTGAAGGGGTCTTGCAGGGAGCCGGGCGCCCAGTCCACCAGGATCGATTCTTCCCAGCTGGCTGTTGTGACTGTCACCTGCACCGGCGCGCTCTCCAGCGGCTCATGCGGGCCGGGGCGCTCGCTCACGCGCACCCGGTCCATCTGCGGGCGCAGTGCAGCACGGGTTGCGGCGGCATCGCTGAAGCTGGCCAGGCCCACGGTGCCGTCCACCCATGCGGCGGCGGCGCAGTAGGGCGCGCTGAACTTCGCCTGCAGGCCGGTACTTGGTCGAGGGTGCTTGAGTGGCGCGGTGCCACCGTGGGGGAACAGCACGTCGATGGTCACGGGCGCGTCGCCCGCTTGCGGCGGGCGGTGTTCGCGCAGGCGCTGGATGCCCGCGATCATGCGGTGCGTCAGGTAGCAGCTTGGGTAGCGCTTGATTTCGAACCCCGGCGCCAGCACGGCCCAGGGCGTGTTTGCATCCCAGCGCGGCAGTTCGAGCTGCGCCCCGCCGGAGAAAGCGTGGGCGAAACCGGCGAGGGCGTCGTCACTTGCGGTGGCCCCTGCTTGCGCCAATGCCACTGCGCGGATGGCGGCGCTGGCCGCGAAGCCCACGTGCAGCGGCTTGGTATCGGTGCCGAAGTTGGCGCGAAGGCCGCTGGCTGAACTGGCTGCGATCGACAGCGTCGTGCGCAGTTGCGCCGCAGGCAATTGCAGCAGGTGGGCACATGCGGCGGCTGCGCCGACGACACCCAGCGTTCCGGTGGCGTGAAATCCCAGCGCATAGTGGCCAAAACCCAGCCATGCGCCAAGCCGCAACATGACCTCGGTGCCCACCAGATGGGCCGCGAGCAGGTCGGAAAGCTCCACCTCGCTGTTCGTTTGGTCGATTACCGCCAACAGCGCCGACACCACGGGCGCGCTAGGGTGGCAGGTGGCCAGCATGCAGACATCGTCATAGTCCAGCGCATGCGACGCCGTACCGAGCACAAGGGCCATGTGTTCTGCGCCCGCCGTGTCAGCCGCGCGCGCTGCTGCAAGCGTCGCTGGCTCGCGGGCGCCACCCACCATGCAGGCCAGGGTATCTAGCCAGGCGCGGCGCGCGTGCTCCAGCGCTGCGGGTTCGATGGTCGGGGCACGGCGCGCGTAGAGCGCTTCCACCAGGCCCCAGAAGTCAGGGTTTACCTTTGCGTCCATTGTGGCTCCCGTTTTTCGTTGAAGGCGCTGATGCCTTCGAGCCGGTCCGGCGAGCGCACCAGCAGGTTGTGAAATGCCAGGTCCAGCGCGTAGCCGCTGCGGAAGTCGCAGTCCGCACCCTGCTGCAGCGCGATCTTGGCAGTGCGAACGGCCATGGGGGCGGCGCGGGTGATCTCACGCGCCAGTTCCAGCGCGCGCGGCAGGTGCCCGCCCGTGGCGACGCACTCGTTGAGGATGCCCCATTCCTGCGCCTGTCGCGCCTGGATGCGTGCGCCGGAAAACAGCATCTGCTTGGTCTTGCGCACGCCGATGGCGCGCGCAAGGTTCTGCAGGCCGCCACCGCCGGGCAGGAAGCCGCGCTTGACCTCGGGCAGTGCGATATCACAGCTGTCATCGCCGATGATGAAGTCGCACATCAGCGCGAGCTCGATCCCGCCGCCATGCGCAATGCCGTGCATGGCGGCAATGATCGGGCGCGGGAAGTCGCGGATTTGCAGCAGCACGTCTTCAATGAGCTGGTGCTGAGCGGCCCAGTCTGCGTCGCTCATGTGGTTGCGCTCCTTGAGGTCGCCCCCGGCGGAAAACGCACGCGGTCCGGCGCCCTGGATCACGAGGCAAGACAGCGTGGTGTCGTAGGCCAGCTCGCGCAACAGCGTCCACAGCTCGCGCCACATGGCGGTGTTGAAGGCGTTGAGCACTTCCGGTCGGTTGAGGGTCAGCACCGAGACACCGGGACTGACGTTTTTTTCGAACAGCAGGGTTTCCATGGCGGGTTGCTCCAGGAAGGTTTAGTACGACCGCGGCATGTCCAGCAGGTGCTGGGCGACATAGGCCAGAACGAGGTTGTTGGAGATGGGCGCGGTGCGGAACAAACGGGTTTCCTTCCATTTGCGTTCGATGTCGTATTCGGTGGCTACGCCGTAGCCGCCGTAAGTGGTCATGGCGGCCTCGGCTGCTTCCCACGAGGCCTCTGAGCACAGGTACTTGGCCATGTTGGCTTCACCGCCGCAGGGCAGGCCCTGGTCGAACAGTGACGCCGCTTGGTTGCGCATGAGTTCGGCGGCACTCAGGTTCATATGTGCTTTGGCAATCGGAAACGCCACCCCCTGGTTGGCGCCGATGGGTTTGTCGAACACCACGCGGCTGGTGGCATAGGTGCGAGCGCGATCAATTAACCATTTGCCGTCGCCGATGCATTCACTGGACACGAGCAGCCGCTCGGCGTTCAGCGAAGACAGAAGGTAGCGAAAACCCTGGCCCTCCTCGCCCACGCGCCATTCGTCGGCTACCTCCAGGTTGTCGATAAATACCTCGTTGGTGTGGTGGTTGAGCATGGTGTCTATGGTGCGCGGCTGCAGGGTCTTGCCCGCCTTGGCGATGTCCACCAGGAAAAGACTCAGCCCGTCGGTCTTGCGCGAGACCTCCTCATAGGGCGTGGTCCGGGCCAGC
>JANJSZ010000066.1 GCA_024711405.1 Acidovorax sp.
CTTGAAATCAGGCGCAGCGGCATTACGTCGATCTGTTTTGGTCGTGGTTGCCGCCTTGGCTGGCGCGCTGGTCCCGGTGTCTGCCGGCTGGGCGCAGGCCCCGGCACCTACGGCGGCAGTGGCGCAGGCCAGGCCCATCAAGATGGCCCTGATCGAAAGCCTCTCAGGCCCTTTCGCCAACACCGGCGAGGCGGTTTTTCGCAACATCTACTGGGCGATCGAGCGCGTGAATGCGCGCGGCGGCGTGCAACTGCCTGCAGCGGCCGGCGGTGCCCGACCGCTGGTGCTGGAGCGCTACGACAGCAAGGGCCAGAACGAAGAGGCCCTGTCGGCCCTGCGCGCGGCCATCGATGCTGGCGCGCAGGTCATCCTGCAGGGCAATTCGTCGGCCACGGCGGCGGTGCTGATCGAGGCCATCAACAAGCACAACGAGCGCGAGCCGGGCAAGCGCGTGCTGTTCCTCAACTACTCGGCGGTCGATCCCATCCTCACCAACGAAAAATGCAGTTTCTGGCATTTCCGCTTTGACGCCCATGCCGACATGCGCATGGCCGCCCTCATGGAGGTGGTGCGCGAGGACAAGGCGCTCAAAAGCGTCTACCTCATCGGGCAGGACTACAGCTTTGGCCAGGCCGTGCTGCGCGAGGCCAGGCGGCAGCTGGCCGCGCAGCGTCCCGACGTGGCCGTGGTAGGCGACGAGCTGCACCCCATCGGCCGGGTGAAGGACTTTGCCCCCTATGCCGTCAAGATCAAGGCCAGCGGCGCGCAGGCCGTGGTCACGGGCAACTGGGGCAACGATCTCACGCTGCTGGTCAAGGCCGCGCGCGAGGTGGGTTTTGACGGCAGCTTCTACACCTTCTATGGCAACGCGCTGGGCGCGCCGGCCGCCTTGGGCGATGCCGGTGTTGGCAAGGTGGTGGCCGTGGCCGACTGGCTGCCCAACGTGCCGGGGGCGCAGAGCGAGGCGTTCTACCAGTCCTTTCGCACGCGCTTTCCCAAACCGCAGGACGACTATGTGCACATGCGCATGCAGCTCATGGTGGAGGCGCTGGCCCAGTCCATCGAGCGCGCGGGCAGCACCGACGTGGTGGCCATGGCCCGGCAGATGGAAAAAGCCAGCGTGCAGCTGGCGGGCCAGGGCGGCACCATGCGCGCGGCCGACCACCAGTTCCAGCAGGCCCTGGCCGTGGGTGTGATGGACAAAAAGGGTACGCCCGGCGTGAAGTTCGACGTGGAAGGCTCGGGCTACGGCTTTCGCGTGGTGCGGCAGATCCCCGCCGCCCGCGCGCAGCAGCCGCACAGCTGCAGCATGCAGCGGTATTGAGCGGGTCTGTGCGGTGGGCGGGGCGCTCCCTGCGCGGGGCCCCTGCGCAGGGCGCAGCACCCACCTCAGCGGCGAATCCGGTAACCCGTCTTGAAGACCCACCACACCAGGCCCAGGCACGCCGCCATGAACACCAGCGTCATGCCCACGCTCACGCCAATGTGCACGTCGGCCGCGCCATAGAAGGCCCAGCGCAGGCCGCTGATGAGATAGACCACCGGGTTGAACAGCGAGACCGTCTGCCAAAACGGCGGCAGCATGCTGATGCTGTAGAACGCACCGCCCAGAAACGTCAACGGCGTGATGACCAGCAGCGGAATGATCTGCAGCTTCTGGAAGCTGTCGGCCCACAGCCCGATGAGAAAGCCGAACAGGCAAAAGGTGATGGCCGTGAGCACCAGAAAGCCCAGCATCCACACCGGGTGGGCGATTTCGTAGGGCACGAACAGCCGCGCCGTGGCCAGGATCAGCGCACCGACCATCAGCGATTTGGTGGCCGCGGCGCCCACATAGCCCAGCAGCACCTCGACCCAGTTGACCGGCGCGCTCAGCAGTTCGTAAATGGTGCCCGACCACTTGGGCATGTAGATGCCAAAGGCCGAATTGGAAATGCTCTCGGAGAGCAGCGACAGCATCAGCAGGCCCGGGATGATGAAGGCGCCATAGTCCACGCCGCCAATGTCGCCCATGCGCGAGCCGATGGCCGAGCCGAAGACGATGAAATACAGCGAGGTCGAGAGCACGGGTGCAATCAGGCTTTGCGCCCAGGTGCGAAAGGCGCGGTGCATCTCGAAGCGGTAAATGGCGCGCACGCCGTGCAGGTTCAGGCCCATCATTGGCTGGCTCTCTGTTCGTGGACGAGGCTGACGAAGATGTCTTCGAGCGAACTCTCGGATGAATGCAGGTCCTTGAAGTCGATACCGTGCTCGCCCAGCGCGCGCAGCAGCGCAGCGATGCCGGTGTCTTCCTGCTGGGTGTCAAAGCTGTAGGTCAGTGCATGGCCGTCGGCCGACAGGGCCAGCGGCCAGCGCGCCAGCGTATCGGGCACGCGCTCCATGGGGTGCTGCAGCGTGAGGGTCAGCTGCTTTTTGCCGAGCTTGCGCATCAGCACGTCTTTGTCTTCCACCACGATCAGTTCGCCCTGGCGGATCACGCCAATGCGGTCGGCCATGTCTTCGGCTTCCTCGATGTAGTGCGTGGTCAGGATGATGGTGGTGCCGGCGTCGCGCAGCGCGCGCACCAGGCGCCACATGTCGTGGCGCAGCTCCACGTCCACGCCGGCGCTGGGTTCGTCGAGGAACAGGATTTTCGGCTCGTGCGACAGCGCCTTGGCGATCAGCACG
>JANJSZ010000098.1 GCA_024711405.1 Acidovorax sp.
CCGGGCGTGCCCATCTGCACCACGCGCCCGCGCGTCATCACCACCACCTGGTCGGCGAAGGTGAGCGCCTCCACCTGGTCGTGCGTCACGTAGATCAGCGTGAGCTTGAGCTCATGGTGGATCTGCGTGAGTTTGCGGCGCAGTTGCCACTTGAGGTGCGGGTCGATCACCGTGAGCGGCTCGTCGAACAGCACGGCCGCCACGTCCGAGCGCACCAGACCGCGGCCCAGCGAGATCTTTTGCTTGGCATCGGCCGCCAGGCCCGCCGCGCGCTGGTTGAGCTGGCCGCTCATCTCCAGCATCTCGGCGATCACGCCCACGCGCTGCTGGATCTGCGCCTCGGGCACCTTGCGGTTGCGCAGCGGGAAGGCCAGGTTCTCGGCCACCGTCATGGTGTCGTAGATCACCGGGAACTGGAACACCTGGGCAATGTTGCGCTCCTGCGGGCTGGCGCGCGTCACGTCGCGGCCGTCGAACTGCACCTTGCCGTGGGATGGCACGAGCAGGCCCGACATGATGTTGAGCATGGTGGTCTTGCCGCAGCCCGACGGGCCGAGCAGCGCATAGGCGCCACCGTCCTCGAACTCCATCTTGAGCGGCAGCAACGCGTAGTCGCCGTCCTGCTGCGGGTGGGGCTTGTACGAATGCGCCAGGTCCAGACTGATGCGGGCCATCTCAGCGCCCTCCTTGTGCGGTAACGGGGCGCACGGGCGCCCACGCCAGCCGGCCGTCAGCACCAAACACGTAGGCCTGGGCCGGGTCCAGGTGCAACGTGATGGGCGCGCCCAGTTCAAAGTAATGCACGCCGGTGAGTTGCGCCACCAGGTCGCCCCAAGGCGTGGTCGCGTGCACAAAGGTGTCGGAGCCCGAAATCTCGGCCAGCTCCACCACGCCGCCCACGCTGATGTCGTCCGGGCGGGCCACCACGCGCAGCGCACTGGCGCGCACGCCCACCGTGAGACCGGCCGCCGTGGCCACCCCTTGCGGCAGCGCCACGGCCAGCTCCACCCCGCCCTCCAGGCGCACTCCGCGCGCGGCCGCCGATGCGGCGATGAGGTTCATGGGCGGGTCGCTGAAGGCGCGCGCCACACGCAGCGAATTGGGGGCATGGAACACCTCGGCCGTGGGGCCGTACTGCAGCAACTGACCTTCGTCGAGCACAGCGGTGTAGCCCCCCAGCAGCAGGGCCTCGCCCGGCTCGGTGGTGGCATAGACCACGGTGGACTGGCCGGCGGCAAACAGCGCGGTCAGCTCCTCGCGCAGCTCTTCGCGCAGCTTGTAGTCCAGGTTCACCAGGGGTTCGTCCAGCAGCATCAGCGGCGCGCCCTTGGCCAAGGCGCGGGCCAGTGCCACACGCTGCTGCTGCCCGCCCGACAGCTCGGCCGGGTAGCGGTCCAGGAACATGTCGATGTGCAGGCGGCTGGCGATTTCGCGCACCCGGGCATCGATGTGCTTCTCGCCGCGCAGCTTCAGGGGCGACGCAATATTGGCCGCCACCGTCCTCGAGGGGGAGTTGATGAACTGCTGGTACCCCATGGCCACGTTGCGCTCGCGCACGGGCATGCCGGTCACGTTCACACCATCCACTTGGACGGTGCCCGAGGTGGGCCTGTCCAGTCCGGCCATGATGCGCATCAGGCTGGTCTTGCCCGCCTGCGTGGCCCCCAGCAGCACCGTGACGGCGCCGCTCTGGAGCGCCAGGCCCATGCCATGCAGCCAGGTCTGCGCCCCCACCTTCTTGCTGATGCTGTCCAATGCCAGCTGCATCACGCAACCTTTCTTTGTCGCCCGAAGGCCTGGTGAATGGGGCGCTGCTGCCCCATCAGACGCAGCAGACCCTATCGTTTTCGATTGCGTTCATTTTTGTTCTTTTCTGATCGTATTGAATCAAGGTTTACCCTCAACAGGTTCCTTTTTGTTCGATTTAAAGTATCTCCACCCCCTTAGCCGATTGATTCGCGTGAATACGAACCCCCGACAACTGCTGCTTCTCGAAGAAGTCCGCGCGCGCAAGTCCGCCACGGTGGAACAACTGGCCGACACCCTGGGCGTGACCCTGCAGACGGTGCGCCGCGACGTGCAGCGCCTGGCCGAGTCGGGCCTGCTGACGCGTTTTCATGGCGGTGTGCGCGTGCCCAGCTCCACCGTGGAGAACCTGGCCCACACCCAGCGCGAAACGCTGCACGCCGAAGGCAAGGCACGCATCGCGCGCGCCGTGGCCAACCAGGTGCCCAACGACTGTTCGCTGATCCTGAACATCGGCACCACCACCGAGGCCATCGCCAAGGCCCTGCTGCACCACCGGGGCCTGCGCGTGATCACCAACAACCTCAACGTGGCCGCCATCCTGAGCGGCAACCCCGAGTGCGAGGTGATCGTGGCCGGTGGCGTGGTGCGTGCCCGCGACCGCGGCATCGTGGGCGAAGCCGCTGTGGACTTCATCCGCCAGTTCAAGGTGGACATCGCGCTCATCGGCATCTCGGGCATCGAACCCGATGGCTCGCTGCGCGATTTCGACTACCGCGAGGTGAAGGTGGCGCAGACCATCATCGAACACGCGCGCGAGGTCTGGCTGGCGGCCGACCACAGCAAGTTCAACCGCCCGGCCATGGTGCAACTGGCCACGCTGGCGCAGATCGACCGCCTGTTCACCGACGCGCCGCCGCCCGAGCCCTTCCCCGCCCTGCTCCAGGACGCGGAGGTGATCTGCACCGTGGCAGAGTGAATAAAGCCCTCCCTGAGTCGCCTGCGGCGCCTTCCCCCGGTGGGGGACGACGCCCTCGCTGCGGGGCGGTCCTTGCCCGGCGTCCGAGGGCCTGGGCCACGCGCGAATCGACCGCCGCAGACACTCCATGGATTCACGAATTTCGGAGACCCCGTCACCATGACCTACCTGCTCGCACTCGACCAAGGCACCTCCAGCTCCCGCAGCATCGTTTTTGACGAAGGCGGCCAGATCGTGGCGCAGGCCCAGCTGGAGCTGCCGCAGATCTACCCCCAGCCCGGCTGGGTGGAGCATGACCCGCTGGAGATCTGGCGCACCCAGCTGGCCACGGCCCGCGAGGCGCTGGCCAAGGCCGGCATTGCGGCGAGCGCCGTGCGCGCAGCAGGCATCACCAACCAGCGCGAAACCACCGTGCTGTGGAACCGCAAAACCGGCCAACCCGTGCACCACGCCATCGTCTGGCAGGACCGGCGCGCCGAACCCGCCTGCGCCCAGCTGCGAAGCGAAGGCCATGCCGCCACCATCCAGGCCAAGACGGGCCTGCTGGTGGATGCCTACTTCTCCGGCACCAAGCTGCAATGGATGCTGGACCATGTGCCCGGCGCCCGCGACGCGGCCGAGCGCGGCGAGCTGGCCTTTGGCACGGTGGACAGCTGGCTGATGTGGCAGCTCACCCACGGCAAAGCCCATGTGACGGACGTGAGCAACGCCGCGCGCACCATGCTGTTCAATGTGCACACCAACCAGTGGGACGACGAGTTGCTGGCGCTGCTGCGCATTCCCAAGGCGCTGATGCCCGAAGTGCTGCCATCGAGCGCCCACTTTGGCGACATCGCGGCCGACCTGCTGGGCCACGGTATCCGCATCGGCGGCGTGGCGGGCGACCAGCAGAGTGCGCTGTTCGGTCAGGCCTGCTTCACGGCGGGCATGGCCAAGAACACCTATGGCACAGGCTGCTTCATGCTGATGCACACCGGCGGCAAGTTCCAGACCTCGCAGAACGGGCTGCTCACCACCAGCGCCGCGCAGGCCACGGCACAGCCGGAGTTCGCCATGGAAGGCAGCGTGTTCGTGGGCGGCGCCGTGGTGCAGTGGCTGCGCGACGGCCTGCGCGCTATCTCCACCAGCAGCGAGGTCGAGTCGCTGGCGCAAAGCGTGCCCGACTCGGGCGGCGTGATGATGGTGCCGGCCTTCACCGGCCTGGGCGCACCCTACTGGAAACCCGACGCGCGCGGCACCATCACGGGCCTCACGCGTGGCAGCACACTGGGCCACATCGCGCGCGCGGCCCTGGAGAGCATTGCCTACCAGAGCGCCGCCCTGCTGCTGGCCATGAGCCGCGACGCCGTGGCCGCGGGCGGCCAGCCGGTGAGCGAGCTGCGCGTGGACGGTGGCGCCTGCATCAACGACCTGCTG
>JANJSZ010000108.1 GCA_024711405.1 Acidovorax sp.
CCCTGCCCGCGTTGCGCAGCAATGCGAGAGCGGGGGGAAGGCGCGCAGCGCCTCAGGGGGGTGCTCACTTCGCATACAGCTTGTCGAACTGGCCGCCGTCGTTGAAGTGCACCTTCTGCGCCTCGGTCAGGCTGCCGAAATACTTGGCCACAGTGAACTGCTTGAGCGGCTTGAAGGTGGCTTCATACTTTTTGAGCACTTTCTCC
This sequence comes from Acidovorax sp., assembly GCA_024711405.1. Taxonomy (GTDB): domain Bacteria; phylum Pseudomonadota; class Gammaproteobacteria; order Burkholderiales; family Burkholderiaceae_C; genus Acidovorax. Next base: position 207 of record JANJSZ010000108.1, read on the forward strand.
GAGCGCGGACGAATGGCGTGCCTGGCAGCGATTTCCTGCGCTTCGTCGGAGTACAGGTAATCGAGGTAGGCCTTGGCCAACTGCGCCGTGCCCTTCTTGGCCACGGTGCGCTCCACTACCGCCACGGGGTTCTCGGCCACCACGCTCACCGACGGGTAGATGGCATCGACCTTGCCCGTGCCAAACTCCCGGTCGATCGACACCACTTCGGACTCGAACGTGATCAGCACGTCGCCCTGGTTGCGCTGCAAAAACGTGGCCGTGGCGTCGCGGCCGCCCTTGGCCAGCACCGGCACGTTCTTGTAGAGCTTGCCCACGAACTCGGCGGCCTGCGCCTCGGTGCCGCCCTTTTCGCGCACGGCGCCCCAGGCGGCCAGATAGGCATAGCGGCCGTTGCCGCCGGTCTTGGGATTGACCACGATCACCTGCACACCGGGCTTGATGAGGTCGTCCCAGTCCTTGATGCCCTTGGGGTTGCCGTTGCGCACCAGGAACAACATGGTCGAGGTGGTGGGCGATGCATCGTTGGGGAACTTCTTGGACCAATCCTTGGCGACCACGCCGTTGTCGGCCAGGAACTGCACATCGGTGGTGGTGTTCATGGTGACCACATCGGCGGCCAGGCCATCGTTCACGGCACGCGCCTGGGCGCTGGAGCCCGCGTGCGACTGGTCGATCTTCACGTCCTGGCCGGTGGTTTTCTTGTAGTGCGCGACAAAAGCGGCGTTGTAGTCCTTGTAGAACTCGCGGGCCACGTCGTACGACACATTGAGCAGCTGGTTCTGCGCAGCAGCCAAACCACTGCTCGCCAGGGCCAGTGCGGCCAGAAGGGTCTTGAGTTTCAGAGAAGTCGTCATGGTGCGTCGCCTGATGAAAAGCTGGGGATCGCCCATTGTGCGGAGTGACGCTTAAAACTCAAAAGAATATATTTTTGTTAATTAATCGAATTTAATAATATAGAAAACTCAACTTGCACACCAGAAGGCGAAAAATGCAGTGTGCCTCATCAAAAAAAGCAAGCAAAACTGCCGCTAGCGCTTTATTCATAAGCACAGGTAGCTACTTATTCAGGAGTACTCCTGCAACACCGGCGCTGCAGGCGAAGCCTGCGCATGGCCGGGCACCGGGGCGCGGCTCGCGGTGGGGTCGCCCTGCAGCGACTGCAGCAGCGCCCAGTCCAGCGGCGATTCGCCATGGCCGGAGTCGATATGGAGGTGCCCGGCGTTCTGCATGCGCACGCATTCACGGCCCCAGGCCCGCGCGCAGGCACCCGCCAGGCGGAGGGGGTAATACAGGCCGTTGCTGCCGGCCACCACGATGGAACGGACGGACAGCGCGACAAGGGCACAGGCGCACAGTCGTTCAGGACGGTGCGGCGCTCAGGGTCGGCCGGGGCCACCAGCAGCGCGCTGCACACGCGGGCTGCGGCCTGCGCGCCCATGGAGGTGGTGGCAATGCAGCCCAGGCTGTGCGCCACGATGACCACGGGATGGGGCGCAGCCAGCACGGTCTTTTCAAGCGGGCCCACCCAGGCCAGCCGCGTGGGCGTGATCCAGTCGTCCTGCACCACGCGGCAGGCATGGGGCAGGCGCTCGGCCCACAGGCTTTGCCAGTGGCCGAGGCCGGAATCACGCCCGCCCGGAACGATGGTGATGGAAGCGGGGCTCACAGCGCTGGCATTCTGCGACCCACTCTTTAAAACCCAAACGACTTGATTCTTGTTATTTGATCGCCAAAGCATCTAAAAACCGTAAAGGGCTAGATGCCTGCGCCATCCAACCCCTGTCCGGCCACCCGGGTGGCCTGGCTGCTGCGCCCCGGCATGGTTTCGCCCAGGTAGTCCAGAAACCGCCCCACAGCGGGCGACAGCCCCCGGCGCGAAGGAAACACCGCATGCACGATGCCGCGCGGTGGCGCCCAGTCGGGCAGCAGGTGCACCAGGCGGCCTGCGCGCAGCGCTTCGATGCACATGTAGTCGGGCAGCCAGCACATGCCGGTGCCGGCCAGGGCGGCGAACTGGAGGGTGAGCAAGTCATCGGCCACATAGCGCGGCTGGTGGTGCACCGTCTGCTCACGGCCGCCTTCGCCGACGAGGTGCAGCGTGGAGCGCCCATCCACGGCAGACATGGCAATGCTGTCCAGCCGGGCCAGGTCTTCCAGTGTGCGCGGCACGCCATGGCGCGCCAGCAAGTCGGGGCTGGCCACCAGAATCTGCCGGGCATCGTCGAGGCGCTTGACGACCATGCTGCCGCTGTCCTCCAGCGTGGAGCGCACGCGCAGCGCCACGTCGATGCCCTCCTCCACCAGATTCACCGCGCGGTTGCTTACCAGCATTTCGACCCGCACTTCGGGATAAGTGGCCAGAAACTGAGGCATCAGCTCGGCCAGCACCGTCTGCGCCAGCGTGACGGGACAACTCACGCGGATGGTGCCGCGCGGGGTGGTCTGCACCTGGGCCACCGTGTCGGCAGCGGCCTGGGCTGACTCGCGCATGGCCTGGCAGTGGCGCAGATAGGCCTCGCCCACTTCGGTCAGCGAGAGCTTGCGTGTGGTGCGCTGCAGCAGGCGCACGCCCAGCTGGGTCTCCAACTCCGACACCCGCCGCGACAGCCGGGATTTGGGGATACCCAGGGCCCGGCCCGCCGCGGCAAAGCCACCGCGCTCCACCACTTCGGCGAAATACAGCATGTCGTTGAGGTCTTGCATGGCGCTTATTGTTCTACAAATGGGACAATCTATCGCAAATTCACCCACTTATCAACAAATCAAGATCCATCGACAATTGACACCCAGGCCACACCAAATGGCTGCCCTACAAACCTCCGGAGAACCTCATGCAACTGCTTCACATTGATTCCGCCATCACCGGTACCAACTCCGTTTCGCGCCAGTTGACCGCACAGATCGTGGCAGCCTACCAGGCCAACCACCCCGGCACCCAGGTGAGCTATCTCGACCTGGTGGCCAACGCCCCGGCCCACTTCACCATGGACGCCATGGCGCCCCGCACCGGCCAGACCGATGGCCTGAGCGAAGTGCAAAAGCGCGAGAACGCCGTGTCCGAGCAACTGGTGAGCCAATTCCTGGCGGCCGATGTGGTGGTGATTGGTGCCCCGTTCTACAACTTCAGCATTCCCACCCAGCTCAAGGCCTGGATTGACCGCATTGCCCAGCCCGGCCGCACGTTCCAGTACACCGCCAACGGCCCCGAAGGCCTGGCCAAGGGCAAGACCGTGATCATTGCCTCCACCCGTGGCGGCGTGTATTCCACCAGCGAAGGCGGTCAGGCCATGGAACACCAGGAGAGCTATCTCAAGGTTGTGCTGGGCTTCTTCGGCGTGACCGATGTGCGCTTTGTGCGCGCTGAAGGCGTGGCCATGGGCGATGACGCCAAGGCCCAGGCGTTGGCCGATGCCGCCCAGGCCATCCGCAGCCAGGCTGCCGCCAACCAAGCCCAGGCAACGCAAGCCGCCTGAGGCACAGGGCGCCGCGGGCGCCCTGCTTTTCTGTCTCACCCTCCATGAAGCCCGGCCTTGCGCCGGGCTTTCTGCGTTTGATTTTCAAATACGGCTCTAGCGCTCGTTCAATAAGCGTGAGCAGCTATTTATTCAATAGCAAAAAATTCAAGCATGCTTTTTGACCCAGGCCACGTACTGGTTCATCCAGCCCTGCAGAAACTCTCGGCTGCCCGCACCGATGCCACCATCGGCGTCGAACAGACCTTCCTTGGCATGGATGAAGGCCTCGGGCTGGCCCAACGTGGGCATGTCCAGGTAGGCCAGCACATTGCGCAGGTGCTGCTGCGCCATCGAAGTGCCAATGGCGCCCACCGATGCACCAATCACCCCCGCCGGCTTGCCAACCCAGGCGCTTTGCCCGTAGGGGCGCGAAGCGTTGTCGATGGCGTTCTTGAGGACACCTGGAATCGAGCGGTTGTATTCCGCCGTGACAAACAGCACGCCCTGCGCGGCCTTGATTTCGCCCTTGAAGCGCAGCACCGACGCAGCCTGCTGGCCATCGTCGTCCTGGTTGTAGAGCGGCAGATCATCCAGGCGCAGCTGCGTGAAGCTGAAATCCGCGGGCGCCAGTCGGGCCAGCGCCGTGGCCAGCTTGCGGTTGAATGAATCCTTGCGAAGACTGCCGACGACGACGGCAATGTTGTACTGGCTCATGAAAACCTCCTGAGGGCGAAAACACCCGGCAAAGCACCGGAAGGCCATGGTACCGTTTCAGGGCACCCCATGCCAGCGGCGAACCATGACATTCACACCGCCTGCCAACCCAATGGGATGGAGCATGAAAAAAACTGCTGGCGCTTGATTGCAAAGCGCCAGCAGCTATTTTTCGAGTAGCCAAATCCCGGGGTTCATGCCGACCGAGATCGCAGTGAGCCGTGGGAGAAAAATCCCACCGGTCCCAGCGGCTGAATCACTTCGGCAATGCCTGCGGGGGGCCTCACGCCCTTGCGTGAACCCGGCAGGTATTCCTCTGGAGGATTACCCCCTCAGGCCCCCGCTATGGAAGAAGCAGTGCGTGCCTTGGCCAGCGTCATGGCGGTGTCTTCAATCATGTCTTCCTGTCCACCCACCATGCCGCGGCGGCCCATTTCCACCAGGATGTCGCGTGCGGGCACACCGTATTTCTGCTCGGCGCGCTTGGCAAACAGCAGGAATGAGCCATAGACGCCGGCATAACCCAGCGTGAGTGCGTCGCGGTCGATGCGGATCGGGAAATCCATGATCGGCACCACCAGGTCTTCCGCCACGTCCTGAATCTTGTACACATCCACCCCGGTGGTAAGCCCCATCAGGTCCATGACCGATACCAGCACCTCCATGGGTGTGTTGCCCGCCCCTGCCCCCAGACCGGCAGCAGCGGCGTCAATGCGGTTCGCACCCACTTCGATCGCGGCCAGGGAATTGGCCACACCCATCGCCAGGTTGTGATGGCCGTGGAAACCCAGTTCGGTCTCGGGCTTGAGCGCCTGCCGCACGGCCGTGAGTTTTTCTTTCACATCCTTGGGCAGCATGTGGCCCGCGGAGTCCGTGACGTAGATGCAGTTGGCGCCATAGCCCTGCATCAACAGCGCCTGGCTCACCAGTTTTTCTGCGCTGGCCATGTGCGCCATCATCAGGAAACCCACGGTGTCCATCCCCAGTGTGCGGGCCTTGCTGATGTGCTGTTCGGACACGTCGGCTTCGGTGCAATGGGTGGCCACACGAATGGTGTTGACACCCAGGTCTTTGGCCATCAACAGGTGGTCGACGGTGCCAATGCCCGGCAGCAACAGAGCGGACACCTTGGCCTGTTTCATGAGCGGGATCACCGTACCCAGGTATTCCTCGTCGGTGTGCGCAGGAAAACCGTAGTTCACGGAAGATCCGCCCAGGCCGTCCCCGTGCGTGACTTCAATCAGGGGGATGCCCGCCGCATCCAGTCCGCACGCGATGGTTTTCATCTGCTCCAGCGACATCAGGTGGCGCTTGGGGTGCATGCCATCACGCAGGGTCATGTCATGCAGGGTGATCTTTTTGCCTTGTGTTGTCATGATGAGGTTCTTCTATCGGTTCAGGCTGCTGTGGCTTTGAGCGTGAGCCGCCCAGCAATGATTTCTTCGGCAAACATCTCTGCGGTGCGCGCGGCGGCGGCCGTCATGATGTCAAGGTTGCCGGCGTATTTGGGCAGGTAGTCACCCAGGCCTTCGACCTCCAGAAACACCGAGACGCGGTTGCCGTCAAACACCGGCCCGTTGACCAGCTTGTAGCCAGGCACATACTTTTGAACTTCCTTGATCATCGCGTGGATCGACTCGGTGATCTTGGCCTGGTCGGGTTCGGTCTCGGTCAGGCAGTGCACGGTGTCACGCATGATGAGTGGCGGCTCGGCCGGGTTCAAAATGATGATGGCCTTGCCTTTTTTGGCACCCCCCACTTTTTCCACCGCGGTCGCTGTGGTACGCGTGAATTCATCGATGTTCTTGCGCGTGCCTGGGCCGGCTGACTTGCTCGACACCGTTGCCACGATTTCGCCATACGCCACCGGCTGCACGCGTGACACGGCGGCCACCATGGGAATGGTGGCCTGGCCACCGCAGGTGACCATGTTGACATTCATCTCGCCCTTGCCCACATGCTCGGCCAGATTGACCGGTGGCACGCAAAAAGGGCCGATGGCGGCGGGTGTCAGGTCGATCATCAAAGCGCCCTGGGCATTCACCTTGCGGCTGTTTTCAGCGTGCACGTAGGCGCTGGTGGCGTCAAAGACGATCTGCACACCGTCGGCCTGCATGTGCGGCACCAAGCCATCCACGCCCTCGGCGGTGGTTTGGATGCCCAGTTCGCGGGCGCGTTTGAGGCCGTCGGATTCAGGGTCGATGCCGACCATCCAGACCGGTTCCAGCACCGGGCTGCGTTGCAGTTTGGCCAGCAGGTCGGTGCCAATGTTACCGGGCCCGATCAGGGCGCATTTGATTTTGGTAGTCATGATTGAGCTTGCTTTCACAAAATTGCACGTCGAATTTGAAGTAGCGACCTGAATTACATACCCATGAGTTTGGGAAGGAACAGCGACAGCGACGGCATATAGGTCACCAGCATGAGCACGATAAACATCGCGATCAAGAATGGAATACTTCCCTTGGATACGGCTTCCAGCGTCGAACCACCGACTCTGGCCCCCACAAACAGATTGACCCCGACAGGTGGTGTGACCAAGCCAATGGCCAGATTCACAATCATCACAATGCCAAAGTGCACCGGATCCACGCCCACGGCCATTACCACCGGCAGCAGGATTGGCGTCAAAATGATGATGGCAGCCAGGGTTTCCATGAACATGCCGACAAACAGCAACAGCACGTTGATCAGCATCAAAATGAGCATGGGGCTGCTGGTCAGTTGCACGATGAATTCGGCAATCAGGACCGGAATGCGCTCGATGGCCAGCACCCGGCCAAAGATGGTGGCGGTACCCACGATGATCATGACGGAGGCCGAAGTCAGTGCCGAACCGGCAATGATCCGGTACAAGTCCTTGAACTTGAGTTCCTTGTAAACAAAGACGCCCACAATAAAACCGTAGATGACACCCACGGCAGCAGCCTCGGTCGGCGTGAAAATACCGCCGTAAATACCCCCCAGGATAATCACCGGCACCAGCAACGCCCACTTGGCATCATTGATGGTTGCCATGATTTCCTTGGCCGAGTATTTTCTGTCGGCACCGCGGTAGTGGTTCTTTTTCGATTTGTAGTACGCCACCACAATCAGAGCAAGACCAATCAGTAGACCGGGAATGACACCGGCCAGAAACATGGCGCTGATCGATACGTTGGAAGACGTCGCGTAGATCACCATCGGAATACTGGGCGGGATAATGATGCCCATGCAGCCGGCCGAAGCCACCAGGCCAATCGAGAAGCCTTTGGGATAACCGTCGCGCGCCATGGCGGGCAGCAAGATCGAGCCGACAGCTGCCACGGTGGCGGGTCCCGAGCCGGAAATGGCCGCAAAAAACATGCAGGTCACGACGGCAATGATGGCCAGGCCGCCCGTGAAACGGCCAAAAAAGACATTGCCCACATTGAGCAGGCGCTTGGACAGACCGCCATGGCCCATCAGATCACCCGCCAGAATGAAGAACGGCACCGCCATCAGGGGAAACGAGTCGATCGAGGTGACCAGCCCTTGCGCGATGTAGCTGCTGCTCACCTTGCCGCTGTACAGCAGTGCCCCGGTAGCAGCCAGTCCCAGGGAGATGGCGATGGGTACGCTTGTCAGCAGCAAGGCAAGAAAAAGCCCAAACAGCAAAAAGGAAATCATGCGGGATCTCCCTTGCGGATCATTTGCACTTCTTCAACCATCTTTTGAAGGATTCGAAAAACCACCAAACCAAAACCTACCGTAGGTGCCATATAGACATAACCCATGGGCAGGCCCAAGGCAGACGACTCCTGGCCAAAACTGAAGATTTTTTCAGTCAGGGCGTAGCCCTCTTTCATGACCAGCGCCGCAAAGACGATGAACATGAAATATGAAAAAAGGTTCACGTAGCGCCGGGTCGATACCGGCAACAGGTTCGTGACGGCATCGACGCGAATATGGGCACCCACCTTGACGGCGTAACTCACGCCGATATAGGTAGCCCAGATAAAGCAATAACGGGCCAATTCCTCTGACCATGTCAGAGACTCCCCCACCACATACCGCATGACGATCTGCACACCAATGAGCACGGACATGAGTGACAGCAGAAACACCAAAAGAACCTCTTCAAGATTCTTGTCAATTATTTTGAACATCTGATTTCCTTGGCGCACGGTGGGTTGCGGCAGCATTGCTGCACCAACCCACCTGACCACTTAGAGGGGGAAAGTCAATTACTTCTTGTTGACTTCCGCGAGGATCTTGTCAACGATTTCAGGACCCACCTTCTTCTTCACTTGGTCGTAGATAGGGCCCATCTTGTCCGCGAACTTCGCAAACTCTTGCGGCGTCAGGGTGGTGAAGGTTACCTTGGGCATGGCGGCTTCTGCCTTGGCATCGGCTTTCTGGGCCAGATCACGCTGGTACACCTTGGCATTGCTGAATGCCGTGGCGAAAATTTTCTTGTCTTCTTCGCTGAAGCGTTTGTACACATTGGGGTTCATCAGCACGACAAACGGCGAATAAACGTGATTTGTTTTGGTGATGAACTTTTGGACTTCCTGAAACTTCATGTCGTAGAACAGATTGATCGGGCCTTCTTGTGCATCAAAGGTCCCCTGTTGCAACGCAGTGAAAAGCTCGCCAAAAGCCAGTGGTGCAGGGTTCGAACCGATGGCTTTCCAGGCGGCAATGTGCACCTCGTTTTCCATGGTGCGCATCTTCATGCCCTTCAGGTCATCGGGGCTCTTGATCAATTTTTTACTGTTCGTCAGTTGGCGAAAGCCGTTTTCCCAGTAACCGACGCCCTGGATGCCGACCTTGTTCAAGCTGTCGAGCAGGCCTTGGCCGATGGCGCCGTCTAGCACGCGATAAACGCCGGGACGATCCTTGAACATGAAGGGAATGTCCAGCGCAAAGAATTGCTTGTTGAAATTGCCCAGCAAGGCAGAAGAAACAAACGCCATGTCAACGTTGCCCAGCTGGATGCTTTCAACCAGTTCGCGTTCGCTGCCCAACTGCGCATTGGGAAAAATCTCCATGCTGACGCGACCCTTGGTCTTTTCTTTCAGCTCCTTGCCCAGAAACTCCAAAGCGAGATGGCCTGTGTTGCTGGCCGTTGCTGCATGCCCCACCTTGAGCACAATATTTTCAGCCGCGACCACCGGGCTGGAGATTCCAAAAGAGAAGGCGCAAAGGCCGAGCATCATGGCAACGCGGCGTGACAGCAGTTGGGGTGCTTTGAAAATCATGTCGATTTTTTCCAGAGGAAGTAAGGGGTTGAGGAGTCTCGTCAACTCGGGATCTGCAGCCGCGGATTCTAGGGGGCAGCTTAGAATTGTGTCAATTTTTAGAATTGACTTTCAACATGTGCAAATTTAGAACGAGAAAGCTGCATTCATGACCTCCCCTCTGACCCTCTCCTGCAACCCGACGCCCCCTGACATCGCGCTCGCCGTGGTGGCCGCTTTGCGGCAGGAACTGGGAGATGCCGATGTCCTGACCGGCGACCAGATCGGCGTGAAATACCTGAACGACTGGAGCGATGAAAGCGGTGGCACGCCGCTGGCGTTGGTGCGACCGCGCAATACGCAGCAAGTCGCGCAGGTTTTGCGTATCTGCCACGCCCATGGCCAAGCCGTGACGCCCCAAGGCGGCCTCACGGGCCTGGCCGGCGGCGCGGTGCCCAGCCACGGCAGCGTGATCTTGTCCCTGGAACGAATGAGCGGCATTACCGCCATCGACACCGGCTCGGCAACCATGACCGTTCTGGCAGGAACCCCGCTGCAAGTCATTCAGGAGGCGGCACAGCAAGCAGGTTTTCTCTACGCCCTGGACCTGGGGTCACGCGGCTCTTGCCAGATTGGCGGCAATCTTTCCACCAATGCCGGCGGCAATCGCGTGATCCGCTACGGCATGGCGCGGGAACTGGTGCTGGGCCTGGAGGTCGTGCTGGCAGATGGCACGGTGCTGTCGATGTTGAACCAGATGGTCAAGAACAATGCGGGTCCTGACCTCAAGCACCTGTTCATCGGCAGTGAGGGCACTCTGGGTGTCATTACCCAGGCTGTGCTGCGGCTGCATCCGGGAGTCTCCGGCGCCAACACGGCCTTGGTTGCCCTGACCGGTTTTGATGCGGTGGTGCAATTCCTGCGCCATGCCCGGCAAGCGCTGTCGGGCCAGGTCAGCGCTTTTGAGGTCATGTGGCCTGATTTTTACCGCACCGCCACGTCCGTTCCAGGCGTCAGGACACCGCTGCCCACCCACCATCCGGTGTATGTGCTGCTGGACATGCAAGGGGCCACTCCCGAAAGCGAGGCGGGGCGTTTTCAGGCCATGCTGGAAGAAGCCATGGCGCAAGGGTGGGTCGTGGATGCAGCCATTGCGCAATCGCACGCCGAGACCCAGGATTTCTGGGCGCTGCGCGATTCCGTGTCAGAGATGCTGAAAATCAACGCCCCGACCATCAATTTCGATCTGTCGGTGCCGATTTCCACCATTGGAAACTGCGTTGAACAACTTATGGAGGTCATGGCGACGCGTTTTCCCCACCTGAAAGTCGTCTTTTTTGGACATGTGGGGGACGGCAACATCCACGCAGTGGTGGGTCCGATTCCTGCGGATGGCACCACCGAACACCAGGTGGAAGAAGCGTTCTATGCCATTGTTCGCGACTTCTGCGGATCCGTTTCGGCCGAGCATGGCATTGGCCTGCACAAGAAAAAGTGGCTGGGCCACAGCCGTAGTCCGCAAGAGATTGCGCTGATGAAAGTCTTGAAAAACGCCATGGACCCAGGAAACATCCTCAATCCAGGAAAAATCCTGTAAACCAGAGACCCGGCGGCGCGTCCTGCGGCCACGCCACCGCAGGTCGTTTCATGCATGCATTCCCAGTTCGGCGCTGATTTGCGCGGCCACCTGTTTGACAACAGGAATCAGCATCTGCATGCGCTCAGGGTCCATGTATTCCAGGGTACTGGAGACACTGATGGCCGCCACGATTTTTCGACTGCCATCACGCACTGGGGCTGCGACGCACCGGATGGCCTGCTCGTCCTCACCAGAATCAAAGGAATAATCGCCTTGCGCATAGCCGCGCATCAAATCCAGCCATTCGGATTGCGCCATTTTTTTGCGCAAAAGGTGCGCATTGCGGTTGTGCAACGCCACCCACTCGCTCTCGCTCCAATCCAGGATCAGCGCCTTGCCCACGCCTGTGCTGATCAGCGGTTTGCGTCCGCCGATTCTCGAACTGATTTCCACGGAGCGCCGGCTGAAGATCTTGTCAAGATAGACCACGGAGTCGCCCTCGATACGGGCGAGATGCACAGTATCCAGTGTGTCAAGGGCCAGTTTTTCCAGGAACGGATGGGCGGCGTGCATGAGCGTCGTCTGATGGAAAGCCTGAAAGCCCAGCTCCAGCACCTTGCGGCCCAGGGTGTAGCCCTTGGTCTTGTCGTGCTTGAGGTAACTGCGCTGGACCAATACCGACACAATCCGGTGCGCCGTGCCGTAGGTGATGCCCGTTTTGTGCGCGATATCGGAAATGCTCAACGGGCCGTCCGACACCGCCTCGATCACATCCAAGCCCCGTACCAGGGTCTGGCTGGTCAGCGCTTTTTTGACATCTTCTTTTTCTGTGGTGTTCATTGATCTGTCTGACCGCATTGGCCGGCTTCGGCGTGACTCAGGCCGGGTCATCCCCATGGCCTTGGAGGCATCCAAATCACTGTCCCGGTGATTCTATTTTTTCCCGAACTTTTGCGTCCTTGTGCAACTGCGCCATTGTGCCAAGAGGGCGGCCCCGCATTGGTACATGAGGGAATCAACCGACAAAAATTTCAGCATACGGGAGCGTCCGGGTGACAGCCTGCAAGGCAGCACATGGAGGCACGGCCTGGCGCGGTGTCGCAGCCGGCATCTCTGGGGCCCACCCTCACGGGTAACCACGGTATCGCAAAAAAACTGCTGGCGCTTGATTGCAAAGCGCCAGCAGCTTTTTTGAGGAGCAACAATCAGAACCCGGGCAGCACCGACCCCTTGAACTCCACTTCGATGAACTTGCGGATCTCCTCGGATTGGTAGGCCTTGAGCAGCTTGGGCACCCAGGGTTTGTTCTTGTCGGCTTCGCGCACGGCGATCAGGTTCACATACGGACTCTTGGCGCTTTCCAGGGCGATGGCGTCGGTCTTGGGGTTCAGGCCGGCCGAGATCGCAAAGTTGGTGTTGACGGCCGATGCGTCCAGATCGTCCAGCGAGCGCGGCAGCTGGGCAGCGTCCAGTTCAACAAACTTGAGCTTCCTGGGGTTGCTCACCACATCGAGCGGCGTGGCCTTGAGGCCGGCACCCTCCTTGAGCTTGATCAGGCCCTTGTCCTGCAGCAGCAGGAGCGCACGGCCGCCGTTGGTGGGGTCGTTGGGCAGGCCAAAACGCGCACCGTCCTTCAGCTCGCTCAGGCCCTTGACCTTCTTCGAGTACAGGCCCATGGGGAAGTTGACGGTATAGCCCACGGAGACGATCTTGTAGCCCCGGTCTTTCACCTGGGCATCGAGGTACGGCTTGTGCTGGTAGGCGTTGGCGTCCAGGTCGCCCGCGGCCAGGGCGGCGTTGGGTTGCACGTAGTCGCTGAACTCGATCACCTGGATTTTCAGGCCGTCTTTCTCGGCCACTTTCTTGACCTGCTCGAAGATCTGGGCGTGCGGGCCGGCCGTCACGCCGATCTTGAGCGGCTTGTCCTGCGCCAGCGCGCCCGTGGAGAAACCGGCGGCCAGGGCCAGAGCGAGGGTGGATTGCAGCAGGGAGCGCTTGTTCACGGAAACACCTTTCGTTAAGAGATTCTTCGCATCTTAGGGTTGACCCTATAAAACGCAAACAACCGTTTCTTTATTTCATTAGCTCAATACTGCATAACGAGCAGCCCATCACCCATCACCCACGCAGCGCCACGTTGTTGAGTTTGTCCAGCCGCTCGGGCCAGGTGGCATCGGTGGCGGACTGCAGCAGGATGCGCGTCCAGGCCACCCAGGCGTCCCACTGCACGCGCTTGTCCCACGCATTGCCCCAGGCGCTGAAGCACTGCAGCGCACTCTGGGCGGCGTGCTTGGCGTCGTCACACCGGCCCGCCGATAGATACAGCTGCGCCAGCACCATCTGCGGCTCGCCCACCCAGGGATTGTGGCGCACGGCCTGCTCCAGCACGGCGGTGGCCACGTCCACATCCACCAGCGGCTGGTCTTGCTGGATCACCGACCAATACAACGACACAGCCGCCGCCTCGGCCGCCACCGACAGGTGCTGCGTGCAACCGGCAAACACCGGCGGCACGGGCAGCAGCCCCACGAGGCCCGGGTGCTGCAGCGCCTGCCCCAGGGCTGCGATCTGGTGCAGCATGCGCCCCGTGGGCCGCATGGGCCCGGGCCACAGCGATGCCGCCCAGTGCACGGCCTGCGGGCGGTGCTGCACGTTGGGAAAGCGCGAGTAGATATCGTCCTGCCAGCTGAACCATTGCTCGATGGTGTCGGCCATGCTCACGACAATGAAGGCGGCCACCTCGTAGGGCGTGAGCACATGGCGCTGCCCGTCCTTGTCGAGCGCCAGGCTGCCATCGGCCTGCAGCCCGCCGCCCAGCACGCGCTGCACGAACTGCGTGCGCGACTGCGTGCAAAACAGGTACACGAGGTGCTCGGCCGGCTCGCCCACCAGATCGCGCAGGCGGGCGCGCTCGCTGGCCGGGTCGAACTTGACCAGGTCCACAAAGGCATTGCCGTACACGCTGTGCAGCAACCCCAGCAGGCGCACATCACGCGGCTGCTGCCACAGCGTGAGCGAGCGCGCCACGCCCACCAGATGGTGGCGGAAGGTGCCCGCCTTGTGCCAGTCCTGCCCCACATGGCGGGCCAGCACGGTGGGCAGCACCGGGGCCAGGTCGGGGTCGTGGGAAATCCACCCGTCATCCAGCAGCGCCTGGGCGCGGGTAAAAAGCTGCGGGTCCAGGGGGTGCAAGCGCAGGGTCATGGCGTGTTGTCTCCGTCGGTCGGTCGATGAAGCGCACAGTATCGGTGCTTGGCGCCCCCGACGCTGCCAGCGCCTCGGCCAGAAAGCCCACAAAAGTCTGCACCCGGGTAGAGAACTGGTGCCGCTGGGGATAAACCGCAAAAATATCGGCCGCCGGGGTGTGGTACTGCGCCAGCACGGGCTCCAGCAGGCCCTGCGCCAGGTGGCGGTTCACATCCCAATCGGCACGCATCACGATGCCATGGCCCTGCAAGGCCCACAGCACGGCGATCTCGCCGTCGTTGGTGGTCAGGTTGCCAGTGATCTTGATCGATTCGGTGTGCGCCTTGCTGCCGCGCCCGGTGGTCAGGCGCCACAGGCCGTAGGCCTCGTCGCCCTGGCGGATGCCGATGCACTGGTGCTCCATCAGATCGCGCGGCACGCGGGGCCTGCCATGGCGGTCCAGGTAGACAGGCGCGGCGCACAACACGCGCCGGTTGGGCGCGATGCGGCGGGCAATCACGCGGCCGTCGGGCGGCTCGCCAAAGCGCACGCACAGGTCGTAGGCATCGTCGGTGATGGGCGGCGGGTGCACCGACAGCTGCAGCTGCACATCCACCTCGGGGTACTGGCGCACAAAATCCGAAATCACCGGAGCGACATGCATGCGGCCAAAGCCCAGGGTGGCATTCACCCGCAGCAGGCCCTTGGGGCTGGCCTTGGACTGGGCGATGAGTTCGTCCAGCGCATCGATCTCGCGCAGGATGCGGCGCGCGTGCTCCAGCAGCAGTTCGCCCTCGGGTGTGAGGCCCATGCGCCGGGTGGTGCGGTTGATGAGCACCACGCCCAGGCGGCGTTCCATCTGCGCCAGGTGTTTGCTGACCGCCGCCGTGGAGATGCCCATTTCGCGCCCCGCAGCACTCAGGCTGGGACTGGCGGCCAGCGCCGAAAAGAAACCCAGTTCTGCGGGCTGGATGGTGGAGCTCATCGAATCTTTCTTAACCTCAGGTTAACGATGGATTCACTCTAGCGCCGTTCCGAAGACGCGTCCATGCCTAAAGTTCTTCTCACTGTTCGGCTTCACCGCTTTTTTTTCCACGGTCCGCCAGCCCAGCACGGCTTTCCTCAACCTTTCCCCCAAGACATCCGCATGAAAACCTACCAAATCGCCACCATCCCCGGAGACGGCATCGGCAAGGAAGTCATTCCCGCTGGCCAGCTCGTGCTGCAGGCCCTGTCGGCCAACCACCCGCACCTGCGCTTTGACTTCGAGAATTTCGGCTGGGGCGGCGACTGGTACCGCGCCCACGGCGTGATGATGCCGGCCGATGGGCTGGACGCCCTGCGCGGCAAGGACGCCATCCTGTTCGGCTCGGCCGGCGACCCCGACATCCCCGACCACATCACCCTGTGGGGCCTGCGCCTGAAGATCTGCCAGGGGTTCGATCAGTACGCCAACGTGCGGCCCACGCGCATCCTGCCGGGCATTGACGCGCCCCTGAAGCGCTGCGGCCCCCATGATCTGGACTGGGTCATCGTGCGCGAAAACTCCGAGGGTGAATACTCGGGCGTGGGCGGCCGCGTGCACCAGGGCCACCCCATCGAGGCGGCCACCGATGTCTCCATCATGACCCGCGTGGGCGTGGAGCGCATCCTGCGCTACGCCTTCCGCCTGGCGCAGTCGCGCCCCCGCAAGCTGCTCACCGTCATCACCAAGAGCAACGCGCAACGCCATGCGATGGTGATGTGGGACGAGATTGCCGCGCAGGTGTCTGCCGAGTTCCCCGACGTGAAGTGGGACAAGGAACTGGTGGACGCCGCGACGGCCCGCATGGTCAACCGCCCCGCCACACTGGACACCATCGTCGCCACCAACCTGCACGCCGACATCCTCTCGGACCTGGCCGCCGCGCTGGCCGGCAGCCTGGGCATTGCCCCCACCGGCAACATCGACCCCGAGCGCCGCTACCCCAGCATGTTCGAGCCCATCCACGGCTCGGCGTTCGACATCATGGGCAAGGGCCTGGCCAACCCGATTGGCACCTTCTGGTCGGTGGTGATGCTGCTGGAGCACCTGGGCGAGGCTGATGCGGCCCGCGCCGTGATGCAGGCCATCGAACAGGTGACCGCCAACCCCGCCCTGCACACCCGCGACCTGGGCGGCACCGCCACCACGGCCCAGGTGACCGACGCCTTGTGTGCACTGGTCAGCAGCGCACCCGTGCGCCAGGCCGCCTGATACGGGTTTGCATTCCACCGGACAACCAGACGGGAAGCCGCCGAAAGTGCTGCAGCACGGCAAGGCAAACCCAGGACGTTATACGGTGGAAGGCCAATCCACCGGAGCCTGCAGATAGAACAACAAGGTCGCAAAGACCGTCCGCACCGCCACCCACACCTCGGAGACACACATGAACCACACCACCCTGCGCCCCGGCGCCATCGCCCAGCCCGTGCGCCGCCACCACCTGATGACCCTGGCCGTTGCTGCTGCAGCGGCAGCGGTCTGCCTGCTGCCCGGCACCGCCGCCCACGCCCAGGCCTGGCCCGCCAAACCGGTCACCATCGTGGTGCCATTTGCAGCCGGCGGCACCACGGATGTACTGGCCCGCGCGCTGGGCGAGAAATTGGCCACCGCCCTGGGCCAGCCGGTGATCGTGGAAAACCGGGGCGGCGCGGGCGCCACCATTGGCGCCGACTATGTGGCCAAGGCCCCTGCCGACGGCTACACGCTGCTGATGGGCGCGGTGCACCACACCATTGCCACCAGCGTGTACAAAAAGCTCGGCTACGACTTTCAAAAGAGCTTTGCACCCATCACCACCGTGGCCCTGGTGCCCAACGTGCTGACGGTCAGCGCCACCACACCTGCCAAGGATGTGAAGGAACTGGTGGCCCTGGTGAAGACCACGCCGGACAGGTTTTCGTATGGCTCCAATGGCGCGGGCACCGCGCAGCACCTGATCGGCACGCAGTTCTCCACCGCCATTGGCCACCCGCTGCTGCATGTGCCCTACAAGGGCAGCGG
>JANJSZ010000141.1 GCA_024711405.1 Acidovorax sp.
CCTCGCCGGCCCCCTCGGCCAGCGCCGCGCGCACCGGCGCTACCTGCACGCGCAGCAGCTGCCCGCCCTGCGTGGTGGTGACGAACTGCGCCGACGGGCTGGCCACGCCCCGCGCCATGCCCTGGTGGATGCGTTCCAGCGCATGGGCCAGCAATTGCTGGTCGAACACGGCGTAGATGGAACGGCCGATGCCGATCAGCTCGGCCCCCGCCGCCAGCCCCGGCCCCTGCGACAGCTGCCGGAACTGCTGGCGCGCCCGCTGGTTGTAGAGCAGGATGCGCCCGTCGCGGTTGCACACCACCACGCTCTGGTTCAGCTCGGCCATCAGGGCGGCCAGCCGGTTCTTTTCCTGCTGCACGCTGTAGCTGGCCTGGGCCACCTGGGCGGCCATGTCGCCGCGCAACTGGTCGCGCTGGGCGGCCAGCTCGTTCACGGCACGGGCCATGGCCTGCATTTCGGCGGTGCCCCGGGGGGTGAGCTGCTGGGGCGTGGTGGCCGTCACCACCACCCGGATTTTTTCCAGCAGGCGGTGCGGATCGCCCACGTAACGGCGGTACAGCACATGCAGCGTGCCCGCCACCAGAAACAGGCCCAGCAGCCAGCCCATGGCCACCAGCACGGTGCGCGGCGCCAGCACCTCGCCCACCGCCAGGCGCTCCTGCGGGTCGAGCGTGGACCAGACGATCGCGGACATCAGCACCAGCCACAGCGCCATCACCAGGCCCGAGGCGGCCACGGCCAGCACCAGCCGGGGGTCGATCTTTCTCATGCGGGCGTCTCCCCGAGCAGCTCGGCCACCTTCTGCACCAGCTCGCGCGTGGAAAACGGCTTGGTCATGTAGGCATTGGCGCCCAGGGCCATGCCCTTGGCCACATCGGTCTCGCGGCCCTTGGCCGTGAGCATGAGGATTTTGGTGGCCTGCAGGGCCTCGTCGGCGCGCACGGCCTGGCAGACCTCGAAGCCCGTCTTGTGCGGCATCATCACGTCGAGCAACACCAGTGCGGGCTGCTCGCGCGCGATGGTGTCCAGTGCCTCCTGCCCGTCGCGGGCCACCAGCACGGCGTAGCCTTCGCGCTGCAGCAGGTATTCGAGCGAGATCACGATGTTGGGCTCGTCGTCGGCAATCAGAATCTTGTGCGTCATGGGTTCTTGTCTCCGGATGAGGGGGCCTGGCGGGGTAGCCAGAAGCAGAAGCAGGCGCCCGGCTGTGCGCTCGGCTCCAGCCACAGCCGCCCGCCAAAATGTTCTGCGATATGGCGGCTGATCGGCAGGCCCAGGCCTGTTCCGTGCGCCATCTGGACACCCAGGTCGGTCTGGTGAAAACGGTCGAAAATCATGGCTTCGTGGCCCGGCTGCACGCCTGGGCCATTGTCCTGCACGCACACCGTGACGCCCTGCGCATCGGGCACCAAGCGCACCTGCACCTGCCCCCCGGGCGAGGGCACGAACTTGGCGGCGTTGGACAGCAGGTTCAACAGCACCTGCAGAATGCGGTCGGGGTCGGCCTGGAGCACGGGCGCCTCGTCGGGCAGCTGCACCTGCACCTGGGCCGCACGCTCGCGGAACACCTCGGCCGTGGTCGCCACCGCACGCTCCACCAGGGCGCGCATATCCACCGGCGCCACATGCCATTCGGCATGGCCCGACTCGATCTTGGCCATGTCCAGCACCTGGTTGACCAGGCGCGTCAGGCGCTCGGTTTCGGCCACGATGATGCCCACGAACTGCTGGCGCTGGGCCTGGGGCATGCCGGCGTCGTCCTGCATGAGTTCGGCCAGCGCGCGGATGGACGTGAGCGGCGTGCGCAGCTCGTGCGTGACGGACGACATGAAGTCGTCCTTGAGCCGGTCCAAGCTTTGCAACTGCTCGTTGGCCGCGCGCAGTTCGGCCGTGGCCTGCTCCAGCGAACGCGACTTGCCCTCCAGCGCACGCGAATAGGCGCGAATTTGCGAAGCCTCGTCCAGAATGCGCAGCACGTCTTCAGGCGAGAGCGTTTCTTCCTCGGCCACCGAAGCCACCAGCGCACGGGCCGACGCACTGCCTACGGCGCCGGCCAGCTGGGTTTCGACAAACTGCACCAGGCGGGCATCGGGCCGCAGTGCCTGCACCGTGCCGACACCCATGCGCTGCGCATAGGCATCGAACAGCGCCCGCGCCTTGCCCCCTCCCAGAAAACGCTCGCACAGGCGCAGCAGGTCTTGCGTGTTGGCCCGCCCGCGCCAGAACACCGGGCTGGAGCCGGCCGTGCGCTGAAACACATCGACAAACAGCAGGGCCTGGCTAGCCTCCCGGCCCGAGGGCGCGCGCCACAGCGACACCCCGACATAGGCCACCACATTGGCCAGCATGCTCCAGAACAGCGAATGGGTGAGGCCGTCAAACCCCTGCAGGCCGAGCAACTGCTCGGGCCGCAGCCAGGCCAGGCCCCAGGGCCCGTGGGCGATGAAGCCCATGTCGAGCCAGCCCGACTTGGCAATCGACGGCAGCATGAGGGTGTAGGCCCACATCAAAAAGCCTGCCAGCAGCCCGGCCAGCGCACCCAGGCGCGTTCCGCCCTTCCAGTACATGCCGCCCAGCACCACCGGGGCAAACTGCGCCACGGCAGCAAAGCTGATGAGCCCGATGCTGACCAGTGCATACGCCTCGCCCGCGAGGTGAAAGTACACATAGCCCAGCACCAGCACGCCGAGAATGGCCGCACGCCGGATGCCCAGCAGAAGGCGCGTGAAGTCTTGCCCGCCGCTGCTGCGCAGGTGGCGCCAGCGCAGCAGCAGGGGCAGCACCAGCTCGTTGCTGACCATGGTGGAGACCGCCACGGTTTCCACGATGACCATGCCCGTCGCCGCAGACAGCCCCCCAACAAACGCGAACAGCGCCAGCGCGTGCTGGCCGGCCGCCAGGGGCAGCGACAGCACGAAGTTCTCGGCGTTGGCCTGCCCCGGCCCGAAGTACAGCAGGCCGCCCAGCGCAATGGGCAGCACGAACAGGTTGATGAGCAGCATGTAGAGCGGAAACACCCAAACCGCGCGGCGCAGGTGGTCTTCGCGCACGTTCTCCACCACCATCACCTGGAACTGGCGGGGCAAAAACACCACCGAGAGCATCGACAGCAGCATCAACCCGAACCACTGCGCCCAGGCGAACTGACCGCCCTGCTCCAGGCGCAGCAACTGCTGCAACTGCGGCACCGCCTGCGCGCGGGCGAACAGGTCGCCCAGGCCATCGAACAGGCCATACACCACAAAGAAGCCGACCATCAGGAAGGCCACCAGCTTGACCACCGACTCGAACGCGATGGCGGCCACCATGCCCTCGTGCCGCTCGGTAGTGTCCAGATGCCGCGCACCAAACACCATGGCAAAGCCGGCCAGCACCAGCGCCACATAAAAGGCACTGTCGCGGCTCCAGTGTGCGGGGTCGGCCACGCCGCCGGGCACCGTCAGCAGGGCATAGCCCGCCGACACCGCCTTGAGCTGCAGCGCGATGTAGGGCACGATGCCGACCACCGCAATCAGCGTCACCAGCCCGGCCAGCAGCGGGCTTTTGCCATAGCGGCTGGCAATGAAGTCGGCAATGGAGGTGATGCGGTAGGCCTTGGCGATGCGGATCATCTTGCGCAGCACGATCCAGCCCAGCACCATGACCAGCGTGGGCCCCAGGTAGATGGGCAGAAACCACACCCCGCCCGAAGCGGCGCGCCCCACGCTGCCGAAATAGGTCCAGGCCGTGCAGTACACGCCCAGCGAAAGCGCGTAGGTCCAGGGGTTGGCGATGACCGAGCGCCCCGCCTGCGCACGGCGGTCGGCCCAGTACGCCACGGCAAACAGCAGCAGCAGATAGGCAAACGACGAGGCAATGACCAGTGCGGGCGAAAGCATGCCTACTCCTGGGGCGGTGCAGGCGGCGGGGGCGGCGCTCCCGCGCGGTCATCGGGACGCTCTTCGCCAGGGTCGGCGGGCCGACTGTCGGGCCGCTCCATCAGCCAGGCCAGCACGGCAATCAGCCCGCCCCACAGCAGGAACAGGGCCAGCGGGAACAGGGGAATGCCCCACACGGTGGCATCACGGTCCCACAGGCCGAGCAGCGGAAAATTGAACAGCACCCAGCCGCCGGCAAACAGCGCAACCAGGCGTTGGGAGCCGAGTCCTTTGAGCACAGCGGTCTCCTGGCGGGAGGTCTGGACGCCCCCCTGCCCTCCATTGTGCGCCCGGCACTTACCTCGGTCTTACGTGCCGGGGGCAGGGTCAGGTTTTGGCCTTGGGCTTGGCCCGGGCGGCAGCGCCGTGTGCCTGGCGCGAGAGCGCGAAATCGAGAAAAAACTTGCACCAGATGGTGCTGCCCGCCATGGCGGTCCAGGTGTTGTAGTCGAGCTGGCCCAGCGCCACGCTGACGATCACCACGGCTGCCACCACGCCCGCGATGAGGTTGATGAGCATCGCATACGGGGCGTATTTTTCGGGGTTGGGAGGCGACTCGCCGCGCTTGATGGCCACCTCGGAAAAATCACGCTTGACCACGATGCGCCACGCACGGCGGAACCAGAAGAACGCCATCGGGAACAGCGCGAGATACAGAATCCAGGTCAAAGCGACGCTGACATCAAAAACCATGCAGGGCTCCCAGCTTCGGGGGCCGCGCGCCGCGCGCACGCACCCCGGACATTTCAACTAAAAAGGCCCTGCCAGCGCAGCCGGCAGGGCCTCCATTGTCACTGCCGCGGCGCCAGAGCGCCACGGCACGGGGGCTTTACCCCCGGACAGACGCTTTAGTGAGCACCCGTCACCGTCTTGGAGCCGCGCGGAATACGCACGGCTTCCACCATGGCCTGGATGTGCTCTGGCGGCTCCTTGGTGACCTTGTCCACCAGGAAGGCAACCGCGAAGTTCACCATCGCACCGACTGCACCGATGGCTTCCGGCGTGATGCCGAAGAAGCTGTTGGCGCCGCCGATCAGACCCAGGTATTCCGTTCCCTTGATGAAGAAGATGCCCTTGTGTGCGAACACATAGAACAGGGTGAAGAACAGGCCGGCCAGCATGCCGGCCATGGCGCCTTCCTTGTTCATCTTCTTGCTGAAAATACCCATCATGATGGCGGGGAACAGCGAGCTGGCGGCAATACCGAAGGCCAGTGCCACCGTACCGGCTGCAAAGCCGGGCGGGTTCAAGCCCAGGTAACCGGCCACCACGATGGCCACGGCCATCGACACCTTGCCCGCCAGCAGCTCGTTCTTCTCGCTGATGTTGGGGTTGAACACGCCCTTGACCAGGTCATGCGACACGGCCGACGAAATAGCCATCAGCAGACCTGCCGCCGTCGACAGCGCCGCTGCCAGACCACCGGCCGCCACCAGCGCGATCACCCAGTTGGGCAGCAGCGCGATTTCGGGGTTGGCCATCACGATGATGTCGGCGTTCACGTCCAGTTCGTTGCCCTTCCAGCCGGCAGCTTCTGCCTTGCCCTTGGCGGCTTCGTTCTTGGTCTTGTCGTTGTAGTACTGGATGCGGCCGTCACCGTTCTTGTCGGTCCACTTCAGCAGGCCGGTCTTTTCCCAGCGCTTCATCCAGTCAGGACGCTGCTCGTTCACCAGGCTGGCCTCAGGTGCATAAAGGTCGCCACCGGCCTTGACGGCGGTGTTGACAGTGGCATGCAGGTTCAGCTTGGCCATGGCTGCCACAGCGGGAGCCGTGGTGTACAGGATGGCGATGAAGATCAGTGCCCAGCCAGCCGAGCTGCGTGCGTCCTTGACCGAAGGCACGGTAAAGAATCGCATGATGACGTGGGGCAGACCGGCGGTACCGATCATCAGCGACATCGTGTACATGAACATGTTCAGCGAACTGCCGGGCAGTTGCGTGGTGTACTTGCCAAAGCCCAGGTCGGTGACCACGGAATCGAGCTTGGCCAGCAGGGACATGTCGGTGCCCACATAGCCGCCACCCAGACCCAGTTGAGGGATCGGGTTGCCCGTGAGCTGCAGCGAGATGAACACGGCAGGCACGGTGTAGGCCAGGATCAGCACGATGTACTGCGCCACCTGGGTGTAGGTGATGCCCTTCATGCCGCCGAACACGGCGTAGGCGAACACGATGGCCATACCGACGTAAATGCCGGTGTCGCTGGACACGCCCAGGAAGCGCGAGAACGCAATACCCACACCGGTCATCTGACCAATGATGTAGGTGAGCGACGCTACCAGCAGGCAGATCACGGCGACGGTGCTCGCCGACTTCGAGTAGAAGCGGTCACCAATGAACTGCGGCACCGTGAACTTGCCGAACTTGCGCAGGTACGGAGCCAGCAGCATGGCCAGCAGCACGTAGCCGCCGGTCCAGCCCATCAGGAACAGGCCGCCGCCATAACCCATGTTGGCGATCAGGCCGGCCATGGAGATGAAGGAAGCCGCACTCATCCAGTCGGCGGCCGTGGCCATGCCGTTGGTGATGGGGTGCACGCTGCCGCCGGCCGCGTAGAACTCGCTGGTGGAACCCGCACGGGCCCACACGGCGATGCCGATGTAGAGCGCGAAGCTCAGACCGACAAAGATATAGATGGTTGTTTGAAGATCCATGATTTCAGCCCTCAGTCTTCATGCACGTCGAACTGACGATCGATGTCGCCCATCTTCTTGGCGTAATAAAAAATCAGCGCAATGAAGATGTAGATGGAGCCCTGGTGAGCAAACCAGAACCCGAGCGGATAACCACCCAACTTGATGTTATTGAGCACGTCCACAAACATGATGCCCGCGCCGAACGACACCACAAACCAGATGATCAGAATCTTGGTTAGCAGGCCGAGCGTGGCTTTCCAGTAGGCGTGACTGCTTTTGTCTTCCTTCATGAATTCCCCTCGTGTGTGAGTACAGAACACAGCACCTAGGCACTGCCCCGCGCATTCCGCAGGCTGGGCCATCGGATTGCGTAAGTGACTGTGTCCACGCTTGCTTACAGCTAACTGATGAAAACGCCCAAACGGCCGTGCGAAGGACGACTCAAGGGAAAACACCGATCACAGATGTTGCGTGCATCTGAAACGGCCTAGTGAAAGCCCCAATGGCATTCAAAGGGGATCGGGAAACACTCTGTCACCAATTCACACGCCCGCTGAAAGATTGCGCCCAACACCCCATGGCAGATGCGCCCTCCAACCTGACCACCGCCATTTATGCCAAGACTGCCCAGGGCCAACAAGAAATACAGTCCCGCTCACTGGGGCTGACACCGCTGGCCCGGCGCATTCTGGTGCTGGTGGACGGCAAGCGCAGCGGCCAGGACCTGAGCGCCTTTGCACCCGGCGGCGAGATCAGTGCACAGCTCACCGAATTGCTCAGCCGTGACTGCATCGAAGCGGTGGGCGTGGCGCAGCCAGCCCCCAGCCCTGCGGCCGCCCCCGCCAAGCCGCACGCCCCCGAGGAGATTGACCTGTCGGGCCTGCCCCCCGCCGAATCGCGCAGCGCCAAAGAGCTGGACATGGCACGCAATTTCATGACCAACACGGTCAACAACATCTTTGGCCACCACAACCGCATTTCGCTGTTAGAAGCCATCCACGGTTGCAAAAGCAGCAGCGAGTTGCGCCACGTTTATGTGGCCTGGGCCCAGGCGCTCGAAACCAATGCCACCGGCAAGAAGCGACTGCCCGAGTTGCGCGAAAAACTCTTCGCCGTACTCTGACGGCGCCCTGAGCCCTTTACTCCCTGGCCAGCACCGGCGCCAGCGCCACACCCGTGTGCGTACCCAGGAGCACCACCTCCTCAGGCGTGGCGGCGGCCACGATGCAGCCGCCCCCCGCGCCGCCCTCGGGCCCCAGGTCCAGGATCCAGTCGGCCTCGGCGATCACGTCCAGGTCATGCTCGATCACGATCACGCTGTGGCCGCCATCCACCAGGCGGTGCAGCACGCGGATGAGCTTGTCCACGTCGGCCATGTGCAGGCCCACGGTGGGTTCGTCCAGCACGTACAGCGTGTGCGGCGCCTTCTGGCCCCGGCGGCCGACCTCGTCGCGCACCTTGGTCAGTTCGGTCACGAGCTTGATGCGCTGCGCCTCGCCGCCCGAAAGCGTGGGCGACGGCTGGCCCAGCGTGAGGTAACCCAGGCCCACGTCCTGCAAGAGCTGCAGCGGGTGCGCGATGCTGGGCATGCTGGCGAAGAAACCCACGGCCTCGTCCACCTCCATCTGCAGCACGTCACCGATGCTCTTGCCGCGCCAGGTCACGGCCAGCGTTTCGGGGTTGAAGCGCGCGCCGCGGCAGGTCTCGCAGGGCACCTTCACATCGGGCAGAAAGCTCATCTCGATGGTGCGCACGCCCGCGCCTTCGCAGCTCGCGCAGCGGCCTTCGCCGGTGTTGAAGCTGAAGCGCCCCGCCGCGTAGCCACGCGCCTTGGCCTCCAGTGTCTCGGCAAACAGCTTGCGGATGGTGTCCCAGAAGCCGATGTAGGTGGCGGGGCAGCTGCGCGGGGTCTTGCCGATGGGTGTCTGGTCCACTTCGAGCACGCGGTCGATGCTCTCGAAGCCCGACAGGCCCGTGCAACCCACCAGTGGCGGCGCCTTGCCCGCATCCATCGCGTCGCGCCCGGCCTTGGTACTGCGCTGCTGCACCCAGGCCTGCACGTTGGCCAGCAGCACATCGCGCGCCAGCGTGGACTTGCCCGAGCCGCTCACGCCCGTCACCGCCACCAGGCGGTGCAGCGGCACGGTGGCGGTCACGTTCTGCAGGTTGTGCAGCTGCGCGCCGTGCACGGTGAGCCAGCGCATGGCGGCGCGTTTCTTCGCCTCGGTCAGCGCGTCAGCGGCCAGCGCAGCGGCCTGGGCTGCGCGCTTCTTCACTGCCGCGCTCTGCCGACCCGTGGGCGCTGCCGCCTCGGCCTGGGCGAAGGCGGCCGTGGCCTCGGCGCTGACCTCGCTGGCCACCATGCTGCGGCGCATTTGCAGCGGGTGCTTCATGGCGTGCAGCAGGTAGCGGCCGGTTTGCGAATCGGCCGCGCCGGTGATGTCGGCCACGCTGCCCTGCGCCACCAGCCGCCCGCCGCGTTTGCCGGCGCTCGGGCCGATGTCGATGATGTGGTCGGCGCGGCGGATCGTGTCTTCGTCGTGCTCCACCACCACCAGCGTGTTGCCCTTGTCGCCCAGCTTGTGCAGGGCGTTGAGCAGGATCTGGTTGTCGCGCGCATGCAGGCCGATGGTGGGCTCGTCGAGCACATAGCACACGCCCTGCAGGTTGCTGCCCAGCTGCGCGGCCAGGCGGATGCGCTGCGCCTCGCCACCGCTGAGGGTGGGCGCGCCCCGGTCGAGCGTGAGATAGCCCAGGCCCACTTCTTCCAGGAATTCCAGCCGCCCCTTGATTTCGGGAATGAGGTCGCGGGCAATTTCGGCCTCGCGCCCGTGCAGCGCCAC
>JANJSZ010000144.1 GCA_024711405.1 Acidovorax sp.
GCCCAGTCGTGGTCGCGGCCAGCGCGCATGGCCATGGGTGCCAGGCCCCGGTCCACCATGAGCACGGCGGCCGGCTTGTGTTTGGACAGCGCGATCGCTTCATCCAGCAGCGGCTTGTAGGGCACGCTCTTGCCGCCGCGCGAGCCGGCATCGGCGCTGACGATGGCCACGGGTTCGGCATCCTCGATGCGCGAAGCCAGAGAACCCGAGGCAAAACCGCCAAACACCACCGAATGCAGCGCACCGATGCGCACGCAGGCCAGCATGGCAAAGGCGGCCTCGGCGATCATGGGCATGTAGATGAGCACGCGGTCGCCCTTCTTCACCCCCAGGCTCTGCAGCACGGCGGCCATGCGCTGCACTTCGGCGTGCAGTTCGGTAAAGCTGTAACTGCGCTCGGTGTCGGTTTCGGTGGAGATGGTCACCAGCGCCGGCTGGCTGGCGCGGTCTTTCAGGTGGCGGTCGATCGCGTTGTGGCACAGGTTGGTGGTGCCGACGACAAAACACTTCGCAAACGGCGGGTTGCTGTAGTCGCAGACCTGCCGGGGTGGCGTCTGCCAGTCAATCAGTTGGGCCTGCTCGGCCCAGAAGGTGTCGCGTTGGTCG
Source organism: Acidovorax sp. (assembly GCA_024711405.1). Classification (GTDB taxonomy): domain Bacteria; phylum Pseudomonadota; class Gammaproteobacteria; order Burkholderiales; family Burkholderiaceae_C; genus Acidovorax. The sequence continues at coordinate 607 of JANJSZ010000144.1, forward strand.
ATGGACTGGCGGTAAAAGTCGGCATAGCTGGGCATGGGGAGTCTCCTCGGCATCTCTCGCCCTGCAGGGGTTGCAGGTTTTGAATTTATAATTATTCATGACGGGCTTGCGGGAAGCTGACGCACAAACGAAATCAATACGCTATTTATTTAATAGCTAGCAGCGCCTTCTGTATAGGCGCAGGAGGCCGAGAAGATGTTAAATGATCAGCCGCCCTATTTCACCAGCGCCAGAACGTCCTTGAACACCGGGTTTTCGCAGCTGCGCAGCCACTCAAACGCCACCATCTCGGTGGTCACCAGCTCGGCACCCGCACCGGCCAGCCGGTCGAAGGCGGCATCGCGGTTGCGCTCGGTGCGCGCGCTGCAGGCGTCGGTCACCACCCACACTTCGAACTCGTCCTCGATCAGGTCCAGCGCGGTCTGCAGCAGGCAGACATGGGCCTCGCAGCCGGCGATGACGATGGTGCCACGCTCGGGCGCCTGCTGGGCGGGTTTTTGCAGGTGACGCGGCAGGCTGCGGGCATTGCCGCCCTGCTGGGGCTTGGCGGGTGGACGCAGCCATTCGCCCAGGCCTTCTTCGGCGGCGCTGAAGTGCATCTTGGCCAGCGTGTTCTGGCACAGGGCGCGCAGCGCGGCGTCGTTGGGGCCCAGGCGCGAGGGGTTCTGCTCGGTGCCCCATACGGGCACCTCCATGAGCCGGGCCACCTGGGCCAGGCGCAGCGCATTGGCCAGCACGGCGGGGCCTTCAAAGATGGCGGGCATCAGGCGTTCCTGGTAGTCCACCAGAACGAGTTGGGATTCAGAGGCGTCGAGCAGCATGGTGTCCTTCAGAAACGGGCCAGTTCACGGCAAAGGTGCTGATTGTCGCAGCCCACCTCGGCGCTGCAGCAGCGACCGGAGCGCCTGCGCCAGGGGTTCGGCCATGGCCACTGCGTTGCTGGCATGGGGAATGCAGTCGGTGCTCCAGACCTCGCCCACCCCGGCGTCGTGCAGCGCCTGCAGGGCATCGCCGGCAAACAGGGCATGGGTGACAGCCACGTCCACCGACGCCGCCCCTGCCGCCCGCAGCAGCCGGGTGGCCAGCGCCAGGGTGCGGCCGGTGCTGGCCATATCGTCGAGCAGCACCACGGCGCGCCCTGCGGCGGCGATGGGTGGCAGCTCGATCGTGACATCCCGGTCGCCGTGGCGCACCTTGGTGCAGACCGCGTGGTCCAAGCCATGGCGCGCGGCGGCCCGGGCTATCCACTGAGCCGACTCACCATCGGGCCCGACCAGCAAGGCGTGCGGGCGCCGCTGGGCGATCAGGTCGGACAGCGGCTCGGCGCCACTGAGCGCGATGGCATCGGGCACGGCCATCGCCTCCTGCAGCGTCGCCACCCGGTGCAGGTGCGGATCGACCGTGATGACGGCATCCACCAGCCCGGCCAGAAACCCGCCCACCACCTGCTGGCTGACCGCTTCGCCGGGCGAAAAGGCAATGTCCTGCCGCATGTAGGCCATGTAGGGCGCCACCAGCGTGATATGCCGGGCGCCCAGGGCGCGCGCGGTGCGGGCCGCCAGCAGCAGCTCGACCAGTTTCTCGTTGGGATCGTGCAGGCTGCGCAGCAGCACCACCTGGGGCGGCAGGTGCCCTGCCCCGTCCACCGGCAGCCGCAATTGGAGCTCGCCATCGGGGAAGCGGTGGCGCTCGATCATCTTGACGGGCAATTGTGCAGCCTGGGCCAGTCGCCCGGCGGCATCGGTTTCGTCCTCAAAATGCAGCAGGCAGGCCTGCAATGGGTCAGCCAGCACGGTCAGAACTCCACAAACACCTGGGGCACGGCGTCGGCGCTGCCCAGGCGGTAGCCAATGTCGCGGGCGCTGGCCTGCCGGGCAAACTGCAGGTCGGCGGGGTAGCTGGCGTGCACGCGGTACAGCACATCGCCCTGCGCCACCGTGGCGCCCAGCTTGTGCACCAGGTCCACGCCCGCGCCCTGCACCTTGGGCGCACCCGCCAGCCGCGCCACACGGGCGATCTGGAAGTTGTCGATGCCCACCACGGTACCGCTGGCGGGTGCGCAGACCTCGAAGGTCAGCGGCCCCAGTTGCGGGTGCAGGTAATCGAACCCCTTGCTGCCCTGCGCAGCGATGATCTCTTCCATGCGCCGCAGGGCCCGGCCCGAATCGAGAATGTCGCGCGCAATCGCGTAGCCGTCGCCACCGCGCACGTCGGGGTCGCATTCGATCAGGCGGCCCGCCAGCCGCAAGGATTTCTGCCGCAGGTCGTTGGGCGCATCGGGGTCGTTTTGCAGCACACGCATCACGTCGCGCGCCTCCAGCACCGGGCCGATGCCGTTGCCCACGGGCTGGCGGCCGTCGGTGATGACCACGTCCAGCGACAGGCCCATGCGCCGCGCCACATATTCAAACAGGCGGCGCAAGCGCTGGGCCTCGGGCATGGAGCGCACCTTGGCCGTGGGGCCGATGGGAATATCGAGCACCAGGTGGGTGGCGCCGGCGGCCACCTTCTTGGACAGGATGGAGGCCACCATCTGCCCGGCCGAATCGATGGACAGCGGGCGCTCCACCGAAATCAGCACATCATCGGCCGGCGAAAGATTGGCCGTGCCGCCCCAGGCCAGGCAGCCGCGGTAGTCGCGCACGATGTCGGCCAGCTGCTCGGACGGCAGCTCCACCTTGGCCAGCACCTCCATGGTGTCGGCCGTGCCGGCCGGCGAGGTGATGGCGCGCGACGATGTCTTGGGACACAACATGCCATGGGCCGCCACGATGGGCACCACCAGCATGGTCGTGCGGTTGCCTGGGAGGCCGCCGATGCAGTGCTTGTCGACCACCAGCGGCTCGTGCCAGTCGAGCCGCCGGCCGCTGGCCACCATGGCGTCGGTCAGGAAGAACACCTCTTCGCGGTCGAGCTCATCGCGGTGGCAGGCCACGACAAAGGCCGTCAGCTCGATCTTGGAATAGTGGTGGCCCGCAATGTCGCGCACGATGGCTGCGTAATCCGCCCGCGTCAGGCGCTCGCCAGAAATCTTGCGAAACAGCGCCCCCATGGACTCGGGCGGCTCGGCCTGCGTGACCGACACGGTGTGGCCGTTTTGCACATCTAGCTGTGCAAAGGCGTCTTCTGACAGGCCCAGCTCATGGCAGCCCACGATGGCGGTGTCGTCCACCACGTTCACGGTGGCCAGGATGTGGCGGCCATTGGCGCGCACCTCGATCTTGGACAGCGCCTGAAAGCCCTCGGCCCGGTACACCGCGCAATCGCGGTGCAGGTAGGCAACGTTTTCGTGCCAGGTGTCGATGGCTACGCGGCGCAAGGCGAGTTGGGCTGGAATCTGGGTGGAAACGGGTACAGCAGGCATGTCCCCGGGTTCGCTGGTCTCGATGTGCATGGGCAGCAGCCTACACCGTAAATGCCGCCGCCGAAACGGGAAAACGATTCAAATCAACAACTTGCGCAGAGCACCCGATTCCGGGCCTGTAAGAAAAGCGTGTTACCCTTCGCACCCATGTCCCGTTGGTTCATCGCCTTACTCCTCACCTTTGCCTCTGCCGCCCAAGCTGCCCCTGCAGCGGCATCCCCCGAAGATATCGAGCGTTTTCTGGCCGATAAAGGCCTGCTGACCCAGCTCGATGACGTGCGCCATTCCGTCGCAGACAAAGCCCATGTGGTCGCCGACCGCACCGCAGACCTGCTCAGCAACGCCATGGGATTCATTGGCGTGCCCTACCGCCGCGGTGGCACCAGTGCGGCAACCGGCTTTGACTGCAGCGGCTTCGTGCTCGCCGTCTACGAGAAAACCGTGGGCAAGATCCTGCCCCGCAGGGCCGATGAGCAAGCTGCCAGCACCCAGGTGATCGACAAAAAGGAACTGCAGCCCGGCGATCTGGTGTTCTTCAACACCATGCGCCGCGC
>JANJSZ010000162.1 GCA_024711405.1 Acidovorax sp.
TTTCCTGGTCTTGAGTTCGCTCTGCCTGACTTGCCACTCTGCAGGTGTGCGGACTTCGCAATCGGTCTTGTAGCGGGCGTTGCTGACCCGCCCCTGGTTGGCTTGCAGCGACGCAAAGGCCGATGTGGTCACACCACGGCCCTGGCCGCCACCCGTGGCTCCGGCCAGAACGGTATTGCTCTTGAGCGCCACCACCACCGGCGCTGCGCTCAGACCCGCACGAACCATCTGACGGCGGCTGATTCCGCGTGCCTCCTTGTCTGGTGCCGCACCAGACGGTGTCGATGTGCTTTCGGGTGTTTTCATGGCTGCCTCCAAAGCAGTTCAGTTTTTCTCGTCGGCGATACCGTGTTGCACCAAGCTTCCCAAGCCGATCGCCCGTCCAGCGCGCAACGGCGATTCACAATGTTTTCTTGAGGCGGTCCACCTCGGCCTGGGAAGAAAACTTGTCTCCTGCCGCACCGAGCTCGTCGAGCAATGCACGGGCGGCATCCTTGTTGCCGGCCTTGATCTGGATTTTGGCCAGGTTCAACTTGAACTCCAACACTTGCGGCTGCAGCTGAACCACCTTCTTCTGCAACTCCACGGCGCGCTCATGCTGGTTGGCGGCGGATAGCAGCATGGCCCAGGTATCCATGAACGCGGGTTGATTGGGTGCCAGGGCATTGGCACGCTCGACATCGGTCAGGGCACCGTCCCGGCCGAGTTGGCCCTTGATCCAGGCCAGATTGTTCAAGGCGGCCGCGTTGTTGGGCTGAAGCGCCACCACACGCTCAAACTGGCGCAAGCTCTCTGGCAACTCATGGAGGGTGAGCGCCTGGTTCCCCAGGTAGAAGGGGAAGGCAGCATCCTTGGGTTGGGTGCGCAGCCACTCGGCCGCCCATCGGTCGGCTTCGGGTTTCTTGCCGGCCGACAGCAGCACGTTATGCAGCCGCACCGCCAAATCCGGGCTGGCCACCTGCTTGAGCCCTGCGCGCAAAGCATCCGCGGCCTTGTCCCAGGCCTTGCCGGCTGCGTGGATCTCCCCTTCGAGCACGTAGCCTACCGCTTCCTTGGGTCTTTGCTTTTGCACCGTGCGGCTGATGGCCAAGGCATCGCCGGGCTTTTGCGCCGCCATCGCCAAACTGACCTGTCCTTGCTGTGCCTCCAGCGCGTTGGGCTCAATCTCCAGCGCCTTGCGCAGGTTCTGACTGGCCCCGGCACGGTCACCCGCCACCAGGTTGGCGCGGGCCATGCGCAGGTAGGGCAGGGGAGACTGCGGCTGCAGCGCGGCCATGCGGTTGAAGCTGGCCTGCGCCTGGTTGTGTTCGCCATTGGCTGACTGCGCGCGCCCCAGGGCATCGAGCAGCTGCACGTTGTCAGGCAGTGCGGCCACCGCTTGCTGCGCCACCGTCAGCGCATCTTTCGGCTCGCTGTTGCGCAAGTGATGCTCTGCCAGAAGCAGGCGCGGCAGCGGACTGCTGGGTGTCGCATCCACCGCCTTGCGCAGGAGACTCGCCAGCTCCGACTTGTCCGCGCCATTGGCCGCACGCAGCTCCACCAGCGCCAGATGTGCCTGCACATTGCCCGGCTGCCGCTTGAGAGCGGCCTCCAGACGTGCGCGCGCATCGTCTGGCCGCTTGTCGGCGTTGTCAAGCGCTGCCAGCACACCCACCGCAGGAAAATAATTGGGGTCGATCTCAAGAACCCGCTCCATGGCCTTGCGTGCACCGGCGGCGTCACGTTGGAGCAACAAGGCGCGGCCACGCAAGAAGACGGGCAGCACGTCCGCTGGACGCTTTTTTTCCAGCGCATCAATGGCCTTGAGGGCCTGGTCCACCTTGCGCGCCTGCAGCAGGGCATTGATCAGGGCCATGTCTGCCACCACACCATCGTCAGATGCCGCAATGCTCTGCAATTCCCCCAGCGCGGCATCGCCCTGCCCCGATGCCAGGCGGCTGACAGCCAGGGATGTGCGCTTAACCGGGTCTTTCGGATCCAGACTGGACGCCCGGGCAAAGTAGCGCTGCGCGCGATCGACCTCGCCATGGAGCATGTACACCTGCCCCGCCAGGGCCACCATGCCGGGGTCGCGGTCGTTGCGATCGACATCGGCCGGCAGTGCCGACAATGCCTTGTCCAGCCGGCCCAGGCGCACGTAGGCCGTCACCAGGCCGCGCCGGGCCATGGGCAGCCCTGCCTCCAGCTGCAGGGCCTTGGCCAGCAAGGCCTCGGCCTGCACGTAGGCACCCAGGCGCAGCTCCGTCATGCCGGCCAGCTCAAGCGCCCGAAAATTGTCGGGTGTGAGGCTCACCAGCTTCTGCGCCTGTTCCTGTGCCGCCTTGAGATCATTTTTTGCGTAGGCCAGCATGGCTTGCAAATACAAGGTCTGCGGCTTTCCGGGCGCCGCCTGTGCCAGCCCCTTCAAGGCGTCAGCGGCAGCATCTGTCTTGCCTTGAAGCAACAGCAGCTGAACAACCGCGGCCTGTCCCTCGTTGTAGGAGGGATGGATCTGAAGCGCATCCCGGTACGCAGCCATCGCCGCATCCATGTCGCGCTTGCCATACAGCAGCAAATCACCGCGCAGCTTGAGCGCCTCGCCGGCGGCAGCAGACTGCCGGGGAATCTTGTCCAGCCCCTGCAGCGCCGCATCCACATCGCCGCGCCGGGCGCTGGCGCGGGCCTGCTCAATGAGCGCTGGCGCGTGATCGGCCTTGGCCTGGAGCGCTTCGTCGAGGCTGGCGCGGGCCTTGTCCTCCTGGTCCTGGCGCTGCCACGCAATGGCCACGGTGGTCTTGAGACTTGCCTGCGCCTGGGCACTGGCCAGCTGCAGGCCGGCATAGTCGGTCGTGATCTTGCGGTACTGTCTGCCCAGCAACAGGGCTTCGGCCAGCTGCGGCACCACTTGGTCCGGGGACACCCCCAGATCCTGCGCCTTCCTGAACTCGGTTTCAGCGCCCGCCATATCCCCCGAAAGCTGCAAGGCCTGGCCCAGCAGGAGGCGTGCCTTGGCGGAGTCCGGGTGGTCCTTCAGCACATTCTTGAGCTGGATGATGGCCGCTGGCGCATCATTGCGCGCCAGGTAGTCCTGCGCCGACGCCATGAGCGCATCCGGATTGCCGCTACCGCAAGCCGAAACCAGCAAGGCCACAGCAAGCGTGGCGACGGGAACCATGGCGCGGAAAAGGGGAATCTTCATGGATGTTCTCCAGAGAAATTTTTCAGGGCTTGAGGCCCAGCCGGTGCATCAGGTCGTACAGCGTGGGACGGCTGACACCGAGCAGGTCGGCCGCCTTGGCCACCGTTCCGTCCGCCCGGGCAAGCGCCGCGATCACCGCCCGCTGCTCGGCCGCCTCGCGCGTCACGCGCAGGTCCAGCGATCGATCCCCCTCCGCGCCATCGGTGCCGGCAAACCCGACATCTTCGGCAGTGATCTGATTGCCATCGGCCATGATGGTGGCCCGCTTGATGCAATTTTCGAGCTCGCGGATGTTGCCCGGCCAGGGGTGCGCCTCGATGGCACGCAGCGCATCATCGGCCAGCGCCAGGTTGCGACGGTGCTCCTGACCGAACCGGCGCACGAAGGCGTGTGCAAGCAATGCCGCATCTCCCACCCGCGCGCGCAGGGGTGGTATCTCCACCACGATCTCAGCCAGGCGGTAATAGAGGTCTTCTCGAAACCGCCCCTCTTTGACGCATTGCGTGAGGTTCTGGTGGGTTGCACACACCACGCGCACATCGACGGCAATTTCCTGGCGACCGCCCACGCGCTCGACCACACGCTCTTGCAGGAACCGCAGCAGCTTGGCTTGCAAGGCCATGGGCATGTCCCCGATTTCATCGAGCATGAGCGTGCCTGCGTGCGCTGTCTCGATCTTGCCCGGCGTGGTCTTGGCAGCGCCTGTGAAAGCCCCTTTTTCGTAGCCGAAGAGTTCACTTTCCAGCAGGTTTTCAGGAATGGCGGCACAGTTGATGGCCACGAACTTGCCATTCCTGCGTTGGGACTGCTGGTGCAGGCCGCGCGCCAGCACCTCCTTGCCCGTGCCGCTTTCGCCCAGCAGCATGACAGAAGCATTGGTGTTGGCGACCTTTTCGATGGTGCGGCAAACGCGCAGCATCTGCGGGTCACGGGTCAACAGGCCCGCAAGCGCATCGGGTGTCTGCATCGCCTGCAACCGCCTGTTCTCGGCTTGCAATTGGTACAGCCTGAAGGCACGTTCCACGCCCAGATGGAGGACTTCAGGCTCAAACGGTTTGGCCAGGAAATCGTAGGCCCCCATGGCAACGGCCTTGAGCGCGTTGGACTGGTCATTTTGTCCGGTCAGCACGATTACCTTGATGTCGGGATCCGCGCCAAGAATCTGCTCCAGCAGCTTGAACCCTTCGGTGACCGAGTCGGCATCAGGGGGAAGGCCCAGGTCCATGGTCACGACAGCTGGCGCGTGCCGGCGCAATTGCGCCATGGCGCTTTCGCGATCATGGGCGGTGACGGATTCGAAACCATCCAGCGACCATTTGATCTGCTTTTGCAACGCCAGGTCATCCTCCACAATCAGCAGAGGCTGCAACTTGTCCGGACTCATGCCCCCTCCTGTGGATGTAAACCGAAATCACGACCGATCTCAAACAAGGGAAGCAGCAGACGCACCACGGTTCCCTTGCCTACCTTGCTGTCCACGGAAACCTTGCCGCCGAGTTCCTGCACGTACTGGAAACTCTCGTAAGTTCCAATGCCCATGCCTGCCTCCTTGGTGGTTTGAAACGGCTTGAACAGACGCGTCTGGACAAACTCCTCGGACATTCCCTGACCCTCGTCTCCCACCTCGACACGGGCATGGCTACCGAAACGATCCACTTTCACCCATACCCGGTCACCGGTATCCGTAGCGTCGAATGCGTTGTGCACCAAGTGCCCGATGATGCGCTCCAACCGGTCAGCCTGTCCACGGGTAAAGATCTGTGGCGCGACCTCCAGCTGCACGGTGCGCCCGCGGCGTAAGGCATTGGCCGCCAACCGTTCAGCGATCTTGCACAAATCCACGCCCACGGTCGCATCGCCGGACGCGGTGTCTCCGCGCAATTGCAGCATCAGCTGGCGCATGCGGTCCAGCGAGTTTTCTACCGTCATCAGCATGTCGGCCTGAAACTCCGGGTTGTTCTGCAGTCGCTTCGCGTTCTTGACCATGAGCGACAGCTGGGCAACGATATTTTTCAGATCGTGCACCACAAAGGCCGACATGCGATTGAACGCTTCAAATTTGCGCGACTCCAGCAGCGCCTCGGTGGCCTGTATTTGCGCAAGAAAGCTCGCAGCCTGGCGTCCGGCAGTTTTCAAAAGATCGGTGACCTCCCAATTGACGTCCACCAGCGTGCGCGGACTGGCCAGCAACACAAAGCCCAACAAATCGTTGCCTTGCCACAGCGGAACCAACAGCCAGGCCTGCGGGTACTCGGCCAGCCACTCGGGCAAACGCAAATCGCGGTAACGCCCGGGCGAAGCGCGGAACTCCTCCAGGTTGACCACCCACCCGGTGGCGCGCATGAAGGTGGGGAGTTCTGCATTCTTGTCCAGGGTCTGGGTGGTGGAGGCCAGATTCCACCGGGCCGCCTGCCGGTACTGCTCGTCTTCCGGGCGCAGCAGCCACAACGCGCCTGCGGGACTCTCCAGCATATCGGCAAGGCCCCGCACCACGTTCTGGCCCGCCTCCTGGGGGTGCGCCTGGCTTGACAGCGTGGCGGTGAACTTCAGCCATTCGTCGCGGTAGTCAAAACGGTAGCGGAAAAAATGCTTGCCCAGAAAGACGCGCAACTTGGCGCGCAAAGAGCCCGAAAGCGCCAACGCAAACGCAAGCACCAGGCCCACAAAAACCAGCCCCAATTGCAAGGCGCCACCCCATTCACCACCAAAATAGCGCACGTAGTAACCAACACCCGCCATAAACAGCAGGTACAGCCCCACCAGCGCCAACGTCGCGGAGTGAAATACGACCTTGCGGGAGACGCGTATCTTGGCGATCCAGTTGCGGTGCCGCGTAGTGGCCAGCAGCAGAAACGGCACCATCAGCGCGTGCACGAACGGCCTCGCAGCAAAGGCATCAGGGTCCACCCCCTGAAAAAGCACACCTTGGGAAAACAGGTACAGGTCAAACAGGAAGATGCCCGCCAGTCCCAGGCAAACCGGTTTGGCGCTCCACAGCGAATCGTCAGGAAGATTGCGGAACAATTGTTCCACCAGGACCAGTCCGCCAAGTGCCAGCAACACCATGAGAAACATCTGCCCCACCACCCCGGCCAGGACACTCATGATCACCATCAACGCGGGCACACCCAGCAAGCCCGCCGCCGCAAACCCGGGCAACCACCGATACCACGGGCTATCCACCACACCCGCATCGGGCTTGAAAAAAAGGGCCAGAAAGGCACCCCAGCAGAGATAGCGCAGCAAGTCGGCCGACTGGGCCGCCAGCCACCACGCAGCGCTCACGGTCAGCGCCAGCCAGCTGAAACCACTCCAGATCACCGTCAGCAATGCAGCAGCAAGCATTGCCGCACCAATGCGATTGACCGGCACACGCAGATATTTCTGGCGGAGCAAGCGCAGTGCCAGCAAGGCGTAGGCCCCTGCCGATAAAGTCAAGCCCCAGTAAACCAGGGTAGCTTCACTGTTGTTCATGGCGATGCGAGGTGGGCCGATTTTTACTGCGCACCTTTGCCCGTCAGAACCACACCCACCGTTTCGAACAGAATGACCAGATCAAGAAACCAGGAATGGTTTTTGACGTAGTAAAGGTCGTATTGCAACTTGTGCTGCGTATCCTTGATCGATGCTCCATAGTGATAGCGAACCTGGGCCCATCCGGTTAATCCTGGTTTGATGCCATGCCGCAATGCGTAGTAAGGAATTTCGAGCGTGAGGCGGTCCACAAAATAGGGGCGTTCAGGCCGGGGCCCCACCAGGCTCATGTCGCCCTTGAGCACGCACAACAGCTGGGGGAGTTCATCGATGCGCAATTTTCGAATGATTTTTCCAACGCGCGTGATCCGCGCATCTTGGGCACTGGCCCAGCGGGGCGTGCCGTCTTTTTCCGCATCGTTGCGCATGCTGCGGAACTTGATCACATTGAAAATCCGGCCGTTGAGTCCGACGCGCTCCTGGCGATAGAGAACAGGCCCACCACTTTCGAGATAAATCAAGAGCGCCGTGACAAGCATCACGGGAGAGGAGAGTGACAGCAACACCATCGCCCCCACCATGTCAAACAGCCATTTGACAATCGAGCGCACCCATCCCTGCTTGAACCCGTCGCCAAAAATCAGCCATCCTGCAGACACTGCATCCAGATGGATCTGCCCCAGGAACTGCTCGAAATGGGTGGCGATGTCGATGACCTGAATACCATTGAGCTTGCAGTCGAGCAATTCACGCATCGGCATACTCCCGCCGCGGCGCTCATTCAGGGCCACCACAATTTCATCCACATGGTGATTTTTCACCACATCGGTCAGTGTTTTCCCGGAAGAAAGAATGTTGCGCTCGGAAACGCTGGGTTCTTTTTCCTGGGGCCCGGAAAAATAACCGACCAATTCGATCCCCGGATCATTGGCCTGTAACGATTGACCCACGATGCACGCACGTGGCCCCGTGCCAAACACCAGGACACGCTGGTGCGTGTACGACACAGGCAATATTTCGCCCCCGAATAATCGAATGATCAGCAGCCCGCTGACGATCAACAGCAGTGCCACCAATGCCTGTTCATTCTGGTAAGGGGACTGCAGCGGCAAGAGGAACAAGATCCCGCTGGCAATCGCCATCGAGAACAGAAAGGAAAGCACAGCCCGCGCCCGGACCTGACCCACGGTCAGTTTGCTGGGGCGCTCATACAGGCCAAGAGCGAAATTCACGGTGAGAATACCGACGGCCATCAACCCCCCCCGTATGACTCCCGAGGCGATCGCAGCAACATTGAACATGCCCATCCCTGCCTGCATCGTCAACGAGACAATCAACGTGCCGACGATCAGCACCGAATACAGCAGGACCTGCAACATGGTGCGCCGGTGAAAATAATGGCTGAAAATTTTGATCATTGCCACGCCCTGCCAAATCCGATTGCCGGATGCCAAAACACGTGCCAGTAAATCGCCCTCGTTCGGCAATTCATGAAACAAGGCGTTTGCGCTGCATCCCAATGCTCGACATGTCAAAAGTTGCTTGACAACCCAATGAATCCGAGTCAATCACTATCTCTCATCGGATTCAATACACTGTGGTTCAGTGATGGGTCGCGAACCAGGGTTGATACGATAAGCAACAGCCAAAGCATAATGGATACGCGTGGAATTTCAATGGTGCTAATTACCGCTCCAATCAGGAGGGTAGTAGCCATTGAAACGCCCGCCACAAGGGCCAAAGCGTTTTTCCGGGCAACACCTTGAGCGACCCGCATCAGCGCCCCAACCGCCAATGCGGCCAGCACCACCCATCCCAGCAACCCACGTTCGATCAACAGTTCCAGCAGCATGTTGTCGATATGCCAGGGCAGGAAGTTCGCGTGGGCGATGCTGCTCCAGTGCCGCGGCCCTTGTGCAAAAACTGCATTCTTGAGCATCTGCCGGCCCTGTGGATCGATCAGTTCCACCGCGTCCAGGCGCACAGGCGTCTTTGCCTGCACCACCGTGATCGACAGCACACCCTCTCTCCAGGCAGAAAGGGCCCCCTCCGGCGCAAAAGCGGGGCCCTGCAAACGCCATTCCAGCCAGCCGCCCGCTTCATCGCCCGATGCAAGCACATGGTGCATTTGCTCCTGGCACCGGAAGGAGTACAGCAGATGCCGCTCACACAGCTGAACCTTCAACAGCGCGGACGCCCCGGCGTACCCGTGCAAGCGAACGCTGTAGGCGCCACCCGGCGCCAATGCCACGCGCTGGGTGAGCGCCAGCTCGCCCCTGCCCCCCGGTCGTGCGGGCCCCGAAAGCCACACCTGGCTGCTGCCATTCGTACCGCGCACCCAGCGCACCTGGCCTGGCAAGGCCCCCTCCATGGTCTGCGTGCTGGAATGCGCCGGCAACCGCCCCACCCCCAGCCCAAGGACCCACTGGCTGGGCGTCTTCAACAAGTCCACACCGCGCTGCCAATGGGCCAATCGCTGGTAGAGGTCTTTATCGGATCGGGCCAGCCGCCCCGGCATGAATGAGCCGCCCAGCAAAACACCCAGCGCTTCCACCACCAACGCCACCAGCAGGCACACCATTGCCCGCCGATGCCCTACAGAACCATCCGGCGCAACAAGGCGATATTTGTGAGCCAACACGGTCAGTGCCATCCATGCCAGCGCCACAGACAGATAAACGCCGCGTGAGTACGTCATGAGAACCGCATAGATCGACACCAGCACCAGCGCCGCCGCCGCGCACCAGCGCCAGCCATGGGGGGCAGTCCATGCCGCCCACCATGCGAACGGCAATGCCAACGCCAGATAGACGTCGATGGCGCCGCCGCCGACATGCATTTCCCAGAACCAGGCCGTAATGCGATAGTGGTCGCTAAAGTCCAGACCACCCACGTAAACGCCGCGCTCCCACACCACCGCGGCGCAGACCAGTGCCAGCCCGGCGACCATGCCCCGCGCCAGCCGCAGGGGGGCACCCTCGCCCGCGCGGTACAGCGCGGGCATCAGCAGCAGCCCCCACACCAGGCTCTTGGCCACACGCAGCGTATTGCCGGGCAGGTCGTAGTCCCCATAAACCCCGTGGGCCCACAGGTCCGCCAGCAATGCGGTCCACGGCGCGGCGCCACGCGCATCGTCCAAGCCGCGCCACACGCCCAGCAGCAGCACCGGTGGCAGCACCCGGTACACCCAACGCATGCTGCGCGGCGTGCAGTGGAAAACGGCGGCGGGTCTGCGCCATGCATCCAGGCTCCAGCGCAGGTAGGCGCCGCCCATGGCAGCAAGTATCAGCAGGTCGGATTCGTCCACCAGCCACCAGCCCGTCCAGGGTGCGAAACTGGCCACCGGCAAAAACGCTGGCAACAGGAACCACAGGTCGCCAGGCCGCCAGGCGGCCCAGGCCACCACGGTGCACAGCACCACCACGGCCAGAGCGGGCGCCACGGGGTGCTGACCGGCGACACCCAGGGCTGCTGCCGCGAAGCATAAGCCGCACAAGCCCGGCATGCCCGCACGGACAGCGGCGGACGTTGCGTTGCGTGCTTCTACACCAGCACTTCGGGACATGGCGGATGCCCCAAAAAGGCCTGCGGGCTGGCCGTCGCGCCATAGGCCCCGGACTGGAACACCACCACCAGGTCACCGGGCTGCGCCACAGCCAGTTCCATCCAGTCGGCCAGCACATCCAGCGGGGTGCACAACGGCCCCACGACGCAGGCGCTCTCGCGCCCGGGCGCCTGCAGCCGGTTTCCAATCACCACCGGGTAGTTGCGCCGGATCACCTGGCCAAAATTTCCCGACGCAGCCAGATGCTGGTGCATGCCACCGTCGGTCACCAGGAACACTTGTCCACGCGACACCTTGCGGTCAATCACCCGCGCCACATAAATGCCCGCCTCGCCCACCAGATAACGCCCCAGTTCCAGCACCAGCCGCGCCGCAGGCAGCGCACGCCCCAGGTCGGCCTGCACCCGTGCCAGGGCATCGGCCACGGGAGCGAGGTCCAGCGCGTGCTCGCCCGGGAAATACGGTATGCCCCAGCCGCCGCCCAGGTTGACGTGGCGTACGGGGGCGGGTGCATCCTGCGCCAGGCGCAGCACCAGGTCGAGCGAGCGGCGCAGGCTCTCCGCAATCACGTTGCCACGCAGGTTCTGCGAGCCCGGATAGAGATGGAAACCCTCGAACGCCACGCCGTGCGGCACCATGCCGCGCAACAAGGCCGGCACCTGCTCGGCGTCGATCCCGAAGGGCTTGGGGCCGCCACCCATGTGCATGCCGGCACCGCGCAATTCGAAATCCGGATTGATGCGCAGTGCCACGCGCGCCGGCCGCCCCAGCGCCTGCGCGGCATCGGCCAACACCCGCAGTTCGCGCGCCGACTCCACATGCAACAACACCCCTGCGGCCACGGCCCGGCGCAACTCGGCATCGCTTTTACCCGGCCCCGCAAAGCCCACGGACTGGACATCCGCGCCGGCATCCAGCGCCAGCTTGAGTTCGCCAGCCGAAGCCACGTCCATGCCATCGACCAGCGGGCGCACAAAGCCCACCAGGGCCGGCATGGGGTTGGCCTTGATGGCGTAGTGCAGGTGCACGCCTTGCGGCAGCACCTGCCGCACGGCTGCGATGCGCGCCGCGATCAGCGCGCGGTCGTATGCGTAAAAAGGCGTCTGGCCGACCCGTTCGGCCAGCAAGGACAGCGGCATGCCGCCGACCTGCAGTTCATCGCGGGAGGTGTCGAATCGATCCATATTCCTGTATCCAGCGTTGGCGGTCCAGCTTGCCATTGGGGCTGCGCGGCAGGGGTTGGCGGACCCATTCCAGTGCTTTGGGCAGCATGTACGCGGGCAGATGCGCGCGGCAATGCGCCAGAAGGGCCGCGCTGTCCGCGCCGGCGTTGCCGCTGGCCTCGGGCGAAGCCAGCAACGCCGCACAGATGGCGCTGCCCAGCGCCTCGTCGGGCACCGCATGCACCAGCGCTTCGGCAACCAGGCCGCTGGAATACAGCACCTCTTCCACCTCGGTGGGACTGACGCGGTAGCCCGATGTCTTGATCATCTCGTCGCGCCGGCCCACAAAATACAGGAACCCATCGGCATCGCGACGCACCGTATCGCCCGAGTACACCGCCCGCTCTGGCGCCCGCCAGTCGCCACCCGCAGGCAGCAGATCCGCAGGCCAGGGCCTGAAACGCTGCACGGTCGCCTCGGGTTGCCGCCAGTAGCCCAGGGCCACCAGCGGGCCGCGATGCACCAGCTCGCCAGGCTCGTTGACGGCACACTCGCTGCCGTCTTCGCGCAGCACGCGCACATCGGCATTCGGTATCGCCCGCCCGATGGAATCGGGCCGCCGGTCCACCTCGTCGGGTGGCAGAAACGTGGAACGAAACGCCTCGGTCAGTCCATACATCAGAAAGGGCGAAGCTGCGGGCGCCAGGTCGCGCAAGCGCTGCAGCGTGGCCCGGGGCATGCGCCCGCCGGTGTTGGCCCAATAGCGCAGATGTTGCGCGGCACCGGCCGGCCAGTCCAGCGCCGCCAGCTGCATGTACAGCGGCGGCACTGCCGTCAGGCCCGTGACCCGCTCGCGCACCATGGCCTGCAACACATCGCGCGGCAACAGGTAGTTGAGCAGCACCACGCGCGCGCCCACCAGAAAGGCCGTGGTGAGCTGGCTGAACCCGGCATCGAAGGACAGTGGCAGCACTGCCAGCAAAGTGTCATCGGCGTGGTTGTGCAGATAGCTCGCAACACTGGTGGCGCCGGCCACCAGATTGCGGTGCGACAGCACCACCCCCTTGGGCTGGCCCGTGCTGCCGGAGGTGTAAAAAATCACCGCCACATCCATGTCCAGCAACCGGGGCGGCGCAACCGGCTGACTGGCCAGCACATCGGACCAGGCATGCACGCCAACGTGCACCGAAAAAACATCTGGAGCGGCCGGCGGGTGCCCATCACACAGCACCACATGCCGCAGCCCGGGGCAGTTGGCCAGCACCGGGGCCAAAACCGCCAGGCGCGCAGCGGATGTCACCAGCACCTGCGCTTGCGCATCTTGCAGAATGTGCGCCACCTGCCCCGCCTTCAGCAAGGGATTCACGGGCACCAGCACACCGCCTGCGGCAGGTGCAGCAAAGCTGGCCACCACGGTTTCCACCCGCTTTTCGAGGTACACCACCACGCGGGCCCCGCGCTCCAGCCCCAGGGCCAGCAGGCCCGCCGTGCAGCGCTCCATCTGCGACTGCAGGTCGCCATACGACAGGTGCACCCCCTCCACCGTCAAGGCCCGGTGATCCGGCCAACAGGCGGCCGCCCGGGCCGGCAGCTCGTGCAGCAAAACGGGGGGCACTCCGCTGTGAAAATCCGGCGCTTGGGGCATGTGGCGGATGGTAAGTCATTGCCATGCTTCCCAGTGGCCCGCCCCACGCAACCCGCGGCCTGCCTAGAATCCATCCGCAACCCCGCCACACACCCCACCCGCCATGAACCTGACCGATCAAGTCCTTCACGTGCTCGACAGCGCACTCAGCCTGCAAGGTCGCACCGCGGGTTTCACGCGCGACACCCCGCTGCTGGGCGCCCTGCCGGAGCTCGACTCCATGGCCGTGCTGGCACTGCTCACCGGTCTGGAAAACCACTTCGGCATCACCTTCAGCGATGAAGACCTCCGTGGCGCGGTGTTCGCCACCGTGGGCAGTCTGAGCGACCTGGTGGGGCAGGCGCTGGCCCGGCAGGACCCATGAGCCTTGTCGGGCGCGCCACCCTGCCGCAGGCATTTTTCTTGCCGACCGACACCGGGCTGCGCTTTTGCCTGTTCCACCCTCCGCAGGGTGATGCCCGCCGGGGTTGCGTGCTGTATCTGCACCCGTTTGCCGAAGAGCTCAATGGCACGCGGCGCGTGGTTGCTCAGCAAGCGAGGGCGCTGGCGCAAGCCGGCTACGGCGTGCTGCAGATCGATCTGCTGGGCTGTGGCGACAGCGAAGGCGACTTTGCCGATGCCACCTGGCAGGCCTGGCTGCAGGACGCGCGGCTGGCCCACCGCTGGCTGCAAGAACACGCCAGGGGCCCGCTGTGGCTATGGGGCCTGCGCGCCGGCGCCCTGCTCGCCACGGCGCTTGCAAGCGAGCTGGCCGATCCTTGCCATTTGCTGCTGTGGCAGCCGACCCTCAGCGGGCAGCAGCAGCTGCAACAATTTCTGCGCCTGCACACAGCCAGCCAGTGGCTTGGCACTGGCAACGCCAACGGGCCGCCGCCAGCGTACCTGCTCGACAAGGACCAGTCCGTGGACATTGCCGGCTACACCCTGACACCAGCGCTGGCGCAGGGTCTGGCTGCGGCGCGGCTGCAGCCCTCCCAGCGGCTCCCAGGTCGGCTGGTCTGGCTGGAGTTGTCAGCCCAGGCAGAGCCCATGCTGACTCCGGCCTCAGTCCAGCAGCTCGCCCTTTGGCGCGACGCAGGCTGGGCGGTGTCTGCACTGGCGCTCACGGGCCCGCTTTTCTGGCAAACCGTGGCCCACGATGAAGCACCCGCCCTGTTGCAGGCAACGCTCGACATGCTCCACGGAGCAGGCACGCAGGTGAAGACGCCATGAACTGCCAAGAACAACCCCTGGTCATCCCCGGCCCCAACGCGCAAGACATGCTGGGCATCGTCAGCCTGCCCGCACCGGACACACCCCAGTCCAGCATGGGCGTGGTGATTGTCGTGGGCGGCGCGCAATACCGAGCGGGCAGCCACCGGCAGTTCGTGCAACTTGCCCGATTCCTGGCTGCCGCAGGCTACCCGGTGTTGCGCTTTGACTTTCCCGGCATGGGGGACAGCCCAGGCGATCCCGTGCCCTTTGAAGACTCCGCCCCCCACATTGCCGCAGCCATCGACGCCTTGTGCAGCCACCCCGTGAAGGTGAACAGGGCCGTGCTCTGGGGCCTGTGCGACGGAGCCTCGGCCAGCCTGCTCTACCTGCAGGCCAGGCATGACCCGCGGGTGACGGGACTGGTGCTGCTCAACCCCTGGGTACGCTCCGACGCCGGACTGGCCCGCGCACGGGTCAAGCACTACTACCGCCAGCGCCTCCTGGAACCCGCTTTCTGGCGCAAACTGGTCGCCGGCGGGGTGGGCTGGCAGGCGCTGCGTGGCCTGGGGAGCAACCTGCGCACCATGCGGAAAAAATCGCCCCAAACGATCACATTTCAAGAGCGCATGGCGCAAGGTTGGCAGGCGTTTCCTGGGCCTATCCTGCTATTGCTGAGCGAGCGCGACCTCACGGCACTGGAATTCGTCGAACACGCAAACACCCGCAGCGGCTGGGTCGGCTGGTCCCGAAAAGCAGCACTCATCCGGCACACACTGCCCCTGGCCGATCACACCTGCTCCACACCCCAGTCACAGCAATCCGTGCAAGCCCTGGTACGGGACTGGCTGGACCCACTCGTACGCCCATTCACTTGAGCGCCTCATCGGTGGAAAAACCGATGGCGGCTTGGCATCTGCGGATCTTCTGGGGTAACCCGCCTGTGCACGCACACCACCCAGATTCGAACCACGCTCGCAGGCATGGAGGGAAAAAACAGCCCTGGTGGCGGGCAATCAACACGCCCACCGGGACACCGTCGAAATTTATTACATCCGAATGGATAGACAACACGAAATTTATCGCAAGTCCTTGATTTTATTTGATTTTCAAAATTGGCATGCAACATGCATTCTCAGCGTAAACCGCAATCCCGCGGTCTCTGCAGCACCTTTTGAACTCAAGGAGCACGATATGAAATTCCTTCGCCAAACCCTGTCAGCAGGCGCACTGGCAGTGGCCGCGCTGGTTGCGGCACCTGCCCATGCAACGTTCGTCGGATCGATTCCCGGAGGAGCCGCCACCAACGACTACCTTGCGGCCATTGGCAGTGGTCCCGTGGAGGGTTGGTTCAACGCAAACCTCTATCTGCTCGGAGGTCCCGCCAACATTTCTGTGCAGTATTTCGGCGCAGAAGCTGGCTATAGCAACTCCTTCGATTTTGGGGCCTGCGGATTTGACCACCTTGGAGGGAACACAATCACTGGAGCCCAAGTCGGCTCAACTTGCAACTTGACCAATGTTGCCTCTGGCCTGCTCAACTTTTACTTCTCGGGGCTGGGCGGTGCACCGAATCTTGTCAACGGAGCCAACGACGGCAATGTGGCGTTGGCGGTGCCCAACTTTTTCGTCACACTCGGCAATACCTTCGACACGACCATCAATGGCAGCACCCCTGGCTCAGGTCAGGTTGCCTGGCTCTTCCTGGATGACGGCGGCGCCAGTGGTGACGACAACCACGACGACATGGTCATCAGGCTGGCCCTTACAGGAGGCAGCTTCCAGGTTCCGGAACCAACCAGCCTCGCACTGCTCGGCGTTGCCTTGCTTGGCCTGGGTGCTAGCCGCCGGAAATCAGCTGCCAAATGAATAGCAAGGAGTCTCTCTGCGCCCGCTCTCCAAAGGCCTGAAAACAAAAAGGGAACGCGAACACGTTCCCTTTTACGTTTCACGAGGTGCCCATGGTTTCTTTTGCTTGACCACAACCGGCAGCCGCTGGACCATCCGCCCCATCCACGCCCCCATAGAATGCCGACCACCCGCCCATAAACCGTGCAAACTGCGCGGATCGAAAGCCACCAGCCCCACACGCTCGCGGCGCTGGGCCATCCAGTCGCGCTTGTAGGCGTCGTCACCGCTGAGATAGTCGACCTCCCGCACCCCATCCACGTCCATGGCATGCGCCATCAGTGCCGCCGTGAGGACCGAGCCGGGCGACAAGCGGTCTTGCCCCTTCACATAAGCCAGTTTGTAGATATTGGCCTTGCCGCCATGCACCAGCCAGACCTGCGCGGCCAAGGGCTGCTCGCCCAGCCACAGCACGCCCAGCCGCAACCAGCCTTCGTGCGCGGCAGTGCGTACCAGCCCTGGCATGAAGCCGGGACAAGGCTCCGGCTGCTTCCAGCTTTGGGCATAGACCGCCTGGTACGCGGCCAAGGCCCGGTCCACGTCGGTCGATGCCCCGGTATGGATGTCGATGCGCCAGGTTCCCGCACGGTCGAGCCGGCGCCGGCCCCGCTCCACACTGTGGCGCAGCGCCGACGGCCGCTGCTGCCAATACGCAGCAAACCCGCCTTGCGGAACGATTTGGTAGTGGTTACCGAAACAAAAAAACCGGTCGGTCCAGTATCCGGCAGCTTGCAGCCCGCCCTGCAGCGCCGCCAGCCACGCGCTGTCGGCATCCAGCGGCTGCAGACGCAGCACGGCGCCACCCGGCAGTTGCCGCAGTGCCTTTGCAAACGCTTGCCACTGCTGGGCAGAAAGCTCGCCAACCGCTTGCGCCGAGCCCACCGGGCCATAGAGGCAACTGTAGTAGTTGCCCAGCGCAGCCAGCGGCTGACCGGGCGCCTGCTGCATCAGGTGCAGGTGTGCAGTGCCCGCCCCCAACGACACAGGCAGCGAACATGTCCAGTGCCGGTGGGGCGCCCGCTCGAAACCATGGGCCCGCAAATTGGCAAACCAGGCCTCGGTCTCGAACACGTCGCCGGGCATGCCGTCGCCCTGCCCTGTTCGCTCAGCGGCCGATGGCCAGGTAGTCGAACCCCCGGCTGCGCACCCAGGCAGGGTCGTAAAGGTTGCGGCCATCCACGATGAGTGGCTGCTTGAGCCGCGCCTTGAGAAGTTCAAAGTCAGGGCTGCGGAACTCTTTCCATTCCGTCACGATGACCAGCGCGTCCGCCCCCTCCAGGGCCTCGTTGGGCGTCTGCGCATAGCGGATGCGCGGCTCGTCCCCCAGCACGCGCTGTGCCTCCGACATTGCCACCGGGTCGTAGGCGGTGACGGTGGCCCCGGCAGCCAGCAGGTCGGCCAGCAGCTCCAAACTGGGCGCTTCGCGCATGTCGTCGGTATTGGGCTTGAACGCCAGGCCCCACACCGCAAAATGCCGACCCGAGAGGTCTTCACCCAGCCGCCGCTTGATCTTGTGGCCCAGCACATGTTTTTGCGCGGCGTTGGCGTCTTCAACCGCCGTGAGCACCTTCAGGCTCAGGCCTGCATCGGCCGCCGCGGTCTTGATGAGGGCTTTCACGTCCTTGGGAAAACACGAACCGCCGTAGCCGCAGCCCGGGTACAGAAAGTGATAGCCGATGCGCGGGTCTGAGCCCATGCCCTGGCGCACCATTTCAATGTCGGCACCCAGCTTTTCGGCCAGATTGGCCAGCTCGTTCATGAAGCTGATGCGCGTGGCCAGCATGGCGTTGGCGGCGTATTTGGTCAGCTCGGCGCTGCGGGCATCCGTCACGACCAAGCGATCCCGGTTGCGCTGAAACGGCGCGTACAGCGCACGCATGAGCAAAATGGCCTGCTCGTCGGAGGCGCCGACGATGATGCGGTCCGGGCGCATGAAATCCTCGACCGCCGCACCTTCCTTGAGAAACTCGGGATTGGACACCACCGCATAAGGTGTCTGCGCGCCACGCTGGCGCAGTTCGTCGGCAATGGCGGCATGCACCTTGTCGGCCGTGCCCACAGGCACCGTGCTCTTGTTCACCACGACCTTGTAGTCGGTCATGAGGCGGCCGATATTGCGCGCCGCAGCCAGCACATATTGCATGTCGGCCGAGCCGTCTTCATCGGGCGGCGTACCCACCGCAATGAACTGCAGGGTGCCATGCTGCACGGCGCGCGCCACATCCGTGGTGAAGTGCAAGCGGCCGGCCGCTACATTGCGCTGCACCATGTCCTGCAAGCCGGGTTCATAAATGGGGATCCCCCCCGTCTCCAGCACCCGGATCTTCTCCTGGTCGAGATCCAGGCACAGCACATCGTTGCCCACCTCGGCGAGGCAGGCCCCGCTGACCAGCCCCACATACCCTGTCCCGATGACTGTGATTTTCATGACGCCTCATTAAAAAACTGTGCCGCGCTGGAATGCCAAAAGGCATCATAGCGACGCCGCTCCATCCAGCGGCCGGTGGATTTTCAGGACTGTGCCACCAGAAAAACCCCCGCACAAATCAATGCAACCCCGCCCGCGCGCAACGGGGATACCTGCTCGCCCAACGCGAACCCCACCACCACCGTGAGGGCGAACCCCAGACCGACGAGCGGATAGGCCTTGCTGACATCCCATTTCGACAGCACGCCCAGCCAGATGACGGCCCCCAGGCCATACAACACAAATCCCCCCAGCACATATTGGTTGGCCATCACCGAGACCAGATGGACCAGCGAATGCGGCTGCGCCATCGCATCCCGCACCCCCGGGTCCGACATGCCAGCCTTCAGCAAGAACTGCGCAGCCACCGACAGCGCGACGCTCAGCAGGGCAATCGCAAAGGTGTTCATGGATAAAGCTCCCAAGTGAAAAAATGCGCTGCCATGGCTGCAGCGATCATGGCCAGCACCGTCAGGCGGCTGCCACGGTTCTTGAGGGCATAGACAACCGGGTCATCGTGCATCTCCCCACGCGATGTCTTGATCCACAGGCGTGCCATCCAGTACACCAAGCCGATGGCCACGAACCACAACATTTGCGGGGTGGCGTAGCGCGCCTGGGTCTCGGGCGCGCTGATGAACAGGCCGAACACCACCACGGCACACAGCGCTGCGCCCACACCCAGTGGCCACAGCACCACCAGATCGCTTACCCGGTAATCGCGTCCACGGGTCGCACCCGCGCCGGCGTCTTTCAACGACACCAGTTCCGCACAGCGCTTGACCAAGGCCAGGCTCAGAAATATGAATGCCGAAAAGGCCAACAGCCAGGAACTGGTGATCGCACCGATCGCCACCGAGCCTGCCAGTATGCGAATGGTGTAGAGAAGCGACAGCATGAGCACGTCCATCAACACGTATTCCTTGATCACCCAGCTGTAGAAGCTGGTCAATACCAGGTACGTCACCAGCATCCCGAGAAATCCTTGCGACACGGCACTGGCCAGGCCAAGGGCCAACACCAGCGCGATGCCCGCCACCAGCAGCCCCTGCAGAATCGGCAGCGCGCCGCTGGCAAAGGGACGCAGGCGTTTGCGGGGGTGAGCGCGGTCACTTTCGAGATCCCACAGGTCGTTGACGATATAGGTTGCGGATGCGGCGAGGGAAAACGCGGCAAAGGCCAGCGCCATGCTGGCCAGCTTGTCCATGCGGGTGAATTCGAACGTGGTGAGCAGCGGAACGAACAGCAACAGATTCTTGATCCACTGGTGTACCCGCAGGGCCCGCAGCCACACTGCCATGCCGCTGGCCGGCTTCGGGTACTCGCGCTCGATGGGCACTGCGCGCCGCACCTGGGCCGCTGTACGGTGCGCCACACCCACCAGAATTGCCGCCTGGGCCTGCTTCCAGATCGGCAGATCGGCGCTGCCATCGCCGGCATAGACAAACGCCTCGCCCACTTGTGCCTGAATCGCCTGGAGTTTCGTCCGGCCTTTCAGATTGTTGCCACCGTGGGTGGAAAGCACCTTGTCGAAAATCCCCAGGTGCCTTGCCACCCCCTGGGCGGTGGTGTGGTGCGCCGCCGTGGCAAGGACGATTTCCCGCCCCCTGGATTTCTCTGCGCGCAGGTACTCCAGCAGCGGTGTGCAATAGGGAATGTTTTCAGCGTCGAGGGTGACGCGGGACGCAATGGCCTCCTTGAACCCTGCCCGGCCACGCATCAGCCACAAAGGCAAGCGCAAAACGCTCCACGGAGAACGCTTGAGCAGTCGGACCAAGGACTCCAGCAAGGTGTCCGTGGGCGTAAGGGTGCCGTCCAAGTCCACGACCAGAGGCAAGTTCGATGTCTGGACCACTCTCCCCTCCTCCATGAAGTGAGGCCCGTTGTAGCAGATAACCCTTCAGGCACATCGCTCTTTTTGCCTGCCACAAACAATAATTCAAAAGAAACAGCAACTAATGCAGAACAGCAAAGCACCAACAGCTATTTAATCAATAGCAATGGAAGCGCACTTTTAGACAAATTACCGCCCTCCAGCAACGCCCTGGGCTGTTGGCGCCGCATCGAAATGCGGCGCAAAGCGCAGGTTTTTTGTTCCGGTTCACGGGGATATGTTTGAAAATGTTTCCATTACAGGGTGCAGCGCAAACCTCCCGCACGGCCCCAGCAAACCCGCCCCAGCCGCAAGGTCCACCGAAGATCCCGATACCTCGCTGTTGCTGCGCAAAACTGCCCCCATTGGCACCATCTATCATGGTTCTTCGCTATTGATTTTGCTTAATTTTTAAGCACATCAAAAGCCCATCTGCAAGCGCTCCGAGCCGGCCAGCCAACGAAGCCACGGTACCGCCTCACGGTGCTGCCGGCTGTGACATACGGTTTCTTCTTTAGATACGCCCTCCCGGACAATTCCTGGTCTGCCGAAGACCCGCACGGTCTGCGTCCGTGGTCAAGACCACCACACCAACGCTTGTCGCGCAGCTCTTTCACCCCCGATGCGCTCAAGGTAGGCCGGGTTTCATGGCCCTACCCTGCGGCGGCGCAAGCCACCTGCCAGCACATACCAGCAACCCCTTCCCATCGGATGCCCCGAAATACATGAGCACTTCAGTTTTCCAGAAAGACACAATTAGAAATAATTGTCGCAACGGGCTTACAGGCCTGCTTCTATTGGCCACCTTATCGGCCTGCGGTGGCGGCGGCGACAGCGCCACACTGGGCATCGAGTCCGCGCAAGCGTCCGAGTCCAACATGGAACTGGCGCGTCAAGGCCAGCGCCAGCGGCCATCGGCGACGACATCAACCCAGTCCACAACGACCTCGGACACCGTGACCACCACGGAGACCGTTACAACCGATGGCACCGTATCGACCACGACAGTTTCCACCCTGCCACCAGCGCCCACGCCCATCGCCAATGTTCCATTCAGCTGTGCAGCAGGTGCCATCACCTGCGTGGAAGTGGCCTCCACCAGCTCCCAGGCGCAGGCCAGCCTGCCAGTCACCTTTGGTCAACCCTTCAAAGCGGGCGACTGGCAGCACACGACGCAAGGACTGGTCGCCCAAGTGGGCGGTGCGACCATTCCCTTGCAGGCCGACGAGATCTCGTCCCACCGCGATGGGTCTGCCAGATTCGCCGTGCTCAGCGCCCAGTTGAGCAATGTGCAGCCGGGTGAAGCACGCATCATCAACATCTTTCCGGGCGCCAAGTCCAGCAGCACCCCCAGCGTGCCCGCTTCCCCCGACTGGAACCTGGAGCTCGAAGCACAGGTGTATGACGCCAGTGGCAACGTGACCGCCACGCTGGTGGCACAACCCCAAGCCCAACTGGCAACGCAAATCACCAACAACACCGGCCGCCGCCTGGCCGGCGCCGTGGCAACCGAGTACACCGTTGCCCTGCCGTTCAAGAACAAGGCAACGGGCACGCCACACCCGCACCTGAGCGCCCGGCTGCACACCCGCCTGCTGGACGGCGGCCAGCGCATCCGCACCGACGTGGTGATGGAAAACACCCGCACCTGGACGGCAAGCCCCGGCAACATCACGTATTCGTTTGCCGTCAAGCGCAACGGCAGCACCATCTACACCCAACCCAAGTTCACCCACTACCACCACGCGCGGTGGCACAAGGTGCTGTGGACCGGCGCGTCGGCCGAACCGCTGGCGCGGGTGCGGCACAACATGCCTTACTTCTTGGCGAGCAAGGCGGTGTGGAATTACAACTTGAATCTGACGATTCCGGAGACGGTGTTGGCGGAAAACCTCACCCGCCTCAATCAGAAGCGCACAGAACAAGCGGCCCTGGGGCCCATGGCCAACCTGATGCTGGAGCCCTACTTCCCGATGACCGGTGGGCGACCGGACATCGGCCCGTACCCCCAATGGACTGCCATGTACCTAATCAGCCAGGACGAGCGCGCTCGCGAGGTTATGTTCTCCGTGAGCGACGCTGCCTCCAGCGCACCCATTCACTACCGCGACGAAACCTCCGATCAGGTACTGGACGTGGAGCGCTACCCTTCAGTCACGGTGAAATACGGCAACTCCTCGCCCGCACTGCCCACGGTCAGCAACGGTACAACCATCTGGACACCCGACACTGCCCACCAGGCCTCCTTCGCCTACGTGCCTTACCTGATCTCGGGTGACGCCTTCTACCTCGACGAAATGCTATTCTGGGCGGGCTGGAACATCTCCTCGGTCAACCCCAGCTACCGCGAAGGCGCCAAGGGACTCATCTACATCGAGCAGGTGCGGGGCCAGGCGTGGGCGATGCGCTCCATCGGCGAAGCCTATCGGGCCCTGCCCGACACGCACGCCATGAAGGGCTACTTCCAGACGCAACTGACCAACAATCTGAACTGGTACGCAGCGAAATACCCAGAGAGTTCGCAAGCCACTGTGGACTCACCACTGCAAGCGATCATCAAAGGCGACGAACCGCACCTGACCGGCCCTTGGCAGAACGACATGATGGGCATCGTGTTCGCGCAATTGGCCGAGAACGCCGACCCGAAGGCACTGGAGACCCTACGCTGGTTCAGTGGATTCAATGTCGGCCGCTTCATGAACGAGAGCCAAGGCTTCTGCATCGCCAAAGCACCCGGGTACTACTTCAAGATCAAGAACTCAAGCAACCAGCCGCTGTCGACCTGGGGGAGCCTGCTCCAGGAAAACTTCCCAGGCATGGTTTGCGACAGCAGCCTTGCGATTGATGGCTACCCGGACTGGGGTGCTGGCTACGCGGCCTATGCAAGGGCCATGCTGGCCACCGCGGCGACACTGGGCGTACCAAATGCCGCGCAGGCCTACAGCATGTGGGTGAGCAAGACGCCCAAGATGGATGCCAGCTTTGCGCAAGAGCCAGCTTGGGCTATTGTGCCGCGCTGAAAACATCGCACCGATCTGACAAGGCCCCGCCAATCCGCGGGGCCTTGTCATTGGAACAGTGCGTGAGGCGGGCGCCGATTAGGCTCGTATCATCGACTACCCATGAGAAAAAAGATCGCCCTGCAATTCGTGTCCAGCAACCTGGCCACGCTGGCGAACTTTCTGCTGGTGGTCATCCTGGCCCGCCTGCTCACGCCGACCGACGTAGGCATTTTTTCGATGAGCGCCGTGCTCATTGCCGTGGCCCACGTGTTTCGCGACTTCGGGGTCACGACCTACCTCAAGCGCGAGAAGGAGGTGCCCCCCGCGCTGATTCGCAGTGCCCTGGGCTTGCTCATTGCCACATCGTGGACGGTAGCGGCCTTGTTGTATTTTTCCTCCGGCATCTGGGCTCGCTTCTTTGCCGTGCCAGCGATTGCGGATGTGGTGGAGGTTCTGGCCCTGGGCTTCGTCTTCATCCCTTTCGGCTCCATTCCCCAAGCCCTGCTGACGCGCAACTTCCAGGTAGAACGGTCGGCGGCCGTGGTTGCCGTGTCCACCGTGGTCTATTTCTCGACCAGTGTCACGCTGGCGTGGCACGGCTTCGCGCACATGACCATGGCCTGGGCCAATCTGGTCAACATCCTCGTCACGGGCATTGCTTATCACCTGGCTTATGGTGGCGGCATCCCCCTGCTTCCCAGCACCAAAGGTTGGACGCGAATGTTGAACTTTGGGGCCGGCAACCTTCTGGCAGCCCTGCTGCGTGCGGCCGACAACGCACTGCCCGATGTGGCCCTCGGGCGAGTGAGCACACCCGCCATGGTCGGTCTTTTCAGCCGGGCCAACGCCACCGTCAACATGGTGACCATGGCCGTCAACCCCACCATTCAGTACTTTGCCCTGCCCTATCTGGCGCAGGTTTACCACGCGCAAGGCCGGATCGCCGGCGAATTCCTGCGCACCAGCTCTATCGTTAATTGCCTCATTCTGCCCACGCTGCTCTGGATCGCCCTGACGGGGAAGGAACTAGTGCTGCTGCTGTTCGGTAGCCCTTGGCTTGGCAGCGTGGAGGCCATCCCCTGGCTGTGCGCCACGTTTGCGGTGCTCACGCTGTTCACCTTGACGCCTCACGCAGTGACAAGCGTGGGGCGCCCCATGGCTGCCGTGTTCCCGATGCTGATTGGTCTGTTGGCTAAAGTCGCGTGCGTCCTGCTGGTTTTTGAGTCCACCCTGCAATCGTTTTCGATGGCTTTATTTCTGGGTCAAGTCTTGGCGGCGCCAAGCTTTCTCTGGATCAATCGCACGGTCCTCGGTGTATCGACCCGGGCGTGGCTGGCCGACGTCGCCAAGACGGTCACACCCTTGTTGGTGATCGGATCGCTGGCTGGGGAAATTCTCATCCCTGCCCTGCAGGGGCTACCATCCGTGGCACAACTCGTGATCTCCGGCTTTTTCGTCATGGCACTGACTGTTGCAGCCTACGCGATGATGGGCATGCCGATACGTGCTGAAGTGCAGCGCATACTTAAACACTTGCCAACGCGATAGTCACTCCAGACACGCCATCCCATGACACCGTCATCTTCGCCCAGGGTCTCTGTCGTCATTCCGGTTCGAAACTGCCGCGACT
Organism: Acidovorax sp.; assembly: GCA_024711405.1. GTDB lineage: Bacteria > Pseudomonadota > Gammaproteobacteria > Burkholderiales > Burkholderiaceae_C > Acidovorax. The sequence continues at coordinate 25,097 of JANJSZ010000162.1, forward strand.
TCATTGGCGAAGCGGTTCAGAGCGTTCTGAGCCAATCGTTCTTCGACCTGGAACTGCTCGTGGTCGATGACGGCTCGGATGACTGGGACTATCTTCAGCTGGAAGCACTGGACAGTCGTCTGCGCGTCATCCGCCAGAAAGGCAATGGCGTCTCCCGCGCCCGCAACACCGGCATGCGACAGGCACGCGGCGAATTCATTGCGTTTCTTGATGCTGACGACGTGTGGTTTCCTGGCAAGTTGCAGGCACAAGTCGACTACTTCGACCAGCATCCTCAAGTGGGCGTGGTTTTCGGTGGCTTCATCAAGTGGCGGGTTGATGCCGAGGGCAAGTTTCCGGCGACTGCCACACTCATGCAGGACTGCACCGGTGTCACCACATGCGAGACCGCACGATCGGGATGGCTCTACACCCGCCTGCTCACGGGATTGCTTGTCGGAATGAACACCGCCGTCATCCGCCGAGCGATTTATGAAACCATCGGTGGATTCAACGAGGCGATGCGTCAAGGCGAAGACTATGACTTCTGGCTCAAGTCGTCACGCCTGTGCGAGATGCACGCACTTGCTTCCCCCGTAGCGCTCTATCGTATTCACAATGCTAGCGCGATGCATCGCCTATCCAGCGAAAACCACTTGGCGCTTCTCCTCAAAACCGCCGCGTTGCGATGGGGCTTATCCGCACCGAATGGAGAATGTCTGTCCAAGCAAGCTTTCATAAAGCGCCTTGGGGAGGCCGACTTCGATCACGGCTATAGCCACTTTTGGCACGGAGACCGCCGGGTGGCCCGGCGCTCGTTCCGCAGTGCCATTCGCCACTGGCACCTGCCGTTTCGATGCGCGGTCTATGTTGTGCTGTCATTTTTCCCGAGGCGAACCCATTGAACGGCCCAGAAAGACCTGACTTCTTTCACCCATGGCTGATACGAGAGGCGCCCCATGCTCACCCAACTCATCAGACTACACACCCGTCATTTCCCGTACCACCTGGGTAAATCCTGGGCGCAACGGTACTTGCACGGTCACCTCACCGGATCCGAAGTCAGGGCAACAAAAGATGGCTTCCTGCTGGAGCTCGACAACCACGACTTCCTTCAACGGAGCATCAACATCACCGGCGAATGGGATCGAGAAATCGCCCAACTTATCCGCCAACGCATGGGCCCAGGCAAGGTGTTTCTCGACGTGGGAGCCAACATCGGCTACTTCTCCTTGCTCGCAGCGCACTGTGGAGCAGAGGTAATTGCCGTCGAGCCCAATCCGGTGTGTATTGAAAAACTTCATGCCAACATCGAACGCAACAAGGCCATCATCGAATTGCATCCAGTGGCTGTTGGCCAAAGCCCCGGCGAGGCTAGACTCCACATTGATCGAGACGACAACCTCGGGGGTGGATCGGTCAGTCCGGTGCACTCAGCAGGAAAAGCCATCATAGTGCCGGTCGACACCCTGGACCTGATCGTCAAAGATCGAAGGATTGACTTGATCAAGATGGACATTGAAGGCGCGGAAGTACAGACCCTTCTGGGCGCCCGGAAGACACTTGCATCCTGCGCAGCAGTCGTCTGCGAAGTCTCAGAGTACAGCCTCACGCTTTTTGGCAATTCGAAGGATCAGTTGTTCGACATCATGAACAGCCACGGTTTCACGCACCAGATCCTCTCGCCGATTCGCAAATCGAATATGAGTAAGCGAGCCGCCTATTTCCAGTACGACGTTCTGTTCGAAAAAGCGGACACACCCGAACCACCTGGGCCATAAACACCTCGCCCTCGCGCCAGTTTCGCCTTTACGCACGTTCAGCGCGATTGGTTCGTCAGCCGCCACTCAACGCGCTGAGCCCATTCAAGCAGGCGCCCCTGCATCCCAGTCGACACGAGGCCCCTGAAATACAAGTGAGACTCGGTGGCGAAATCCCGCTTGGCTTGTGTATCGCCCTCGCCCCGGTCAATGGTTCGAATGCCCTGTCCACTGGCGGCCAGCAACACCTGCCTGAAAAGAATGCGTCCCGGAGAGTAAGCCGAAAAAGCTTCGTCATAGACCGGGAACCAATAGTGCAACACGCCATTGGCCACCATGCCCAGGTGGGCAGCAACAAGGTGTGAACCAACGGTCAGCGTGCTCAGCACGGACTCGCACGACGGGCTCGGGTTGTCGAGCAGATGTTGCAACAAGCCGGCATAGCGCTCGTCGAACAAGGGCGCGCCAGGGTGACCGGTGCGCAGGTACTGCGCCCTCTTGAGGCGGATCAACTCCTCCAAATCCTCCCTAGGCCGATCAGACCGCAGCCGAAACGTCAGAGCTCCGTAGTCTTTAACAAGCTTGCGCTCTCGCCGCTCCGTGTCCCCCACCAGCTTCTTGTCCTGCACCCGCAAGCATTGCCAGTGCGCAGCTCCGCCGTCCGCGTGAATGACCGTGCGAAGCCCCTTGCGCGGCACATGGCCCGAAAGACCATGGCGTTGTTGGGTTTCGTCGAGGTGGGTGAAGTGGAGGCACGCAACCCCGCTGCCACGCAGCAAGGCAGGCCAACTGGTTTGTACGTCCGGTGCGGCAATCAAGCCGACATAGTCGGTCATGGGGCCCCCAATGGGTTCGTATAGACCCCATCGGCCCAGCCAACCACCGGCGCGCTGCAACGGCATGACCCCAACCAATTTAGGTCCCCGCCGCACAAGGACCACACGGACATCCACCTCCAAGGTAGCGTGGACAGCTTGCGCGTAGCAAGGCGAAAAAAATGCACCACCTGTGGCCGCTTCTGCAAGCAGTTGCTCCCATGCAACCACGTCCTCAGGGCGAAGCGTCTCCAGACGACAGGCTTCGATGGACAGTTCAACGCGATTAACACTCATGCCGATGAGACGGGGCACAGCGGCCGTGCAAACAGAAACCCCGCGAGGCGGCTAAAGTTCACGCGATCGCTATCACACGTCCACTCGTTCTCAGGCAGATGGATGCGCCCAATGAGAGGTGCAGCCGCCACCTTGGGGGGCCACTCACACAGATGGGCATCGCTCGTAAACAACCACTGGTAACCGGCCTGACTGGCTTCGTGTGCCAACCCTGGAGTGAGGTCTCCATGGGGAAACGACAGGTTGGCCGGCATGCCTGGTGCATTCAACTTCAAATGGGCCAAGCTCGCCTGCAGCTCGCCCCTGGCCTTGTCACAATGCGTCAACGGCGCGTGCGACATACCATGCGAGCCCACCTCCATGCCTGCCTTCAGCCATGCATCCAATTCGTCAACATTGATCATCTGGCGCTTGGACACCGCTTCCCACACACCGGGGGCGCCGGCCCGCAGGGCGGCCACACGGGCTTCGTGTGGCAAACCTGCCATCCAGGCAGACAGGCGCCGGTGCACGTCGGCGCGGTCGGCGTCTTGCGCAGGCCAGCCGGCCCGCTCACACAACCGGGCCCGCACACCAGGCTGTGCCATGGCGCTCACCAGCGCGTCCTGCCACCAGCGCTCGGGGTGCTGGTTGATGGCATCCCAGGCCACGAACAGTAGGGCAGAGAGGCTGCGCCGCTGCAGTTCGGGCAACGCGTGTACCACCGTGTCGCGCCAGCCATCGTCAAAGGTGATGAGCACGGGGTTGGGCGGCAGCGGCTGGCCCTGCTCGCGGTCAGCAGCCAGCTGACGCAGGGTCACCACGTGGTAATGCCGCTGCACAAAGTCCAACGCGCGCCGAAAGCCCTCCAGCGTGAAGGTGAACTCGCGCTCGGCCAGGGCGAAGGCCGGGTCATCGGCCGGCAGCACCCGGTGAAACATCAGTACCGTCAACGCTTGGCGGTTGCGCACGCGGTGGTACAGCCCCCAGACACCTGAGTGGTACAGCGCCTTGCGTCCCATGCACTTGACGGCTTGAAGAGCGCTCATGTAGCCACCTCCGACACCTGCATGGACTCGGTCATCAGGTTGCGCACGAGTTGATAGGTCACGTGCCAATCGCGCTCGGCCCAGGGGGTGAAGCGCGGAATCTGGAACGGCGATGTACTCGCATCGGCCACGCCCCAGTGGGTGGTAACGGCATAGCGGTAGCCGGCGCGTTTCACCGCGTCCACGTGCAGGCGCGAGAAATCGGCATAGGGGCGGCCGTTAGGGTAGGCAAAGCCATTCACCGGACCACCCACAATGGCCTGCAGGCGCTCGCGGGTGCCACCGATCTCGCGCTCGGCTTCTTCTGCGTTGCAGTAGTCCAGGATGGGGTGCAACGCGGTGTGGGCACCGATGCCAAAGCCCTGGCTGTGCAGGTCGCGCAGCTGCGCTTCGCTCATCACCGGCACCACGGCCGCCTGAACGCCAGCCATGGCCTCCAGTTGCTGCAGGATCTGCTCGCGCCGGTAGAGCGTGAGGTACTTCAGCTCTTGCTCCAGGCGCTGCACCTGGCGCTGGCGTTCGGCCGTGGCGGCCACCGGCTGCGACGGCAGGAAGGGAATGCCCATGTCCAGCATGGGCCCGGGCAGGCGGCGCACCGCCGCCAGGATGCGCTCGTGCCACAGCGGCATGCCGTCGAACTGACCCGAGGTGATGAAAAAGGTGGCATGCAGGTTGCGCCTGCGCAAGGTCGGGGCCACTCCGGTCAACCAGTCGGGGTAGCCGTCGTCAAAGGTGATGCAGGCGGCCCGGCGCGGCAGGACGCCGGCCTGCAGGCGGGTGATGGCCTCTTCCAGTGGCAACACGTTCAGCTGGGAAAAGGTCTGGTCCAGCAGGTGCTCGAAGCGGTTCATGTTGGCGTCGGCAGGCACCAGCGGGTCGCACTGCTGCGGCACCTTGTGGAACAGAAAGACCGACAGCTTGTCTCTGGACAGGGCGCTCAGGACGAATCGGGAAATCATGTTTTTCTCCCGGGTGTCGCTGCTGAGTGAGCGCGCGCCACATGCAGGCGCAGCATCTCCATGAGCATCACCACCATGTAGATGGCCTCGAAGTATCCGAGACTCACCGCCGCACCGCCGGCCATGTAGGCGATGACTGCAAGCATGAGCATGTCGGCCATGTCGCGCGCCCACAGCCAGCCAGGCCCCAACGATTTCACCTGGCGCTTGATGACAAAGCGGCTGTAGATGGCGTGGAACAGGATTGTCATGAAGATCGCAAACCCGACAAAACCAAGATCTCCCATGATCTCAAAGTAAATGCTGTGAGAAGCTTTGGGACGATAGGCGGGCACCGGCATGTCCAAGAATGCGAGCAATCCAGTCGCCCCCTTGAACTGATCCCAAACGCCCTGGGTCTGAATGGCGTGAAAACCGCCGCCAAATATCGGGTTGGTCAGTGCAATGGCTGAACTGACGTTCCAGGTAAACAGCCGGGAGTTGAACGATTGGTCTGTACTCGCCTCCTTGATGGTCTCAAGTCGGCTGAACCAATCGGCTGGTGCAAGAGCCAAGAAAAGACCGGCGAGCAGCAGGAAAATAATAAGTCCAGTCCAACGGCGGCGACTGGTCAACACCAGCCAAAAAGCGACGACTGAGAGTGCTATGAACCCGCCTCGGGATCCACTACCTCCAACAGCAAGCGCTACCAGAACAAATGCACCCAAAAAGCCCCAACGAATAAGAAAATTTCTTGAATATTGATACAAATAAAATAGCAATGGCAAACAAAGCACCAGTGCAGTGGAAAGGTGGTTGTTGTCAGCAATCATGGTTCCAGCCGGGCCGCCCACGTTGTGCTGACCACCTGAGGCTATCGCCTTGAGACCATTCAGCACACCATGCAGCCCCAAACCAAGAACGATAACGATGATCACTGAATGCAGGTGTACCCTTTCGCGAATGAACAAGGGCATCACCAAACAAAAAACCAGGCCTTTCACCAGATATTCATAATACTGGGCGTTGTATGGGTTATTCGGATAGGCAAATGCAAACGACAATGTCGCATGCGCAAAGAAAACCAAATAGAGCCATGAAACACGGTTGACTTGATATGTGGAAATGGGAACGCGCCCAAGCACGATCAACATGATGGTAAGGATCGCAAAAAGGAAATTAACCCTGGCGTCAGTCATGAAGCCGTAGAAGTAGGCAGTCGGCACCACCACGCCCGTCCAGCCCCACAAAAGATAGGCATTGAGGGGGCGGGCCATGGCCAACGGAATGGCCAGCAGCATCATGACTGCGAACATCAGGTCACGCATCGCTGTCCCGTTTGTAGGAAAACCAGCCCAGGTCGGCCTTCTGGGGAGACTTGGGGTCGATCTTGAACAGGCGCCAGCACAGATAGACCATGCAGGTCACGTCCAGGGTAAGAATAAGCGCTTCCATCTGAGCAAATAACCTCACTGCAGCTTGATCGTTCGGCCAATGATCTTGAGTTCAATATTGAGCTTATCGGGCTTGGGCGACACAGGTCCGAGATTGCGGTAGATGACGAGCTCGCGCTCGTGCGCTCGGTGGTTCGCCGGTGTCGCGATGCGCGCCACTTCCTCAAACTGCGAGCTGACCAGCACTCGCTCGAACCGGCGCATGGCCTCCAGGTCAGTCCAGAAACCCGGTTGCATCACCACATAGTGCACACCACTGGTGTTGATGACACGAGCAATCTCCTCCTCGCTCAGGCCCTTGTCTTCAACGCCCAGTTCGCGCCTCACTGCCACGCTCAGCAGCACCTTGTCTGCACGCAGCACGCTCAGGTCGCGCCGGTCTTCGCGCGCGCGAAGGTTGAAGGTGAACGAGCCATCGCGGTAGCCTGAAAACATCACCACGCTGTCTCGCGGCGCACGGCGTACGATCTCATCCACCACTTGGGCATAACCATCCACGTAGTACACCGGCCGCCACAGCGCGGTAACGAAGGCGGTAGCAACCACGAGTGTAAGCAGCACAAGGCGTGCGACCATGACAGGCGCCCACGCCTGAACCACAGCCACCGCAGCAAACACCAACGCCGGCAAGATGTACACGCTGTGGCGCGCTTCTTTCAGGTCGATCAGCGAATAAAAGACATAGCCCAGCACAAACCACAGACCCCAGAAGGTCCAAGCCTGCGCAAGTGGCACACGGCCCTTGCGCACGAGCGCCCAGGTCACGCCAAACGCCGCCAGCAGCAGCAGGGGCCAGCCCGTCTGAAACGGCATCTGCCGCAGATACCAGACCCAGCCCGCGATGGAGGTTCGTGACGCCACAGAATCCGCTACTCCGCTGACCGACTGCACATTGGCCTGGCCGAACTTCAGGGTGAGAACGATCAAAGGCAGTAGGCTGATCACAGACAGCAGCAACACCACCCACACATGCCCTCGCCAGAGCAGTACCCACCCATTCCGGTGCAACAGCAAGATGGCATAGACCAGCCCGACAAAGGCCACACTGATTTTGGTGTACATGGCCAGTACCAACAGTGCTGCGGCCAGGTACAAGTAAACAGGTCGATCCGAGCGCCAATGTGCAACAAAGGCCACCGCACTCCAAACCAGAAAGGCGAAGGCCGGCACTTCAAGCATGACCTGCCGGCCCCAGAAAGCCACTTCGGGCAACAGCAACGTAAGGGTCGCAAAGGTCAGGGCGCCGGTCTGGTCGAACCAGAAGCGCGCCAGGCGCCAGCAGCCCAAACCGAAAGCCAGATAGTGCAAGGCCACCACCAGCAGCGCCGTCTCATGTGACACGCCGAACAAGGCATAAAAGGGTGCGCTGACGGCGTAGAACAGCGGTGGATAGAACAGGATGGTCAGCGCCGGGTACTGGGCGTAATAACGGTAGGCATAGCCCGCCGGGTCGTCCAGCGGCATGTCGCGTAGCAAGTCCATCACGAACACGCCGTTGAGCGCATGGCGCGGTGAATCACTCCAGTAGAAGGCACCGCCGTGTGGGGCCTGCAGGAACAGTGCGACGACAAGCAGCGCCAGCAACGCAGCGGCCACAGCCCATTGCTGGCGGGAAGGACGGCTCAGTTCAGTGGTTTGCATGACGGATGT
>JANJSZ010000208.1 GCA_024711405.1 Acidovorax sp.
AGAACGCCTGCACGCCCTGGGCGTCGTCAACCGCTTGGCCGAGCCGGGCAGCGCCCTGGCGACGGCGCTGGCGCTGGCCGATCAGCTCAACGCACGGGCGCCCAACGTGCTGTCCAGCATCAAGGAACTGGCGGCCGAGGCGCCCCACAACACGCTCTGCACGCACCTGACCAGCGAACGTGACCACTTTGTAAAGAACCTGCACCATGCCAACGCAGGTGCCGGTATCGCGGCATTTCTGGAAAAACGCACGCCGAGATACGAATAGCCGCCCGATTCTTCGCCCATCCACGCCCCCCGGCGCCCCACAAGGCTTCGGGGGGTTTTGCTTTCTGCGAAGGCCGCAGACACGCAGGTGACACCCCTGACGGCAGGCGTCCGTCCCTCACGCGACAATGATCCGGTTTCCAGTCACACACAAGACAGGCCATGGACGACCCGATTCTTACCATTGATGAACGTGAAGCGATCAACTCCGGTCGCTGGTTTTCTTCTCTTTCACCCTCCCTTCGCCACGACATCCTCCGATGTGCATACGTCAAACGCTTCAAGGACGGCGGCCTCATAGCCGCCCGGGGCGACCCACCCGAGGACTGGATTGCCTGCGCGCGCGGTGCAGTGCGGGTGAGTTCCACCTCCATCTCGGGCAAGCAGATCACGCTGACCTATGTGGAGCCGGGCATCTGGTTTGGCGATGTGGCGATCTTCGACGGCGATCGGCGCACGCACGATGCCTATGCGCACGGCGACACCACGATCCTGTGTGTGGCCAAGGCCGACTTCAAGAAGATTCTTGCGGCGCACACCGAATTCTCCGAAGCCATGCTGCGCCTGCATGCGCGGCGCATCCGGCAACTCTACGGTCTGGTGGAAGACCTCAACACCCTGCCCCTTCGCGCGCGGCTGGCCAAGCAACTGGTGCACCTGGTGCGCAGCTACGGCATTCCCAGCCTGTCGGATGGCAGCGAGATGCGCATTGGACTGCAACTGGCGCAGGAAGAGCTCGCGCAGCTGCTGGGCGCATCGCGCCAGCGGGTGAACCAGGAACTCAAGGCCATGGAACGCGAGGACGCGATCCGCATCGAGCCGGGTGGTCTGGTGGTGCGCGATCGCGCTGCGCTCATGCGCATTGCCGAAACCGACAACTGAAGCACAACCAACACCTCGCCATCCATGAGCAACTTTGACCATTTTGTTGGCACCCGGCCCGTTTCCGACCAGCACGCGTTCGACATCGCCGCGCTGAGCGCCTGGCTTGCGCAGAACATGGAGGGCTTTGCCGGCCCCCTGACCGTGGAGATGTTCAAGGGCGGGCAGTCCAACCCCACCTACAAGCTCAACACGCCCACCACCAGCTATGTGATGCGGGCCAAGCCCGGCCCCGTGGCCAAGCTGCTGCCCTCGGCCCATGCCATCGAACGCGAGTTTGCGGTGATGCGCGGCCTGCATGGCACCGACGTACCCGTGCCGCGCATGCATGTGCTGTGCGAAGACGAATCAGTGATCGGCCGCGCCTTTTATGTGATGGAGTGCATGCAGGGCCGTGTGCTGTGGGACCAGTCCCTGCCCGGCATGTCGCAAGCCGAACGCGGCGCCATCTACAACGAGATGAACCGCGTGATCGCGGCGCTGCACACCGTGCAGTTTGCCGACCGGGGCCTGGCCGGCTATGGCAAGCCCGGCAACTACTTCGAACGCCAGATCGGCCGCTGGAGCAAGCAGTACGTGGCCTCCATCACGCAGCCCATTGCCGAAATGGACAAGCTCATGGAGTGGCTGCCCGCAAACATGCCCGCCAGCGCGCGGGATGCAAGCAAGGTTTCCATCGTGCATGGCGACTACCGCCTGGACAACCTGATGTTCCATCCCACCGAGCCGCGCGTGATCGCCGTGCTGGACTGGGAACTGTCCACGCTGGGCCACCCGCTGGCCGACTTCAGCTACCACTGCATGGGCTGGCACATCCCGGCGGCAATGGGCCGCGGCATTGCGGGGCAAGACCTTGCCGCCCTGGGGATTCCCAGCGAAGACAGCTACATCCGCCTGTACTGCGAGCGCACCGGCATCACCACGCCCGAGGCGCTGCGTGCCGACTGGAACTTCTACATGGCCTACAACATGTTCCGCATCGCGGCCATCCTGCAAGGAATTGCCAAGCGCGTGGAGGCAGGCACCGCCTCCAACGCACAGGCCAAGGCCTCGGGCGACACGGCGCGGCCGATGGCCGAGCTGGCCTGGTCGTTCGCACAGCGGGGCTGACAACGCAACAAGGGCACAGGCGCCGCCCCACGATTACCAAAGGAGAAGAACCCCATGGACTTTGACTACTCGCCCAAAACCAAGGAACTGCAGGCCAGGCTGCTCCAGTTCATGGACGACCACATCTACCCGGCGGAAACCGCCTACGCCGCCGAGCTGGCCGCCAACACGGCCGCCGGCAAGCGCTGGAGCGCCCTCCAGACCATCGAGAACCTCAAGCCCAAGGCCCAGGCCGCCGGTTTATGGAACCTGTTCCTTCCCGTGGACAGCGCGGCAGCGTCGGGCTACGAGGGTGCCGGCCTGACCAACCAGGAATATGCCCCCCTGGCCGAAATCATGGGCCGCGTGCAATGGGCCAGCGAGGTGTTCAACTGCTCGGCGCCCGACACCGGCAACATGGAAACCATCGCGCGCTATGGCGACGAAGCCAACAAGGCCCGCTGGCTCAAGCCGCTGCTCGAAGGCAAGATCCGCTCGGCCTTCGCGATGACGGAACCCGAGGTGGCATCGAGCGATGCCACCAACATCCAGACCCGCATCGAGCGCCAGGGCGATGAATACGTCATCAACGGCCGCAAGTGGTGGATCTCGGGTGCCGCTGATCCGCGCTGCGCCGTGTTCGTGACCATGGGCAAGACCGACCCCGAAGCCCCCAAGCATTCACAGCAAAGCATGGTACTGGTGCCCGCCGACACCCAGGGCATCACCATCATCCGCCCGCTCAACGTCTTCGGCTACGACGATGCGCCGCACGGCCATGTCGAGATGACCTTCGACAACGTGCGCGTGCCGGTCAGCAACATCTTGCTGGGCGAAGGCCGGGGCTTCGAGATCGCCCAGGGGCGCCTGGGCCCCGGGCGCATCCACCACTGCATGCGCCTGATTGGCCTGGCCGAACGCGCACTGGAGCTGATGTGCAAGCGCGCCAGCTCCCGCACCGCCTTTGGCAAGACCGTGGCCCAGCAGACCGTGACACAGGAGCGCATTGCCGAAGCCCGCTGCAAGATCGACATGGCGCGCCTGCTCACGCTCAAGGCCGCCTGGCTGATGGACACCGCTGGCAACAAGGTCGCACGCACCGAGATCGCCATGATCAAGGTGGTGGCGCCCAGCATGGCCTGCCAGGTGATCGACTGGGCCATGCAGGTGCACGGCGGCGGCGGCATGTGCGACGACTTCCCGCTGGCCTATGCCTACGCCGGTGCGCGCACGCTGCGCTTTGCCGACGGCCCCGACGAAGTGCACCGCAACGCCATCGCCAAATGGGAGCTGGGCAAGTACGCCGCGCCCCGGCACGAGGTGCAGCCCCCCGCCACGCGCGGCTGCTGAGCACCAGCGCGGGCCCAACCGCTACGATGGGGGCACTGTGCCCCTTTTCTGCACCACCCCGTCCCTGCGCCGCCGCTCCGTGCTGTGCGGCCTGGGCTCGGCGCTGGCCGCTGCGGCATGGCCTGTGGCCCAGGCGGCGCCAGCCGACCTTCGTGCGGACGAAAAGCCTGCCAAGGGCGCCTGGCCAGCCTCCGGCACCAGCCAGAATGCGCGCCAGCTGGTACGCTGGATCGACGGCACAGGGGACAACCAGGGCCTGCCGTTTGCCGTGGTGGACAAGCTGGCTGCCCGCATCCACATCATTTCCGTGCAGGCACTGTGGCTGGGCACGGCTCCCGTGCTGCTGGGCGCGGCGCGCGGCGACCATTCGGTGCCCGGCATCGGCCAGCGCCCGCTGGCCCAGATCCGGCCCGAGGAGCGCACCACCCCTGCCGGCCGTTTTGTGACCGAGCCCGGCCGCAACCTGCGCGGCGAAGACATTGTCTGGATCGACTACGACGCCGCCGTTTCGCTGCACCGCGTGCGCAGCGTCAGCTCCGCCGAGCGGCGCCTGCAGCGCCTGGCCAGCCGTGGCGTGCAGGACAAACGCATCAGCTACGGCTGCATCAACACGCCCGAGGTGTTCTACGACCAGTGGATTGCCCCCTTGTTCGGGCACTCCAGCGGCGTAATCTACGTACTGCCTGACACGGAACCATTTGCTTCCATATTCACCGCGGCCAGCGCTTACCCATAAAGCGCTGGCCGCATGATTCCCTCACATGTTGAGTGCTGCCGCACGGGTCAGCCTTGCCGGATTCGCAGCCAAAGACTTCGGGGCTCAACAGCCCCCTATGGCGCAGGAACCAGCCGCAGGTCGTGCCGCATGTGCGCGGGCTCGCGCTGCAAGTGGCGGTAATCCGCCTGCACCCAGGTAGCGCGCATGTCGCGGTAGCGCGGCGAGAACACCAGCCCGCTCTGGCCCGTCTGGTAGATGAACCGGGACTGCTCCAGATCGGCCAGGTCATACACCGCCCGCAGCGAAGCCGCATGGCGGTTCACAAAGGGGTTTTTGGCGTCGCCCGCGTTGTACTGGCCCACGTTCACCGTGTAGGCATCACCGGGCGAAGGCACGCTCACATCAAAGTACGGCGCCAGCAGGGCCACGTTACCCAAAGGCCTGTGGCTGCTGAGCGCGGGGTGGGCGTCGCCCCAGCGCCACCGGGCCGGGTCGGCGCCGTGGGCGGCCTGCAGGCGATCGAGCGCGCGCGCCAGCGCGGCGGCCGACTGGTCGGCACACGACAGGGGCTGGCACCACCAGGCATCGTTGCGCTCCAGAATGCCCTCCAGGGCAGCGCGGTAGTCACGTTTGCCATAGGTGGCTTTGAAACGGTTGTCGCCCACACGGGGAGCGATCACACCCCGCACCAGCTCATCTGCCCAGGCCGAAAATACCAGCGGCGCAGCCCGGCTGGCGTCCATCACCCCGTCAAAATCACGCAGCAAGGCCTGCACGGCGGGCGCCAGCGGGTGCTGCGGCGCAGCCTTGCGCAGATGGGGCAGCAGCCGCTGCGTGGCCAGCGACAAGGCATCCGCCTGAATCGCCTGCATGCCGGCCGCATCATGCCGGGGGGTGGCCGCTATCAGCTGGGCGATACGGTCATGGCGGTAGGGCAAGACCCAGTCTTGCGTGAGGTAGTGCGCATAGCCGGGCGCGGTAATGCGCTGGTTGGCAGTGGCCACCCAGCCGCTGCGGCCATCATCCTCGGGCGTCTGGGCAGAAGGCAGCCAGCCTTGCCAGTCGTAGCGCGCATCCCAGCCGGGCGACGGCGCGATGCCACGAATATCGTTGTCGGCATGGCGCACGGGCACCTTGCCCATGGCCTTGAAGCGGATGTTCCCCTGCACATCGGCGGCCACCACGCTCTGCATGGGCGAGTGGTAGGGCTCCAGCGCCTGGAACAGTGCGTCCACCGACTGCGCCTGGTTGCTCTGCAGGCCGGCGAGCACCGTCTGGTTGTCGGCATCGAGCGCGCTCCAGCGCAGCGCGAGCACGTATTTGCGCAAGTCCAGCACCTCGGCATGCGACTTTTGCACGTCGCTCAGCACCGGGCCATGGCGGGTGGCGCGCAGCGGCAGCACGACATCCGGTTGCCCCTTGACGCGAATGGTTTCCGTGCGCAGCGTAAAAGGCCGCCAGCCATCGGGCGTGCGGTATTGGGCAGGGTCGGCGGGATTGATCTGCTCCAGGTACAAGTCCTGCACATCGGGGCCGGTGTTGGTGAACCCCCAGGCCACGCTGCCGGTGCGCCCCAGCACCACAAAGGGCAGCCCTGGCAAGGTGGCACCGACAACGTCGATCGCACCGATGGGGGTGCCATCTGCAGCCGCACCCGCCGGTGCCTGCAGCCGCGCGAAATACCAGATGGCCGGCGCACTCAGGCCCAGGTGCGGGTCGTTGGCCAGCAGGGGTTTGCCACTGACCGTGCGCGAGCCCGCCAGCACCCAGTTGTTGCTGCCCTTGCCTTCGGATGTGCCCGCATTGCGCGTGAGGTCCTGCGCCCAGGCCAGCATGCCCTGGCTGATCTCGTGCGAAAACACGCCCCCCGCGGCCTCTTGCGGCCCGGCGCCCGGCGCCACGGGCTTTTCACCCCCGCTGTCTGCGGGCGCAGAAGGCGCCTGCGCATCCCGGTAGATGCCCAGTTGCCGGTACAGCGATGCCAGATCGGCAGATGCAGCGGGTGGCTCGCCCGGATAGGGCGGCATCAACTGCCACAGGCGCCCGGTGTCCAGCGTTCTGGCCACGGACAGGCGGGCAAACTCGTTGCCCCAGTTACCGCCCAGGTCCAGCGCCATCATCAACGCCCAGGCCACGCTGTCCTCGGGCTCCCAGACCGCGCCGGTGGTACCGCCGGGCTTCACCCCCAGCACATGGAACTCGGGCGGCAATGCCTGCGGCAGGTTTTGGTGGAATGCATGAATGCCCTGGCTGTAAGCCTGCAACGCATCGCGGGCGTGGGCGGGCAGCCCGGCATATTGCTTGCGTGCATGGCCCATGATGTCGAGCGCGCGCATGAGCTTGTCGGTCTCCAGCGTGGCGGGCCCGAAGACTTCGGAAAGCTCGCCGTGCATCACGCGGCGGTTGAATTCCAGTTGCCAGGTGCGCTCTTGCGCATGCACGTAACCCATGGCGAACCACGCATCCTGCGCAGACTGCGCGCGGATGTGCGTGACATCGGCAGCGTCGCGCTGCACGCGGACCCCCTCGCGCAACCCGTTCAGCACGATGCGCCCGTCCAGCGCCGGAAAAGCACGCTGCACATACAGGGTGACGCCGGCCCCCGCCAGCAAGGCCGCTGCCACCCCTGCGACGATTGCACGCTGTAACCACACCATGGTGCCTGTCTCCTCGATCTTGTGGTGAAAATGGGGCGCGTCGTCCAGTGCGGCGCAGCCGATCCTGGCGCCCCTGGCGAGGCACATGCCTGCTCAACCCAGGTGGGCGTTGCCTCCGGCCACATGGAATTTGATAATGGGTGCACTCGAATTAGCGAACGCCCCCCCCAGGGCCATCTCGCCGATGCCATGCAGGATGCAGGCATCGCGGCGCAACTGCACGGGAACATCGCTGCCATCAAAGCGCACCCAGGTGCCAAAGCTGCTCATATCGGTCAGTACAAAGCCGCTGTTGTGCCAGTCGATGCGCGCATGCAGGCGCGAGACACGCGGGTCGTTGATGCACAACCGGGCATCGGTGGAGCGGCCAATCTGCACGGGCACGTCGGTCGAGGCAAAAGACCGGTCGATCCCGTGCCACGAAAACTGGATCTGCCCCAGGATCGAGTCCACGGGCGCGAAGTGGCTGGCCAGCGTGGCCTGCATGGTCAGCGAGTCTGGTTCTTCGTTCTCGCGCCACTCAACCTGGTAGAGCATCAGCATCTCGGCCTTGCCGCGGATTTCCATCATTCCCAGCTTGCGGTACCACACCGAGGGCGCGGCACCCGACAGCAGCACCGCGGCCTCCGTGGCCCATATCTCGGCGGGCCCGGCGCGCTCGCACAGGCGGGAGGCGACGTTCACGGCATCGCCGTAGCAATCGCCCTCCACATCCACCACCTCTCCGCTGGCCACGCCCACCCGGATGCCCATGTACAGCGGATGGGGCCAGCGGCTCACCCGCTCCTGGTGTCCGCGCAACATGGCCGCCGCAGCGGCAACAGCACTGGCTGCATCACCAAAAATGGCCAGGACACCGTCTCCCAAGTATTTGACGATGCGCCCATGATGGGCCTCTGTCGTGCCGCCGATCCAGTGGGTGACCTGGGTGACGACCTCGGTGGCACGCTCATTGCCCAGGGTTTCATACAACGACGCGCTGCCTGAGATATCCGCAAACACAACCGTCGAAAGCACACTCATGGACACAAGCCTTTCATTGCCAATGCTTGGAGCAGTCTAGTGCATGCCACTCGCCAGCGCACGCTCTAAATGGCATAGCACCTGTCTCATACACGCAAACGGCCCACCTCCGATCGTCGCGCTGGCTCCCGCGTCGGTGAATTGAAATAAAAGGGCGCAGTCTGTTGTCTTTATACAAAAAAAGGAGCACGCCCCTTGCGCGCCGTCTCGCTCCCGCGTAACTTGACCTGACCTGCCACTCTCAGACATTCCTGCAATTCTTCATGCGCTGGAACAAGCCCAATCTTCGCAGCAGCCTGCACGGCCTTCTGGGCCGCGATGCTCCAGCATCGACAGCCTGGGT
>JANJSZ010000216.1 GCA_024711405.1 Acidovorax sp.
GATAGGACATTCACCAGCGAATCCCATCAGGGACCGTGGCCCCGGCCACAGCAAGTCCGGATATACGGGTGCAATCTCTACCGTCTTGACTTCAGTGAGTGAGGGCTTGGCTTATTCGGGGCGTCCATATAAGGCTCTTAGGGCCTGCCCAGAGGCTGAGAGTTTTTTGCCCATGCCCGGAAGGCGCGTCAAAACGCCGCTGATCCTGGGCTGCAGAAGCACAGCCATAGCGCCGGCTCTGGCGCGCATTTGCAACGACGAGCAGGGGGGTTTTGGCGTGCAAGGCGGACATGGGCAAAAGACTCTCAGTCTCTCAGCCCCTGCACCGCCTGGAACATCGACTGCCGCGCCTGGCTGATGACCTGGCCTTTCCAGGTATCCGAATCGGTGTAGAACGCGGCCAGCGTCTGGGCCTTGATCTGCGCGGCCTGTGCGGCGGAGGCCTCGGGGTGGAGATGGAGCCAGTGCTCGGCGCGCAGGGCCTGCAGCACGTCCTCCAGGGGCTGCGTGCCGTATTCCATGGTCATGCCGGTGAATTCGGCCTGGGGGCATTCGTCCCCGATGGCGGTCCACATCAGCCCCGTGAGGAAGGCCGAGCTGGAGGAACCGTCATGCAGCGAGGTGACGGGCGTGGCGCCGCCGCCCGCCCACCACTGCCGCGCCCGCTGCACGGCGGCGGCATCGTCGGGGCCGCAGTGGATGCGCTCACCCAGGCCGCTGGGCCCGAGGCCCGTGTGCAGATCGATCCAGCCCACGCGCGAGGCCCGGCTGCCATGCTGGCGCAGCACCGCGCGCAGCGTGCGGTTGCTCCAGGTCGGCGCGGTGCCGCCATAAAACAGGCCGCCGGCAAACTCATGCTGCCCACGCGTGATGGCGGCCTGCCAGGCGGCCGCGCCATGCCCGGCAATCCAGGCCTGCACGTCCCTCACGTTGTCCGCCTGTGGCGGCCACGCATCGGGCAGCAGCAGCGGCGCCACTTCGCGGTAGGCCGTATTGACCGGCAGGGGCTGGCTGAAGTCGTGGAAATTGCGGTTCAGGTCCACGTTTTCGTGCGTGGCGCGGCGGATATGCGAGAACCCATGGGGATTGAGCGCATGGATGTAGAGCACGGCCACGCCCTGCGCATGCGCCTTGTCGCGCCACTCCTGGTCGTGCAGCGCAAACACCTGCACGCCACTGCCGCAATGGTCCTCCACGCCGTGGCAGCCGCTGCTGACAATGAGCAGCTTGTCGGCGTCCGGCGGACCATCGCGCACCACATCCATCGCCAGGTCTTCGCCCTCGCGCCCCGGCAGCGGATGGCGGTGCGATTCGATGGGCAGGCTGGCCGTGGCGGCAGCCTCCAGGAACTGCGTGCGTGCACGCGCGTAGGTGGGCGCAAACGCCTGGGCGATACCGATCATGGGATGTCCTGAACAGGTGACAACAGGAAGGGGGACGGCGAGGCCGCCGGGGGAACTTGTGCGCACTGTCCGTGGCAGAACCCGGCACCGCGGCGGCCTCGGCCCGTCAGCTGCGGGCCGCTGCCAGCCACTCCTCGGCCAGTCGCACCCAGTAGGTGGCGCCCAGCGGGATCAGGTCGTCATTGAAATCGTAGCTCGGGTTGTGCAGCGTGCAGGGCCCGCCGCCATGGCCCATCTCGCGGTGCGCACCATCGCCGTTGGCGATGAAGCAATACGCACCGGGCTTGGCCTGCAGCATGTAGGCAAAGTCCTCGGCGCCCATGGTGGGCTCCTGGGCGACCACACGTTCTTCACCCACGATGCCCACCATGACCTTGCGGGCGAATTCGGCCTCGGCAGGCGAGTTCACGGTGGCCGGGTAGTTGCGCACAAACTCGAACGCACAGGTGGCCTCGTGCGCGGCGCAGGTGTGCTCGGCCACCTGCTGCATGCGTGCCTCGATCAGGTCCAGCACCTCGTGCCGGAAGGTGCGCACCGTGCCCTGCAGTTCGCAGTGGTCGGGCACCACATTGGTGGCCTCGCCTGCATGGATCATGGTGACCGAGATCACGCCGGCATCCACGGGTTTCTTGTTGCGGCTGATGATGGTCTGGAAGCCCTGCACCATCTGGCAGGCAATGGGCACGGGGTCGATGCCGGTGTGCGGCAACGCCGCATGGCCACCCTTGCCACGGATGGTGATCTTGAACTCGTTGCTGGACGCCATCACCGGCCCGGAACTTACGGCCATGGTGCCGGCAGGCATGCCGGGCCAGTTGTGCATGCCGAACACGGCCTGCATCGGGAACTGCGCGAACAGGCCGTCTTCGATCATCACGCGCGCACCGCCACCGCCCTCCTCGGCCGGCTGAAAGATCAGGTACACGGTGCCGTCAAAGTTGCGGTGCGTGGCAAAGTGCTGCGCCGCCGCCAGCAGCATGGCCGTGTGGCCATCGTGGCCACAGGCGTGCATCTTGCCGGGGTGCTGGCTGGCGTGTGCGAAGGTGTTGAACTCCTGCATGGGCAAGGCGTCCATGTCGGCGCGCAGGCCGATGGCCTGGCCGCTGGCGCCGCCATCGCGCCCCTTCACGATGCCGACCACACCGGTCTTGCCCAGCCCGCGGTGGATGGGAATGCCCCATTCGGTGAGCTTTTGCGCCACCACGTCGGCGGTGCGCACCTCTTCAAAACACAGCTCGGGATGGGCGTGGATGTCCCGGCGCACGGCGGCAATGCTGGCGGCCTGGGTGACGATGGAATCGATAACGTTCATGATGTGTACCCTTACGATCAAGACAGTCTAGCCCCGCTCCACGGTCTTCGCCACAGGGGGTTTATCTGCACCGCCACATGACGCCATCCACCCACGCCCTCGAACTTGCGCAGACCCTGGTGCGCATGAACACCGTCAGCCACCACTCCAACCTGGCGCTGATCCACTTCATCCGCGACCATCTGGCCCGGCTGGGCGTCACAAGCCGCCTCACCTTCAATGCCGACAAGACCAAGGCCAACCTGTTTGCCACCCTGGGCGAAGGCAAGCCTGCCGGGGTGATCCTGTCGGGCCACACCGACACCGTGCCCTGGGACGGCCAGGACTGGAGCGTGGACCCGCTGGGCGCCGTGGTGCAAGACGGCCCCGAGGGCGCCAGCCTCTACGGCCGCGGCAGTGCCGACATGAAGGCCTTCATCGGCATTGCCCTCTCGCAGGCCGAACATTTTCTGAACAGCAATGCACCGTTTGCCATCCATCTGGCGTTCAGCTACGAGGAAGAGATCGGCTGCTTTGGCGTCAAAGAGCTGATTGCCGACCTGCGCGACGCCGGCATCCGCCCGCTGGCCTGCATCGTGGGCGAACCCACCCGCATGGTCCCCGCCATCGCCCACAAGGGCGTGTACCGCTACCGGTGCTGCGTGCGCGGCAAGGAGGCGCATTCATCGCTCACGCCGCATTCGGTCAACGCCATCGAGATGGCAGCGCGCGTGGTGGGCCGCGTGCGCGACATGGCCGAGGGGTTCGAGCGCCATGGGCCGCGCTTCGAAGGCTTTGACGTGCCCTTCTCCACGGCCAGCGTGGGCCAGTTTCACGGCGGCATTGCCGACAACGTGGTCCCGCGCGATGCCGAGTTCCGCTACGAGTTTCGCGACCTGCCCACCGCCAATGCCGCGCAGATGCAGGCCGAGGTGGTGGCCTATGCCCAGTCGCTGGAGCCGGCCATGAAGAAAGTGGCGCCCACGGCAGGCATCGCGTTCGAGACCATCTGCGAGATCCCCAGCTTTCTGGGCAGCAAGGACGACCCGGTGACACGCCTGGCGCAGGAACTGACCGGCGAGAAAGGCACAACGCTCGTGGCCTTTGGCACCGAGGCCGGGCTGTTCAAGAATGCCGGCATCTCTACCGTGGTGTGCGGGCCCGGCAGCATCCAGCAGGCGCACCAGCCGGATGAATACGTGAGCCTCGCGCAACTGGCGCGCTGCGAGGCGTTCATGCAAGGCCTCGCGCGCGCCCGCACGCTGGCCTAGAGACACCGCAACCCGCAAGCGCACGCGGCGCGACGGGCCGCGACGTTGCGTCAGGTCCGCACGCGCCCGTCGCCGGTCAGCATCGACATCTCCACAAAATGCGAGGCCGTGTGGTCCGATGCGCTGAAGGACACCGGAAACCCGGAAATCACCTGCGGGCCCAGGGCTTCGAGGCCTGCAATGAAGCTGTCATGGCTGAGCTTGCCGCCGGCCAGCCCCTGGCGCAGGCCTTCGGTGAAAATGCGGGCCGCCAGATACCCTTCCAGGCTGGAGTAGTTGGCCTGCACCTTGTTGCCGCCCTTCTTGATGGTGTCCAGAAACTCGCGCGTGATCGGACGCGAGGGCTGGTAGGGCGAAGGCACGACCTGCGACACCACCACGCCCGCGCCATCCTTGCCCAGCTCATCGGCCAGCGCCTGCGTGCCCACAAACGACACGTTGTAAAAGGTGCCGCCAAAGCCCGCCTTGCGCGCTGCGCGCACAAAAGCCGCGCTGGCCCCATAGGCCGAAATCTGCACCACCGCGTCGGGCATGGCGGGCACCAGCTTGGCCACCGCCGCCCTCACATCGGAGGAATTGCGCTCCACCGTGGCCGTGGCCACCGGGGCCAGCTTGAGATCGGCCAGGGCCCGGGTCACGCCATCGAGCCCGGCCTTGCCGTAGGCGTCGTTCTGGTAGAACACCGCGATCTTCTTGAGCCCCAGGTTGGTGAGCTGGCGCACGATGAGCGCGGTTTCGTCGTAGTACGACGCGCGCACATGGAAAATCAGGCGGTTGAACGGCTGGCGCAGGGCCTCGGCGCCCGTGAAGGGACCAAAAAACGGCACCTTGGCCTGGGTGAAAATCGGCAGCGCCGCCAGGCTGGTGGGCGTGCCGATATAGCCAAACAGCGCGAACACATCGTCGGCAATGAGCTTTCGGGTGTTTTCGGCGCAGCGGTCGGGCTCGTAGCCGTCGTCCATGGTACGAATTTCCACCATGCGCCGGCCCACGCCGCCCTGGGCATTGAGCCGGTCGAAAAAAAGCTTGGCGCCCCGGTTGAACTGGATGCCCAGCTGTGCCGCGGGGCCCGTGAAGGCGGCCGATTGCCCCAGCACGATGTGCCCTTCACCCTGCGCCCGCGCCAGATTGAAACCGCCCAGCGCTGCGGCGCCCAGGCCCACCGAAAATTGTCTGCGCCCGATGACGGATTGGTTCATGGTGAAATCTCTTTTCTTGTGAATCGAGGGCGATCCCCCCTGCGCTACCGGCACGCAGTCTCCCTGGATCTGGCGCAAGATATGCACGCTTCGATCACCCCCTTCTGCCAGTTTAACGACCACCCACCGTATGCCCCCGCCTTCTACCGCAAATACCCCACAGCCTGCGCCGATACAGGCGCAGGTGCGCGGGGCCTGCCCCCACGACTGCCCCGACACCTGCGCCCTGATCACCACCGTGGAAAACGGCGTGGCCACCCGCGTGCAGGGCAACCCCGATCACCCGCACACCGACGGTGTGCTGTGTGCCAAGGTGTCGCGCTACACCGAGCGCAGCTACCACCCCGAACGCATCCTCACCCCGCTCAAGCGCACCGGCCCCAAGGGCAGCGGGCAGTTTGCCCCGGTGGGCTGGGACGAGGCACTGGCCGACATCGCGCAGCGCCTGCAAAGCATTGCGGCACGCGCCCCCGAAGCCATCCTGCCCTACAGCTACGCCGGCACCATGGGCCTGGTGCAGGGTGAGAGCATGGACCGGCGCTTCTTTCACCGCCTGGGGGCTTCGCAGCTCGACCGCACTATCTGCGCCTCGGCCGGTGCCGAAGCGCTGGTGCAGACCCTGGGTGGCAAGCTGGGCATGAAGGTGGAGTTCTTCGCGGAATCCAGGCTCATTCTCATCTGGGGCAGCAACTCGATTGGCAGCAACCTGCATTTCTGGCGCTACGCCCAGCAGGCCAAGCGCAATGGCGCCCGGCTGGTGTGCATCGACCCGCGCAAGACCGAGACCGCCGACAAATGCCACGAGCACATCCAGCTCCGCCCCGGCACCGATGCCGCGCTGGCCCTGGCGCTGATGCACGAGCTGATCGCCCACGACTGGCTGGACCCCGACTACATCGCCCGCCACACCCTGGGCTGGGAGGCGCTGCGCGAACGCGCCCTGCAATGGCCGCCCGAGCGCGCCGCCGAGGTCTGCGGCGTGCCGGTGGAGCAGATCCGCCAGCTGGCCAAGGACTACGGCACCACCCAGCCCGCCGCCATCCGCCTGAACTACGGCATGCAGCGCGTGCGCGGCGGCGGCAACGCGGTGCGCGCCGTGGCCTGCCTGCCCGCGCTGACGGGCGCCTGGCGCCACCGGGCCGGCGGCATGCTGCTGTCGAGCGCGGGCCAGTTTCCGGTGCAACGCGCCATGTTGCAGCGCCCCGACCTGATGCCGGAGCGCACACCGCGCACGCTCAACATGGTGCGCATCGGTGACGACCTGCTGCGCGCCACCGCACCCGACTTTGGCCCCCGCATCGAGGCCCTGGTGGTCTACAACAGCAACCCCGTGGCCGTGGCGCCCGATTCCGGCAAGGTGGTGCGCGGCTTCGCCCGCGAAGACCTGTTCACCGTGGTGCTGGAGCACTTTCGCACCGACACGGCCGACTACGCGGACTACATCCTGCCCGCCACCACGCAGCTGGAGCACCGGGACGTGCACCTCGCCTACGGGCACACCGACGTGCTGCTCAACCGCCCGGCCATCGCGCCCCAGGGTCAGGCGCGCAGCAATGCGCAGATCTTCCGGGACCTGGCCGCGCGCATGGGCTTCACCGAGCCCTGCTTTGCCGACAGCGACGAGGCCCTGTGCCGCCAGGCCTTTGGCGACGCCGTGGACTACGCGCTGCTCGAAACCCAGGGCTTTGCCACGCTGGCGCTGCCCGATGCACCGTTTGCCGAGGGTGGCTTTCCCACGCCCAGCGGAAAGTGCGAATTCTTCAGCGCCCGCCTGGCCGCGCAGGGCCTGGACGGCCTGCCCGACCACCTGCCCAACCACGAGCTGCAGGGCACATCTGCCCGCTACCCGCTGGCCATGATCTCGCCGCCCGCGCGCAATTTTTTGAATTCCACCTTCGTCAACGTGCAGAGCCTGCGCGCCATCGAAGGCCGCCCCGTGCTGGAGATGCACCCCGATGACGCTGCCGCACGCGGCATTGCCGATGGCGCCGTGGTGCGCGTGTTCAACGACCGCGGCAGCTACCGCTGCCACGCCACCGTCTCGCGCCGCGCGCGGCCCGGCGTGGTCAACGGTCTGGGCGTGTGGTGGCGCAAGCTGGGGCTGGATGGGACGAATGTGAACGAGGTCACCAGCCAGGCCCTGACCGACCTGGGGCGGGCGCCGACGTTCTACGACTGCCTGGTGGAAGTGGAGGTCCACGCCGTGCCGGCCTGACGGCGCGTTGCCTTGTTCGCCTTGAAAATACGCCTGTATTTATAGCTTCCAACGCCTGCCCATCAAGCGTTATCGGCCATTTCACCCTGTATCGGCAGAATTTCCCACGCGAGGGCGGTGCCCGTCCGGGCCGCACTCGAAGGGGCTTTGGACAAAGGCCTTGCGGTCATCCACGCAGGTCCCGAAGACATATTCCGGGTACACGTAGTCCTCGCCGAAGCGCATCAGGTCCAGCGGCAGGGTGCGCGATACCGGCGTGCGCCCCTGCACCGCCTCGGCCATGTACTCTGTCCACACGGGCAGGGCCAGGGTTCCCCCGGTGTGCCGGCCCAGGCTGCGCGGCTGGTCGTAGCCCATCCACACGACAGAGGCCACGCCCGATGAATAGCCGGCGAACCACACATCCCGCGCATCGTTGGAGGTACCGGTCTTGCCGGCCACATCGGGGCGGCCCAGCGCCTTCGCACGCCGGCCGGTGCCGTGCTGCACCACGTCGCGCAGCATGCTGTCCAGCACGAAGGCATTGCGCTCGGACACCACGGTCGCACGGGGCGATGGCGCGTTCGCTGCGTACAGCACCGCGCCGCCGCGCTCGCTCACCTGGTGGATCAGCCGGGGCTGCACCAGGGTGCCGCCGTTGGCAAACACGGCATAGGCCTGCGTCAGCTGCAGCGGCGTGATGGCGCCCGCCCCCAGGGCCAGCGGCAACCGGGGTGGATTGCGTTCGGGCAAGAATCCAAAGCGGGTGGCGAACTCCTGCACGTACTGAACCCCGGCCGCGTCCATCAGGTTGACGGCCACCAGGTTCTTGGAGCGCACCAGGCCGCGCCGTGCGGTGATGAAGCCCTCGTAGTTGCCGCCGTAGTTGCGCGGGCTCCAGGCGGGGCGGCCGCGGGCGGCAGGGGTCACCACACGCTGCGTATCGTCGATCAAGGTGCCCGGGGCATAGCCTTTCTCCAGCGCCGCCGAAAAGATGAACGGCTTGAAGGTCGAGCCCGGCTGGCGAAAGGCCTGCACGGCGTGGTCGAACTGGTTGAAGGCGTAGTCGAAGCCCCCCGTGAGCGCCAGAATGTCGCCGGTTTCCGTGTCCATGGAGACCAGCGCGCCCTCCATGCCCGGCAACTGGCCCAGATCCCACCTTTCACGGGCATCGGCCACGACGCGAATCACCGCGCCCGGCGCAATGCGCCGCCGCGCGGGCGCATCGGGCTTCAGGGCGGCACGCGCGCTGGCGTTGAGCCGGCTGCGCGGTATCCGCACCGGCGTGCCATCGCGCAGCCATGCGGCAATGCCCTCGGCCTCGGACGCCGCATGCACCAGGGCGGCACGCAGTTCCCCGCTGTCGCGGTAGGGCGCCAGCGCGGCGCGCAGGGCGCGGGGGTCAGCGGCCGGCATATCACCCGGAACTGCGCCCTGGATGCGCCCCTCGGGGCCGGCATAGCCACGGGCATCCTGCGCACCCAGAATGCCCGCGCGCAGCGCACGCGTGGCCGCGCGCTGCGCGGGAACGCTGAGGGTGGTGACGACATCCAGGCCCAGCGCATACGCGTCTTCGCCATACTGCTCCAGCACCATCTTGCGGGCCTGTTCCACGGCAAAGGCGGCGGCCGGCTCGATGGAACGGTATTGCGTTCGCAGCGTCAGTGCCTGTGCCCGCGCCTCCTGGTAGGCGGGCGCATCCAGGTAGCCCAGTGCGTGCATGCGCTGCAGGATGTACTGCTGGCGGATGATGGCGCGCTCGCGGTTCACAACGGGGTTGTACGCCGACGGCGCCTTGGGCAGTCCGGCCAGCACGGCGGCTTCGGCCACCGTCAGCTCGTCCAGTGTCTTGTCGAAGTACACCGATGCCGCAGCCGCAAAGCCGTAGGCACGCTCGCCCAGATAGATCTGGTTCATGTACAGCTCCAGGATCTTGTCCTTGCTGTAGGTGGCTTCGAGCTTGTAGGCCAGCAAGATTTCCATGAGCTTGCGGCTGTAGGTTTTGACGCGGCTCAGAAAGAACACCCGCGCCACCTGCATCGTGATGGTGCTGGCACCCTGGACATGCTCCCCCGATACCACATTGC
>JANJSZ010000032.1 GCA_024711405.1 Acidovorax sp.
AACGGCGTGGTCTGGCCGGTATGAGGAACACCTCCCCTGAGACGCTTCGTTTGTAAAAGAAAGGTACACCATGATCCAGCTCTACATCGGCAACAAGAACTACTCATCATGGTCCATGCGCCCATGGGTGATGCTGCGCCAGGCGGGCATTGTGTTCGAGGAAGTGCGCGTGCGCTTCGACAGCTTCGAGGCCGGCTCGGAGTTCAAGCGCACGGTCGGCGCCGTCAGCCCCACCGGCAAGGTGCCGGTGCTGGTCGATGGCGAGCTGGTGGTGTGGGACACGCTGGCCATTGCCGAGTACCTGGCCGAAACCTACCCCGAAAAGCAGCTCTGGCCCGAGGACAAGGCGGCCCGCGCCCGCGCCCGCAGCGTCTGCGCCGAGATGCACAGCGGCTTCACCGCCCTGCGCGGCGCCTGCCCGATGAACATCGAGGCCAGCCTGCCCGACACCGGCGCCCTGCTCTGGCGCGACAAGGCGGCCGTGCGCGCCGATGTGCAGCGCCTGATCGAGATGTGGACCGGCCTGCTCACGCAATATGGCGGGCCGATGCTGTTCGGCCAGTTCACCATCGCCGACGCCTACTTTGCCCCGGTGTGCATGCGCCTGACCACCTACGGCCTGCCGGTGCCGCCCCACATCGCCGCCTATGTGGACCGCGTGCGCGCACTGCCCGGTGTGAATGCCTGGATAGCCGACGCTCTGGCCGAGCAGGATTTCCGCGCATTCGAGGAGCCCTACCGGCTCACGCGCTGAGCCCGCGCTTACCGGAACTGCTTGCGCAAAAACGGCCTGTGCCGCGCGATGTGCGCCAACTGGGCCGGGGCCATAGTGCCGCCCAGGTCTTCCTCTTCCGCGTTGAGCACCGCGTTGGCATAGGCCAGCGCGCGCGCCACCACCTCTTCATCGCTCACGCCCTGCTGCGCGGCCAGGTCCAGCGCCACGCGCTTCATGGCGCGCTGCGACAGCATCCACATGGCACCGAAGGCGTCCCAGGCGGCCGCGGCCTCCTTGAACCTGTCGCGGTCGGCCAGGATTTCGTTGAGCGGCTTGGCCAGGATCTCCTGCAGGTCGTCCACCTTGGCTTTGAGGGCGTCGAACTGCGCCTCGCGCTGCAGGGCGGCGGCGGCCGCGTTGGCGGCGGCATCGGGCGCAGCGGGCACGGGCACGCTGCCGTCGGGGTTGAGCTGGGCAATGGTGAGGTCGGACGCAAGGGACATGGTGGGCTGGAATATACGGCCGGGGGCAGGTCCTAAACTACGCCGATGCAAATCTACATGGTGGGCGGCGCCGTCCGCGACAAGCTGCTGGGCCGGCCCGTGAACGACCACGACTGGGTGGTGGTGGGCGCCACGCCCCAGCAGATGATCGACCTGGGCTACCTGCCCGTGGGGCGCGACTTCCCCGTCTTCCTGCACCCCGAGACGCGCGAGGAATACGCGCTGGCGCGCACCGAGCGCAAGAGCGGGCGCGGCTACCGGGGCTTCGTGGTGCAAAGCTCGCCCGATGTGACGCTGGAGGACGACCTCTCGCGCCGCGACCTCACGATCAATGCGATCGCTAGCAGCGCTGATGGATCAAGCGCTGAGGCACTGCTTGATCCCTATGGGGGTGCCCGCGACCTGGAACAGCGCGTGCTGCGCCATGTGACCGACGCCTTCCACGACGACCCGGTGCGCATCCTGCGCGTGGCGCGCTTCGCGGCCCGCTTTACCGATTTTTCCGTGGCGCCCGAGACGATGGAGTTGATGCGCTCCATGGTGGCGCACGGCGAGGCCGACCACCTGGTGGCCGAGCGCGTGTGGCAGGAGCTGGCGCGCGGTTTGATGGAAGAGCAGCCCTCGCGCATGTTCGAGGTGCTGCGCGCCTGCGGCGCCCTCGCCGTGGTGCTGCCCGAGGTGGACCGCCTGTGGGGCGTGCCCCAGCGGGCCGAATACCACCCCGAGGTGGACACCGGCGTGCACCTGATGATGGTGCTGGACATGGCGGCGCGGCTGCAGGCGCCACTCACCGTGCGCTTTGCCTGCCTGGTGCACGACCTGGGCAAGGGCACCACGCCGGCCGACATGCTGCCGCGCCACATCGGCCACGAGCAGCGCAGCGCCAGGCTGCTCCAAGGCCTGTGCGAGCGCCTGCGCGTACCCACCGAATGCCGCGAAACGGCCGACGTGGTGGCGCGCGAGCACGGCAACATCCACCGCAGCGGCGACTTGGGCGCGGCGGCCCTGGTGCGCCTGATCGAGCGCTGCGACGGCATCCGCAAGCCGGCCCGCTTTGGCGAAATCCTGCTGGCCTGCGAATGCGATGCACGCGGGCGCCTGGGGTTTGAAGAGGCGCCTTACCCGCAACGCACGCGGCTGCGCGCGGCGCTGACTGCTGTGCAATCGGTCGCTACCAATGCAATAGCTTCTCGCGCAGCAGAATCAGGCGTTACAGGGTCAAAAGTGGGTGAAATGATCCACGCCGCACGCGTGCAGGCCGTGGCCGACTGGCTGGCCCAGGCACCCGGCTGAGAGTGGCCAATAAAACTCGGCGAAGCGGTTCTGGCCAGGCGCTGCGTCGCAGGCATCACGCGTAGCACGACGGGACGCGGGAACGACGCCCGAAGCGTTTTGTGGGCCGCTCCCAAAGCCTACCAGCGCAGCAACCGGGGCCCCAGCAATGCACCCAGCGCCGTGGGCAGCGCCATACCGGCGATGTACCAAACGGCGAGAAAGGGTGTGGCCATTTCGGGGCAGTGCAGCGCATAGGCCAGCGCGCCCAAGGCGCCCGCCAGCAAGCCGCCCGCCGCACCCGTCCAGGCCAGCCGCGTGGGCGCAGCGCCCCGCAGGGCCCAGAAACTGGCCACCAACGCGGGCACAGACAGCGCCGCGATGTTGAAGGGGCAGGTGCGCCAGGTGCTGCCCAAAATGAGGGGAAGGCGCTCTGCAGGCTCGGCACGCACCAGCGTGATGACGGCCGTGCCCCACAGCACCAGCAGCGGCAGAGCCAGCAGAACCAGACTGTGCGCGAGGCCCATTCCGGGCCGCGCCAGACGGCGCAAAACGGCCACACAGCCCCCGGCCAGCATCGCGGCAAAAATGAACTTGCCCCAGAGCATGGGCAAGGCCAGATCCTGCATCAGTCCGGGGCGCAGGCCAAACAAGGCCAGCACCAGCACCAGCCCCCCTCCCAGCCCCGCCAGCGCGGCCACGGCAAAACGCCGCTCGATGCTGTGCTTGGGTATCTCCACGGCATCGCGCGCCAGCAGGTTTATCCACTCATCGGTATTCACGTTGTTCCCCTGATGCGGGCAGCCAGAACCTTCAGGCCCCGGTGCACGCCGATTTTTACCGCCGACTCCGACAGCCCTGTCATGCGCGCCGTCTCTACCACCGACAGACCTTCGAGCTTGACATGAACGATGGGCAGTCGCTGGCGGTCAGGCAGGGTCTGCAGCAACCGCCCCAGATCCCGACGGGCCTCGGCCGCTTCGCTGTCGCGGCTGGAGAACAGCTCGGCGGCATCGTCGAGCGGCACATTCAGCGCACCCTTGACCGCATGCGTGCGCAGCCAGTCGATCAGCTTGTAGCGCGCAATCGCGTGCACCCATGCCGTCACCGGCATATCGCTGCGGTAGGTGTGGCGCTGGTTGTGCACCGCCAACAGTGTTTCCTGCACCAGATCCTCCACTTCATCAGGCCGCTGCGCCAGCCGGCGGCGCAAAAAGGCCCGAAGGTGCGCGCTCAGCTCCTTCAGAAAGCACTGGTAGGCGCCCGCATCGGCATCCAGCCCCTGCAGCAGCAACAGGCGCAGCCGCTCTTCAATCTCCATGGCGTCTCCCTGTGGGGGTATTCGTGGCACAGGCGTTGCGAGTTACAGCAACAACAAAGAATATTTTGGGTATTTTTCTGCGCCAGCGTAACCGCAGTCCTTGCCCAGGCGAAATACAGCGCAGACCGGAATCGTGGCGTTTCACACCACACCGGCCTGCGGCCCTCACCCTCAACCCTTCGGAGAAAACCCCATGACATCACCTACCCTCACTCTCGGCGCCCTGGCCTTTGCCGCCCTCACCGGTGGCGCCGCCTTGGCACAGGCACAGCCCGACTCCATGAAGCCGGGCGACATGGGCAAGCCAGCCATGGAAAAGTGTTACGGCGTTGCGATGGCGGGCAAGAACGACTGCGCCGCCGGCCCCGGCACCACTTGCGCCGGCACCTCCAAGGTGGACTACCAGGGCAATGCCTGGAAATTTGTGCCCGCAGGTACCTGCACCAGCATCAAGACGCCCAAGGGCATGGGCTCGCTCAGCGCCATCAAGACCTGAACCGCAGGCCACCCCATGCCCACCACAACACCCTTGACAGCCGGGCTGAGCCTCAAGCCCCAGCACTATGAGGAGGCCCTGCGCTGCAACGACCACGGCCTGTGGTGGGAGGTGCACCCCGAAAACTACCTGGCCGACGGTGGCCCGCGCATGGCCTGGCTGCAAGCCATTCGCGCGCGGCACCCGGTATCGCTGCACGGCGTCTCGCTCTCGCTCGCGGCCGATGCACCGCCCGACCCCGCGCACCTGCAGCGCCTGGCGGCGCTGGTGCGGCGCATCGAACCCGCCCTGGTGTCCGAGCACCTGGCCTGGTCGGCCTGGCGCGGGCGCTACCACCCGGACCTGCTGCCGTTTCCACGCACGCACGAGGCACTGGCGCGCATCGCCAACAACATTGCACGCACGCAGGACACGCTGCAACGCTCGATCGCCATCGAGAACCCCACGCATTACCTGCACATCGACGGCCATGACTGGGCCGAAACCGATTTTCTGGCCGAGTTGGTGCGGCGCACCGGCTGCAGCCTGCTGCTGGACGTGAACAACGTGTACGTCAGCGCCAACAACCTGGGCTTTGGCACACAGGACTACCTGAACACCTTCCCCCTGCACGCGGTGGCCGAAGTCCACCTGGCAGGCCACCATGCCGACCCGGTGCATGGCAACGCGTTGCTCATCGACAGCCACGATGCGCCCGTGGCGCCCGCCGTGTGGGCGCTGTACGAGCAGGTGATCGCGCGCGCCGGCCCCGTGCCCACCCTGATCGAGCGCGACGACCACGTGCCCCCCTTCGGCGAACTGCTGGCCGAGCGCGACCAGGCCCACAGCGCACTCACCGCGGTGCAACCCGAGGAGGCCTCATGCAGCTGAGCACATTCCAGGACGGCTTCTCTGCCGCGCTGCTCGGCCACGCCGCGCAAGCGCCGTGGCTGTCGGCGCTGGAGTCCCAGCCGGGCTTTGCCGTGTACCGCAACACCGTGCTCAAGGGCTGCATCGATGCGCTGCAGGCCAGCTACCCCACGGTGTGCCAGCTGGTGGGCGAAGACTGGTTCCGCGCCGCCGCTGCGGTGTACGCCCGCGCGCAGCCGCCACGTGACGGGCTGCTGGTGGACTATGGCGCGGGGTTTGCCGACTTTCTGGCAGGGTTTGCACCGGCGGACGAGCTGCCCTACCTGCCCGCCGTGGCGCGCCTGGACCGGTGCTGGACCGAATGCCATCTGGCGGCGGATGCCACCGCCATTGGCCGTGACTGGCTTGCACAGCAGGCCCCCGACACTTTGCCTCTTGTGCAACTGCTGCCACACCCCGCCGCACGCTGGGCCTGGTGCGTCGAGCATCCGGCCTATGCCCTGTGGCAAAGCCACCGTGAAGGTCTGCTCCCCACAGAGCCACTGGAGTGGACCGGCGATGGAGCCTTGCTCACCCGGCCCCATGCGGAAGTGGTGTGGCACTCCCTGTCGCGTGCAGGAGTGACCTTTCTGGACGCCTGCGCCCAGGGCCTGACGCTGGAGGCCGCTGCCACACGCGCGCTGGAGACCGACCCTGCCGCCGACTTTGCCGCCCTGATGGGTACCCTGCTGGACGCAGGCGCCCTCGTCCCCACCGATTCACGCACAGACCGAGGAGCCCCCCCATGACCTCCACCACCCACGCCCCCACCGCACCCGCCAAAGGCCCGCGCGTGCTGCTGGCACGCCTGGCAGATGCCGCCACCTCCCTCACCCCCCACAGTCTGCTCGCCCTGGTCAACCGCGTGGCCGTGGCGGGCATCTTCTGGCTGTCGGCGCGCACCAAGGTCGATGGCTGGTTCACGGTGTCCGACGGCGCCTATGCACTGTTCCGCGACGAATACAAGCTGCCCTTGCTGCCGCCCGAGCTGGCGGCACAGATGGCCACGGTGGCCGAGCACCTCTTCGCCGTGCTGCTGGTGCTGGGCCTGTTCACGCGCCTGTCGGCCCTGGCCTTGCTGGGCATGACGCTGGTCATCCAGGTGTTTGTGTACCCCGACGCCTGGCCCACCCACCTGTCGTGGGCGGGGCTGATGCTGTACCTGGTGGGGCGCGGTGCGGGTGCCCTGTCGCTCGACCGGGCGTTTGGAATCCGCTAAGAGCCTTATATGGACGCCCCGAATAAGCCAAGCCCTCACTCACTGAAGTCAAGACGGTAGAGATTGCACCCGTATATCCGGACTTGCTGTGGCCGGGGCCACGGTCCCTGATGGGATTCGCTGGTGAATGTCCTATC
>JANJSZ010000060.1 GCA_024711405.1 Acidovorax sp.
CTCTACCGCCTTGGGCAGGTCGAACGGCTTGGGCAGGTATTCGAACGCTCCACGCTGGAAGGCCGACACGGCGCTGTCCAGGTCGGAGTACGCCGTCATGATGATGACGGGCAGGCCGGGCTGCAGTTCGCGCACTTTTTCGAGCAGCTGCAGGCCCGAACCCCCGGGCATGCGGATGTCGCTCACCAGGACCTGGGGGCCCTGGCGTGCGGAGTCACCGACGGTGACGTCTGCCAGGGCATCGAGCACTTCGCGGGGGTGCGTGAAACTGCGCGTGGGCAGGTTCTCCCGGGCCAGCGCCTTTTCCAGGACGAAGCGGATCGAGGGGTCGTCATCTGCTATCCAGATCGGCTTCATGTGTTTTTATCCCTTCCCTGTGGTTGCGTGTCAGGAGACCTCAGGGCAAGGGAATCAGGATGCGGAAGTCGGTGCGACCCGGCACGCTGTCGCATTCGATCAACCCGTGGTGGCGCTGCACGAAGGTTTGCGCCAGCGTGAGCCCCAGCCCTGATCCCCCGTCCCGCCCCGACACCAGCGGGTAAAAAATCCGCTCTTTGATGGCATCGGGTACGCCCGGTCCGTTGTCGATGACATGCAATTCCAGTGCCAGCCGATAGCGCTGGCGGCCAAACGTGACCTGGCGGGCCACGCGGGTGCGCAGCGTGATCACGGCATCGCCCGCCGCCATGCGTTCTGCCAGTGCCTGCGCGGCGTTCTGCACGATGTTCAGCAAGGCCTGGATGAGCTGGGCACGGTCGCCGCGGAACTCGGGGATCGAGGTATCGTAATCGCGCAGCACCTTGAGGCCCTGCGGATGCTCCACCAGCACCAGCGAACGCACGCGCTCGCACACCTCGTGGATGTTCACGTCACCCACCAGATGCGGGTGCCGGTGTGGCGCCAGCAGCCGGTCCACCAGGCTTTGCAGGCGATCGGCCTCATGGATGATGACCTGGGTGTATTCGTGGAGCTCGCGGCTTTCGAGCTCCATCTCCAGCAATTGCGCGGCGCCCCGAATGCCCCCCAGGGGATTCTTGATCTCGTGGGCCAGATTGCGGATCAGTTCCTTGTTGGCCTGGGCCTGGTCCAGCAATCGCTCTTCACGGTCCTGGCGGGCGTGTTGCTCCAGCGGCCACAGCTCCACCAGGATTTCACCCGCCTGTTCGGCATCGGCCACATTGACATGCACGGGCACAGGGTCCTGGTGCAGGCGCTTCAAGTTGGCCTCGTAACGCAGCGCGGCAAAATCCTTGCCGCGCGCACCGGACAATGCCATCTGCAGCAGGGTGGGGTCGGTAAAAAAGGTCGAAAAATCCACGCCTTCCAGCGTGCGCCGCGACAGGCCCAGCGTGTTTTCCAGAGCCGCATTGGCAAACTGCACGGCGCCGTCCAGCCGCAGCACCGCCACCAGGGTGGACATCAGGTCCAGCGAGTGAAAGCGCTCCGTTTCTGCCACCAGTGAATCACGCACCGAGCGCTCCACCCTGCTTACTTGGCACTGGGGGCGGGGGCGAGGCGGGCCAGTTCGCGCCGAATTCCGGCCAGATCGCTCTCGCTGCGCGCAACACTCGCCTTGAGTTCGGCCGTGCGCTCCATGTAAATCTGGGGATTGCGCAGCTCCAGCGCATTGCGCACCGGTGCGCCGTCGTTGTATTCCTTTAGCAACTCGGCGTGGCGTGCCTCGGCCTTGCGCAGCTCGGACTCCAGAATGGCACGGGCATCGGCATCGCGGGCGCGCTGATCGTTGTTGTCCACGCGTGGTGCTCCGGCCGGCGAGGCCGTGGTGGTGGCCGGCGCGGCAGCGCCCGGCGCCTTGGGGCGGCTGCCCTGCACCACCGTCACATTGCCACCCTCGACCAGCTTGCAGCCGCGCTCCTTGGCCTGGGCGGCGTTGTTGGTGTATTCATTGCCGCAACGGTAGATGCGGTCTTGAGCCCAGGCCGCGGG
This sequence comes from Acidovorax sp., assembly GCA_024711405.1. Lineage (GTDB taxonomy): Bacteria > Pseudomonadota > Gammaproteobacteria > Burkholderiales > Burkholderiaceae_C > Acidovorax. Next base: position 1,948 of record JANJSZ010000060.1, read on the forward strand.
CGCCATGGCGGCAAAAGCCAGGAGGATAGTGAGCGATTTATTCATGAGGTCTCTCGCACATGCAATGCAGGGGTGTGCTGTTGAGTATCCCCTAATCACAATACATCGCCAATTCACCACCCGCTGACCCACGGGCTATTGTGGAAAGATGCCACCGATGAAAGCAGGGCTCCCGCTCATGCCCTCTTGCATGCCCGCCCCAAGAAAAAAGGCGGCTCGCGCCGCCTTGGGATGCAATGGCCTGCGGGCAGGCGATTACAGCGAGTAGTACATGTCGTACTCGACCGGATGAACTGCCATGCGAAAACGCGTGACTTCGCCCATCTTCAGGTCAATGTAGGCGTCGATCATGCTGTCAGAAAACACGCCACCCTTGGTCAGGAAGCCGCGATCCTTGTCCAGCGCCTCCAGCGCCTGGTCGAGGCTGTGGCACACGGTGGGCACCAGCTTGTCCTCTTCGGGAGGCAGATGGTACAGATCCTTGGTGGCAGCTTCGCCGGGATGGATCTTGTTTTCCACGCCGTCCAGACCCGCCATCAGCAGGGCAGCAAAGCCCAGGTAGGGGTTCATCAGTGGATCGGGGAAGCGGGCTTCCACGCGGCGGCCCTTGGGGTTGGCCACGTAAGGAATGCGGATCGAGGCGGAACGGTTCTTGGCCGAGTAGGCCAGCTTCACCGGCGCTTCGAAGTGCGGCACCAGGCGCTTGTAGCTGTTGGTGCCGGGGTTGGTGATGGCGTTCAGCGCACGGGCGTGCTTGATGATGCCACCGATGTAGTACAGCGCGAAGTCCGACAGACCGGCGTAGCCGTCGCCCGCAAACAGGTTCTTGCCATCCTTCCAGACCGACTGGTGCACGTGCATGCCGGAGCCGTTGTCACCATGGTAGGGCTTGGGCATGAAGGTGGCGGTCTTGCCATAGGCGTTGGCCACGTTGTGGATCACATACTTTTGCAGCATGGTCCAGTCAGCGCGCTCGACCAGGGTGCTGAAACGCGTGCCGATTTCGTTCTGGCCGGCACCCGCCACTTCGTGGTGAAACACTTCGACAGGAATGCCCAGGGATTCGAGAATCAGCGACATCTCGGCACGCATGTCCTGCGTGCTGTCGACGGGAGGCACAGGGAAGTAACCGCCCTTGAGGGTGGGACGGTGGCCGCGGTTGCCGCCTTCGAGCTTGGAGCCGGTGTTCCAGGGTGCTTCGTACTCTTCGATTTCGTAGAAGGTATGGTTGGGTTCGGTGCTCCAACGCACGCCATCGAAAATGAAGAATTCGGGTTCGGGACCAAAGAATGCGGTATCGCCCAGGCCAGAGGCCTTGAGATAGGCTTCGGCGCGCTTGGCAACCGAACGGGGGTCGCGGTCATACGACTTGCCATCGCTGGGCTCGATCACGTCGCAGGTCAGAATCAGCGTCGTTTCTTCGAAAAACGGATCGATGTTGGCCGAATTCGGGTCAGGAATCAGCTGCATGTCGGAGGCTTCGATGCCCTTCCATCCGGCAATCGAAGAGCCATCAAAGGCATGGCCCGAAACGAACTTGTCTTCGTCAAAATGCGAGACGGGCACCGTGGTGTGGTGCTGCTTGCCACGGGTATCGGTAAAGCGGAAATCCACGAATTTGACTTCGTTTTCCTTCACCAGCTTCATCACGTCTGCAACGGTCTTGGCCATCAGGTTCTCCTGGGTAAAGCGCTTGTTAAAAAATCTGCCAAACGAAAAGCAGTTTGCGTGCCAGGCCAATGCGATGCCTGCACTCGGACGGAGCATTCAGGGTAAAACCAAAGAATCCTCGGCACGCAGCATCACCAAAAATGTGCACATCAGCATTCGCAATACGCTCAACGCAAATTTCGCACCAATTCGGGGCCGAAATTTGCACCAACATTGTGCAATTCTGCTTGCAAGTCCACCCAAGCGGCGGGAACCGCTGTGGCAGGCCCCTTCACGCCCAATTCTATGTGGCGCCCATATTGTGGATGATCGACGCTGGGCAGGCTGAAGACCCGGATTCCGGGGTGCCCCTGCTCGATGCGCTCCATCAGCGGCGTCAACGCCGCTTCCATGGCGCCAAAGACAATGACGGACCGCTCGGTCTGGGGGGACCGATGGAAAAGATGCGGGTATTCGTGGTCCAGCACCCATTCGATCATGGGCCACGCCATCACCGGAAAGCCTGGCACAAAATGCACGGCCCCACCGCCGGGTCCATGGCAGCTGAATCCTGGAATCTTGTTGTAGGGGTTGGGCACGATGCGCGCGCCCTCCGGGAACACGCCCATGTTGAGGCGCTGCACGTTGTCTGGCTGGTCTGCCTCGTAGGGCACGCCCTGCTCGCGTGCGGTGTCTTGCATGCGCTCCCGGATCAGGACCTCGGCCTGCGGGTGCAGCACCAGCCCAACACCCAGCGCCCGCGCCGCGCACTGGCGCGTGTGGTCATCGGGCGTGGCACCGATGCCGCCGCACGAGAAAACGATATCGGCCGTGGAGAACGCACGCCGCAAGGTGCTGGTGATGCGCTCGGGGCTGTCGCCCACATAGTCGGCATAGGACAAGGCCAGCCCGCGCGCAGACAGCAACTCGATCACCTTGGGCATGTGCTTGTCGGCACGCTTGCCGGAAAGAATTTCGTCACCCACGATGATCAGACCGATATGCGAACTCATGGCAATTTGTGCTCCGAAATGAAGGTGTCGGGGGGTGCATCCGGCGTGGCGGCAATGGCCAGTGCAGCCCGATCGTCGCCAGACGCCGCCGGAGGCGATGGCGCACTGCCCTCAGATCGCAGGTGCTCCAAAGCGGCAAGGCAATAGTGGGCAAACCACAGGGACGAGAAGGCAAAAACGAGTGTGTAGATCCAGATTGCCAGCGGCACCAGTATGAAAAATGCAGCAGCAAAAACCACTCCCGACGCCCATACGAGGCTGGGCGCTGCGCCCAGATAGCCGGTCAACACACCTATTCCCAGCAGGCGGGCTCGGTGGCTGCGCAGAATCTCCCGCCGCTCTTCCTTGCTGGCATGCTCGGCCAAGGCATCGAACGCCATGACGCGGTAGGTCAGCCAACCCCAGATCAGCGGCGGCAGCACGAGCACCAAGGGCGGCACCAGCCACAGCGGCACCGACACCACCAGGGCAATCAGCGCCAACACGGTGGAGCCCATGGACCACATGGCACTGGCCCAGAAAGAGCCGCCCTTCTTGCGCTCAAGATGGGGAAACCGACGCTGTGCGACCAGGATGACCAGGGCGGGCGTCGTCAGCAGGGCGACCGCCAGCAGAGAGATCATGACCAGCACCGGCGTGGCGACCAGAATCACCAGGAGCGGCGCCATCACCGCAGTCACGTCGCCGATGCCCCAGGCATGCAGCCAGCCCCAGAGGGTTGCCAGCAGCGCCGAAGACTCCAGCAATGTACGCATGCCCCGTACCGCGCCATCCCAATAGAAATAGCCCAAGGCGCCGCCCACAACCCCGATCAGCAGCAATGGCACCATCGACAGCAGGATCACACGGGGGCGCAGGCAATACACTGCCGCGCGACAGAAAGAATCGACCAGGAGTCCCATGTTGGCAAGCATACCTTGACTGCCCAAAAATCGGTTCATCCGGCGGTCTGAACGCGGATTCAGGCCTTTCCGAGCAGCCGCAGCAGGCCGCGCCATTGCTGTGACCAGAAACCACTGCCGTAGTCACGCAGGCGACCCTGCGGACCGGGCTCCACCTGGTCCCTGACGCCCGTGGGGTCGTATCGGAGATCGAAATCGGCCGTACCAAACAACAGGTCCCACCAGGGCAGCAGTACGCCGAAGTTATGTCCGCCCAACACGTCCTTGCGCACTGCGGGCGACAGCTGACCTTGGGCCGTGTCGGCCCGTGGGGTGGATGGCGGCAACACAGGGATGGTTTCGTGACCAAAACCAATGGCGTGGTGCCGACGATGAAACCGGGGACTGATCCACAGCCGTTCACCCCAGCGGCCAAACCAGATGCGCAGGTTGGCGTGCTGGAAACTCTCGCTGAGCTGCGTGATCGCCACGATGGCGATGAATTGCCCCGGCGCGACACCGATGGCCTGTGCGACGATCACGAGAAGCGTGTCTCGGAGCACGTCGTCGAGCAGGTGGTTGCGGTTGTCGCTCCACATGGTCATCTGGCGCTGCGCATGGTGCAGGGAGTGCAACCGCCACCACCACTCGAAATGGTGCTGACCCCGGTGCAGCCAGTAGTCCACGAAGTCGAAAACCACCAGATAAAGCAGCAGACTGACCCATGGCATGTCCGTCACCCCGGGCCACAGGCCATCGAGCTGCAGCGTGCTGAGACCGACCACCCGAAGCGAGCCAAACAGCATGTCCGTCAACGGGGTCATCACAAAAAACAGAAAAACCCGAAACAGGCCCAACCGGTGCAGCAAGGTGTAGAGCATGTCGGTACGAATGGTCGCCCGGTCGGTGATGGGCTCCACAGGACGCCAGCGCTGCAAGGGACCGAATACCGCCACGATGACCACGAGCTGAAGCAGGCCCACCAGCAGCCAGCCCGTGGCCTCGTACCCGTTTTCCAGCAGATTGCCCAGTCCGAACGCAAAGAGCAAAGGCTGCAGCATGGACTCGAACAAGCCCTGCTGCACCCCATCGAAGACATCCGCCCACCACTCCATCATTTCACCCCTCTGTAGTTGTTCTGCGCATGGTGCTGAGCGAATGCTGCGACAGCGCCCAGGTCAGCGCACCTGCCCGGGCGCGTAATCCGGGTGCTCCCGCAAGGTGTGAAAACAAAAACCCTTCGCCTTCAGGCCCGCAATCAAGGGCTCCAGCACGGCAGGGGCCCAAGCGTCCTTGCGTGACCAGATGCCCAGATGCGCCATCAGGATGTCTCCACTGCGTATGCCTTGTAGGGCCTTGCGCAGCAGTGCTTCATTGCTGAATTTTTCGCTGGGCAACTCATCCCCCAGAAACCCCGCCGGCGACCAGCCCACATGGGTGTAGCCGCACGCCTTGGCGCTGGCGAGCAGCTGGGGCGATGTCTTGCCACCCGGCGCCCGAAACAGGGGCAGTGGCTTCTGGCCCGTGAGGGCCTGCAGCCGATCCGCGGCACGGGCAAGCTCTTCGCAATACTCTGGCGCCCCCATGGTGAACTCCTGTCCCTGGCGCGGACCGGCCGAGGGTCGCACGCGGAAGGCCGGTGCGGCCGCATCGCCCAGATCGGCACGCCAGTAAACGTGGTTCCAGGTGTGGGAAGCAAAGGCGTGGCCTTCGCCCCCCCGGGCACGCCACCATGCCGCCCAGTGCGATCCGAGACTGCCATCACCCTGCCTGGTGGGTTCCTGCGCGGCAAAAAAGGTCGCCTTTACCTGCTGGCGTTGCAGCACATCCGCAATCAGTGGAGCCACCGCCATGTGGCCTGTGTCGAAGGTGAGATAGAGCGGTTTTTTGCAGTCATTTTGAGCATTGGCGCTTATAGGTAAAGCGCTAAAAGCCATCAAAATAGAAGCATTCACCGCCCGTCCCAACCACCGCATGATCGCCCCGTGCATCACGTCACCGGGGTGCGTGCAGCAAGGTCCATACGCCATGGGGCGACTTCCCCACGGCCACTTGCCGCACCACCTTGCCGGCCTGGGTATCCACCACCGAAAGCTTGCGCGCCCAGCGCGAGCTCACATAAATCCAGCGGCCGTCGGCAGATACATCCATGCAGTCGGGCCCTCCTGGCACGGGATAGGTTGCCACCACTTCTTGCGTGCCCATGTCGATCTTGCTGATGGAATTGGCCACGCGGTTGCTGACATAGAGGTGGCGACCATCTCCCGCAGCCCGGAACGCGTGGGCGCCATTGCCAGTGGTGATTTTTTTGATGCTGCGCGGCTCGCGCCCGGAAATATCGAACACCTCGACACTGTCGCCGCCCGTCAGCCCGACAAAAAGGCGCCGATCATCGCCGCTGCCATACACATCTGCGGGCATGGCACCCGTTTTCGTGCGCCATTTGATGGTTTGCGTTGCGATATCCATCGCCACGAGCTCATCGCTGTCCTGCATCGACACATAAACCGTGGCGCTGCGGCTGTCTATCCACATATGGCTGGGTGTGCGAGACGTGGCCACGCGTTTCACCAGCACAGGCTCGCTTCCGTCCCAGCGGTAAAAGTCCACATGGTTGAGCCGGTTGGCCACCGTGATGAGCCACTTCATGTCGGGCGTGAAACGCAGATGGTAGGGATCGACGATGCCCCGGACCGTGCGCTGCACCTGCGCCGTTCTCGGATCCACAAAGGTCAGGGTGTCGCCCAGGGCATTGGCAACGATCAGCGATTTTTCGTCCGGGGTCAGGTACAGATGGTGCGGTTCCTTTCCTGTGGGAATTCGCACGGTTTCAGTCCAGGTCACAGGATCGATCACGCTGACATTGGCGTCCAGCGAATTCAGAACAAAAACAGGGGGAGGGGCAGGCGTTGCCGCATGGGCGAAAGACAACGTGAACCATGCCAACGTGGTGCAACCGCACACATAAGAAAAAATCTTCACAGGAACCCACTTTCAAAGCTGCGAGGAAGTTTAGCGCTGCGCAACCCCGTGCATTCAACCCAAGGCATAAAAAATGCGCGTGCTGGCCACGCATGAAATGGGCAATCTCAGCAGAAACGCAGCCAACGAAATGACGGTCTCGCCTGACGTTGCCCTGCAGACATGAGTTCAAGACAAGGAGGTCAGCCTCAACAGATCCTCATCAGACAACCATTTCCACTGTCCGGGCGCAAGCTCAGAGGGAAGGTCCAGCGCGCCAATGCGCGAGCGATGCAATTGCTCCACCCGATTGCCCACAGCAGCCAGCATGCGCTTGACCTGGTGGTACTTGCCTTCCGTCAGGGTGAGATCAAGGCTATGGCTGTCCACTACTGTGCACGCAGCGGCCCGCACGGGTTTGGGATCATCATCGAGCACCACGCCTTCCAGCAATTTTGCCCTTTGCAATTCGTCCACCGGATGCTTGGCCGTTACCCGGTATACCTTCGGAACATGCTTTTTAGGTGAACTCATGCGATGGATGAATTGCCCATCGTCACTGAGCAACAGCAGACCCGTCGTGTCTTGGTCAAGACGACCGACAGCCTGCACACCTTGGATAGCACTCTTGCACGGCCTCTGCCGCAGCGGCGCTGGCAGCAAGGTGTAGATGCTGGGGTAAGTTGACGGTTTCTGCGAGCATTCGGTGCCTGCAGGCTTGTGCAGCATCACATACGCTTTGGCGTGGTACTGCCACTCCACCCCTTGAATCCGCAAACGCAGATCAGCGGTATCGAAATCCAGCGATGCATCCCTACAAGGGCTAAAAGGGGCGCCTTGATCCAGGCGTGCAGTCTCCACCCAACCATGCTGAACCAGGCCCGCGCAAACACGACGGGTACCAAACCCTTGTGAATACAAAATATCTTGAAGTTGCATTACCGTGTGCGGACAGTTCCCCCGCCTCCATGAAACACGAATATATTTGCCGCCCCCAAGCAGAAACGCCCCACTCAATGGCTGAGTGGGGCGTTCTGGGCTGTAAGAGCCTGACGATGACCTACTTTCACACGGGAACCCGCACTATCATCGGCGCAAAGTCGTTTCACTGTCC
>JANJSZ010000090.1 GCA_024711405.1 Acidovorax sp.
GTGATGGAGGTCGTGCTTAAAAAGCGCATGGTGCCGTGGGTCACGCTCACGGGGCAGAGCCTGCGGCGCTTTGCGATCATCGAGCTGTTCACCTGGGGGCTGGGGCGTTTGTTCCTGATCAGCCTCAGGGGGGGGGGGGTGGGGCTGAACCTGCCGCAGGCCGACACGGTGATCCACTTCGACCCCTGGTGGAACCCGGCCGTTGAAGCCCAGGCCACCGACCGCGCCCACCGCATCGGCCAGACGCAGAGCGTGTGGGTGATCAAGCTGGTGGCGCAGGGCACCATTGAGGAGCGGATCTTGGCGCTGCAGGAACGCAAGGCCCAGCTGGCGGGCAGCCTCTACAGCGGGTCTGCGGCGCGCAGGGAGCCGCTGTTCACCGAGACCGACCTGGCGGAGTTGCTGCAACCGCTATCACTGTCATAGCTGCCCGCGCTGCTTATGCTTGCACTGAGCACATTTTTTGCTGAAAAACCGAGAGCGGTTGGCATGCGCAGGCTGGGGCGAATCGCAGGCAACAGTTTTGCCCCGATTCGTCTTTGCAAATCAATGCTTTACGCGCTACAATATGAATCTCACGACCAAACGGGCGGGTACCTACCGCCCGTTTTTTTTGGTCGAATGCTTTTGGAGCTCGAAGCTGTCGGGGGAGGGTCTCCGGGGGTTATCGGGTTTTTTGTTTTGGACTTACGCAAACAAGGATGCGCCCAGGGTGCTTCCATGGGGCAGGCGATTGGCTTGTTCCTCATTGCGTAAGTCGTGTTGTTTTTCCGGGATTGAACTGAACACGTGGCACTACAGCAAGTCGTTGAACAAATTGTGACGGGTCTGGGGTATGACCTGGTGGAGATTGAGCGCTCTGCCGGTGGCTTGCTGCGTGTCACCATCGACTTGCCTTGGGTGCAGCCGGCCGCCGATGCGCCCGAGCCCGTGGTGGATCAGTTTGTCACGGTTGAAGACTGTGAAAAGGTCACCCGCCAGCTGCAGTTTGCGCTGGAGGTGGATGGTGTCGAGTACAAGCGGCTGGAGGTCTCCTCGCCCGGTATCGATCGTCCGTTGCGCCATGAACAGGATTTCGTGCGTTTTGAAGGCGCGGTCATTGACCTCACCCTGAAAGCGCCCATCGGCGCTGCGGCAGTCGGGCAGGTCAACGCCACCCGCAAGAAATTTCGCGGCACCCTGGAGCGTGCCGAATCGGGTGGCTGGCAGATCGTCTGGAGTGATGAGCCGGCTGCCAAGCCTGGTCAGAAAATCAGCAAAAAACGTGTGCCAGCCCCGTTGCAGGCGCTGGGGTTTGCGCTGGATGAACTCCGGGATGCCCGGCTGGCGCCCATTGTGGATTTCAAGGGGCGGGGGGCGAAGGCTGGTCAGGTACCGGACTGAGTCGCTGGATGGTTTGGAGTGGGTGGACGTTGTTGGCAGCTGCCGCCCGCGGGTGATAGAAACAGGAGAGTCGTCGCATGAATCGCGAATTGTTGATGTTGGTTGAGGCCATTTCGCGCGAGAAGAACGTGGAGCGCGATGTGGTCTTGGGCGCCGTGGAATCGGCCCTGGCCCAGGCTACCAAGAAGCTGTACCAGGGCGAGGTGGACATTCGCGTGTCCGTCGATCGCGACAGCGGCAACTATGAGACTTTCCGTCGCTGGCTGGTTGTGCCGGACGAGGCGGGTCTGCAGAACCCCGAAGCCGAGGAGCTGCTGATGGACGCCAGGGAGCGCATTGCGGACATCGAGGTCGGGGAATACATTGAAGAAGGTGTCGAGTCGGTGCCGATCGGCCGCATTGGCGCCATGGCCGCCAAGCAGGTCATCCTGCAGAAGATCCGCGACGCCGAGCGCGAGATGCTGCTCAACGACTTCATGTCGCGTGGCGAGCGCATCTTCACCGGCACCGTCAAGCGCATGGACAAGGGCGACATCATTGTCGAATCCGGCCGTGTGGAAGGCCGCCTGCGCCGTGGCGAGATGATCCCCAAGGAAAACCTGCGCAGCGGTGACCGCGTGCGCGCCATGATCATGGAAGTGGACCTGACCCTGCGCGGTGCCCCCATCATCCTGTCGCGCTCGGCCCCTGAATTCATGATCGAACTCTTTCGCCAGGAAGTGCCCGAGATCGAGCAGGGCCTGCTGGAGATCAAGTCCTGCGCCCGGGACCCCGGCTCGCGCGCCAAGATTGCCATGCTGAGCCACGACAAGCGCGTGGACCCCATCGGCACCTGCGTCGGCGTGCGTGGCACGCGCGTCAACGCCGTGACCAACGAGCTCGCTGGCGAGCGCGTGGACATCGTGCTGTGGTCCGAGGACCCCGCCCAGTTCGTGATCGGTGCGCTGGCCCCGGCCAACGTGTCCTCCATCGTGGTCGATGAGGAAAAGCACGCCATGGATGTGGTGGTGGACGAGGAAAACCTCGCCATCGCCATTGGCCGTGGTGGTCAGAACGTGCGTCTGGCCTCCGATCTGACCGGCTGGAAGATCAACATCATGGACGCCGCCGAGTCGGCCCAGAAGCAGGCCAACGAGTCTGACACGGCCCGCCGCCTGTTCATGGAAAAGCTCGATGTGGACGAGGAAATCGCCGACATCCTGATCGCCGAAGGTTTCAACAGCCTGGAAGAAGTGGCCTATGTGCCGCTGCAGGAAATGCTGGAAATCGAAAGCTTCGACGAAGACACGGTGAACGAATTGCGTGC
>JANJSZ010000092.1 GCA_024711405.1 Acidovorax sp.
AGCCGCTGCGGGTGCCCAAAACCCTGTCGCAGGCGCAGGTCGAGGCCTTGCTGAACGCCCCCGACGTGGGCACCCCGCTGGGCCTGCGCGACCGCACCATGCTGGAGCTGATGTATGCCAGCGGCCTGCGCGTGACCGAGCTGGTCACGCTCAAGACCTTTCAACTCGGCCTGAATGAAGGCGTGCTGCGGGTGATGGGCAAGGGCAGCAAGGAACGCCTGGTGCCGTTTGGCGAGGAGGCCCGGCTATGGATCGAGCGCTACCTGCAGGAATCGCGCGGCGTGATCCTGGGCGGGCAACAGACCGAGGACCTGTTTGTCACCCAGCGCGGCTGCGGCATGACGCGCGTGAGTTTCTGGATGATCGTCAAGAAATGGGCGGCGGTGGCGGGCATCACGGTGCCACTGTCGCCGCACACGCTGCGCCATGCCTTCGCCACCCATCTGCTCAACCATGGCGCAGATCTGCGGGTGGTGCAACTGCTGCTGGGCCATGTCGATATCTCCACCACCACCATCTACACCCATGTGGCACGCGAGCGCCTGAAGGCGCTGCACGAACGCCACCATCCTCGGGGGTGAAGCGTACGCGGGCGCAGCCCCGTGACCTGCGCGAAAATCGACCGCTTCCCGATTCCTGAAAGCCCCGCAATGCCATTCCAAAGCCGTCGCCGCCTGCTGACTTCCCTGTGCCTGAGTGCCCTGGTGCCCCTGGGCCATGCCCAATCGCAACCGGCAGCCTGGCCCGCCAAACCCATCCGCATCGTGGTGGCCTACCCCGCAGGAGGGGTGAGCGACACGGTGGCGCGCGCGCTGGCGGACAAGCTGGCGGTGCAGCTGGGCACCGCGGTGGTGATTGAAAACAAGGCGGGCGCCAGCGGCAGCATTGGCGTGGATGCGGTGGCCAAGGCCGCCCCTGATGGCTACACCCTGGGTTTTGCCTCCATCAGTCCGCTGGCGCTCAACCCGCACCTGGGCAAGTCGCCCTTTGATCCGCAAAAAGACATTGCCCCCGTGATCAGCGTGATGTATTCGCCGGTGCTGCTGCTGGGCACACCCGCCAGCAAGGCGCGCGACTTCCGCGATCTGCTGGCCACCGCGCGCGCCAAACCTGGCGAGATTCGCTGGACCACGTCGGGCCCGGCCTCGCTGGGCCACATCATGCTGGAGCAAATCATGGCCAGCGCCCAGGTGCAAATCACCCACGTGCCCTACAAGGGCGGTGGCCAGCAGATGAACGACGCGCTCGGCGGGCAGTTCGAGGTGCTTTCCACCAATGCCGGCCCGGCCGTGCTGCAGCATGTGAAGTCGGGCAAGCTCAAGGCCCTGGCGGTGGGCGCGCCCGCGCGGCTCGACAGCCTGCCTGATGTGCCCACGTTGGCGGAGCTGGGGCTGCCTGCCGCGAACATGTCATCGCTGTTCGGCGTCTATGCGCCGGCTCAGACCCCTGCCGCCGTGCTGGCCCGGCTCAATGCCGAATTCAACAAGGCGCTGGCGCAGCCCGACATCCGCAACAAGCTTGATGCCACCGACAACGTGCCAACGGGTGGAACGGCGGCCGCGTTTGCCCGCCAGATTGCGCTGGAATCCGAGAACAACGCCCGCATCATCCGCAGTGCCGGTATCCAGGGCAACTGAGCCCAGGGCTCAGGGCGCAATCCGCTGCGGCTCCGTCCGGGCGGTGCGCATCGGGGCGGCGGCGCTGCCGCCGGATTACTCTTCGCCCAGGCTCTCGGCCCAGGTCAGGGCCTGCAGGTGGGCCCAGTTGACTTGGCGGTTGGACAGGTGCAAGGCCTCCGCTGCCTTGGCGAATGCCACTTCGTCGCCGCTTTCGCAGGCCTTCGTGAGTTCAAGAAACGGCGCAAACATGCCAGTGCCATGCAGCAGCGCATCCGTCACGGTCTCTGGCAATGCCACCGATGCGAGGGCTTTTTCGAGCGGCACGCCCAGCATCACATCGAGCAGCGAGAAAACGCCCACGACGAAGGCGTTGTCGCATTCCTCGGGGGCCAGCAGTTCGGCCGCCAGCAGTTCCATGATCCGGCCCCGCACCACCGCCGTGGTTCCTATGGCCAGCGGTGCGCCGCCAGCGCGCGAGGTGGTCATGAGCAAGGCGGCCCAGCGGAACAGTTTTTTGAGCCCCAGGATCATTACCGCATGGCGGAACGAGGTGACCTCGCACGACAGGCCAAAACCCGAGGAGTTGATGAAGCGCAGCAGGTTGAAAGACAGCGTGGGGTCTTTCTTGAGCAGGTCTTCAATTTCAGCGGTGCTGGCCTGTTTGTGCACCAGGTTGATCAACTGGATGATGGTCGCCCGGGAAGGGCGGATGGTGGTGGCCTTGACCAGCGAGGGCTTGGCGAACCAGTAGCCCTGGAACAGCTGGACACCCAGGTCCGCCATCAGCTGGTACTGCTCGGAGGTTTCCACTTTCTCCGCCACCAGCGTGGCCTGGCTGTGGATACTGGCAAATTTGACCAGCGGGCCCGCCAGTTCGGGCTTGAAGGCCTGCATGTCCAGCTTGATGAAGCCTGCCAGCGGCAACCACGATACGTAGCTGCGCTTGAGCACGTTCTGGTCGAATGCCAGCCGGAAACCGCGGGTGCGCAGGGCGTCCAGCGTGGCAACCCGGGCTTCGATGTCCTTGGCCGTGGCGCTATCGGCAAGCGGGGGAACCTCCAGCACCACCTTGTCGGGGTGGATGAGCTCCAGATGACCGCCTGCCAGGCTTTCGTGCGTGCAGTTGATGAATACCGTTTTCTTGCCGACCAGAGCTTCGGTGCCGGCATGCGACAGGGCATTGAACAGCAGCGCGGCATCGCTGGCGGCGGTGTGGGAGTTCGATGCCGTGGTGCGGTCGAACAGCTCGTAGCCATAGACCGCACGGTTGGCATCCACGATGGCCTGGCGCGCGATGATGACCAGATTTTCGTTCTCTGTGCCATCGGATGCGGCGACTGCGGCTTCCGGGATGTCGTGTTCGTGGATGCTCGACATGGGTACGCTGGTAAGGGGTTGCGGGAGAGGTTCCGGGGCATTCTAGACCGGGGCCGCTGCCAGGGAGATCAAGCCGTGCGCTGGTCCACCCAGGCCAGTGCCTGCAGATGGGCCAGGTTGCTTTGCCGGCCTGCTTGTGCACCAGGTGGATGCGATGGATGATGCTGGCCTGCGAGGCCGGGAGCCGTTTGGCGCTCGATGAGCGCGGGGCGGGCGAGCCAGTATCCCTGGAACAGACGGCCACCTCGGCGCCAGCGGTGTGGCCCAGGGGGATTTCGAGCACGACCTTGTCGGGGTCCACCCGTTCGATGTGGCCCCGTCAGGCTTTCGTGGGTGCCATGGACAAAAATGAGCTTCCTGCCCACCAGTTCTTCGGTGCCCGCGCAGGAGAACAGACGTGGCCTCTGGTGATGGTGGAAAAAATCGGTGATCGGGGTGTCTCGATCAGCCCTGCTGCAACCACAGCAATTCGGCTTCGGTAAAGCCCGCTCTGCGGCGCGCGGCCTCGTTGAACGGTGGCTTGAGCCGCGGTGCTTCGTACTGGCGCACCAGCTCGCCGTACAGGGTTTCGGGGTCCAGCCCCTGGCGCGCGCACAGCCAGCGGTACCAGTGGTTGCCAATGGCTACGTGGCCCACCTCATCGTGCAGGATGGTGTCGAGAATGCCTGCGGCTGCCAGGGCATCGGGCGTGCCCACCTGGCGCAGCTTGCGCTGTATTTGCGGCGTGGCATCGAGCCCGCGCGCTTCCATGGTGCGCGGCACCAGGGCCATGCGGGCCACGATGTCGTGCTGGGTCTTCTCGCACATGGTCCACAGGCCCTGGTGGGCCGGGAAATCGCCGTAGTCATGGCCCTGGCGGCGCAGGTGGTCGCGCAGCAGCAGAAAATGCCGGGCCTCTTCGGCCGCCACGCGCAACCAGTCGAGGTAATAGGCCCGCGGCATGCCGTCAAAGCGCCAGACCGCATCGAGGGCCAGGTTGATGGCGTTGAACTCGATGTGCGCGATGGCGTGGATGAGAACGGCGCGGCCTTCGGCCGTGGCCGGGGAGCGGCGTGCGACCTCGGTGTGACGCAGCAATGCCGGGCGCTCGGGATGGCCGGGGAGGGCGCTGGCATCCACCGGGGCAGTGGGGGTTTGTTCTGCTATTGAAAGCGTAGCTTCTCGCGCATGAAGATCAAGCGCTGCGGCCGTTTTTTGTTCTGGGTCTGAGAGGCACAAAACCTGCAGTGCACGTTGGCGAAGCTCCATCCTTACAATTCTAGGCCCTGCACTGCGGGCCAGAGCACATGCTCTGTAACCAACAGGCAGATCCCTTTTTACGGAGTGTGGTGCATGGCGATTTACGAACTCGATGGCGCGGTTCCCCGCGTGGCGGACTCGGCCTGGGTGGCCGACAGCGCGCAGGTGATCGGCAACGTCACGCTGGGCGAGGACGCCAGCGTGTGGTTTGGCACCGTGGTGCGCGGCGATACGGAGGCCATCACCATCGGTGCGGGCTCCAACATCCAGGACGCGAGCGTGCTGCATGCCGATTTCGGCAAGCCGCTGGTGGTGGGCGAGCGCGTGACCGTGGGCCACCAGGTCATGCTGCACGGTTGCACCATTGGCGACGAAACGCTGATCGGCATCGGCGCCATCGTGCTCAATGGTGCCAGGATCGGCAAGAACTGCCTGGTGGGCGCGGGTGCGCTGGTGACCGAGGGCAAGGAGTTTGCGGATGGTTCCATGATCATCGGCAGCCCCGCCCGAGCCGTGCGCGAACTCAGCCCCGAGCAGATCGAGGGCCTGCGCCAGAGTGCCCGGCACTACATGGACAACGCACGCCGCTTTCAAAACGGCCTGCACAAAATCGGCTGAATGCCGCTGCCGATTATTTCTCCGGGAATTCCCTGCGTGTCTGAACTCCACAAGTTTCTTTTCGATGGCATGCCCGTGCGCGGCATGCTGGTGCGCCTGACCGAGGCCTGGACCGACATCCTGCAGCGCCGCGCCAGCAACACCGCCACCGGCCCCTATCCCGCACCTGTGCGCGAACTGCTGGGCGAAATGGCCGCCGCTGGCGTGCTGATGCAGTCGAACATCAAGTTCAACGGTGCACTGGTGCTGCAGGTGTTTGGCGACGGCCCCGTCAAGCTGGCCGTGGCCGAGGTGCAGTCCGACCTGAGCCTGCGTGCCACCGCCACGGTCAACGGCCCCGTGGCCGACGGCGCTCGCCTGAGCCAGATGCTCAATGTGGCGGGCGGCGGGCGCTGCGCCATCACGCTCGACCCCAAGGACCGCCATCCGGGCCAGCAACCCTACCAGGGCGTGGTGCCATTGCATGGCGATCAGCATGAAAAGCTGGAGCGCCTGTCGGATGTGCTGCAGCACTACATGCTGCAGTCCGAGCAGCTCGATACGGTGCTGGTGCTGGCTGCCAACGACACCGTGGCGGCCGGCCTGCTGATCCAGCGCATGCCCCTCAAGGGTGAGGGCAACTTGGCGGCAGGCCTGACGCACCGCGAGAATGAAGACCAGATCGGCCGCAACGAGGACTACAACCGCATTGCCCACCTGGCATCGAGTCTGACCCGCGAGGAACTGCTGACCCTGGATGTGGACACCATCCTGCGCCGCCTCTTCTGGGAAGAAACGCTGCTGCGTTTCGAGCCGCAGCAGGGCAGTACCGGCCCTCGCTTTGCGTGCAGTTGCAGCCGCGAACGCGTGGGCAACATGCTGCGCAACCTGGGCCGGGACGAGATCGAGAGCATTCTGGCCGAGCGCGACGATGTCGAGGTGGGCTGCGAATTCTGTGGGCAGCAGTACCGCTTCGACGCGGTGGATGCGGCGCAGATCTTTGTCTCGCCGGCCGTCAGCCAGCCTCCGGTGTCTCCCGGAATCCAGTAAGCCCTGCGACGCGTTGGGCCGTGTCCCGGCCGGCGAGGGCACTGAACAGGCGGTGCTCGCAGTCGGGGTCGCTGCATTTCTCGCAATCCCAGGCGCGCAGGCGCATCGGTTTGTCATCAAGCTGGTTTCTTGCGCTTGTTGATCGTACTTTTGTTGCTACTGATTCAATAGCATTCAAGGCATTGTCGATGCGTCTGCTCCCCCGGCCGTACACCACCTGGTAGCGCACAGCGGCATCTGCCAACAGGAGGCGAAGGCGTGCGTCGAAGGCCTCGCGCCGCGCTTGTTCGGGTGCGGGGCAGGGGGCGTCCAGGCCCATCAGCAAGGTGATGGCGGCGCTGTGCAGGGTGCGGTGCATCGCGTCGGGCAGATACGGGGCGTCTGCCAGTGCAATGGCCCGAACCGTGAGCGCAGAATCGGCGAGACGGAGCTTGAGGGTTTCGGCCAGTTCGGCCGCGCCGGTGCCAGGGGCTCCCAGCAGGGCAATGGTCTGCGGCACAGGCACTGGGGATGCGCAGCGGTTCAGCGGGGCGTGTATTGCACGTAGACCTCGTTGGGCTTGACCATGCCCAGCTCGCTGCGTGCCTTTTCTTCCACCATGTCCAGCCCCTCCTTGAGGTCGTGCACCTCGGAGTTCAGGCGTTCATTCGCCTGGCGGGCCTGGTCGTTGGCGGCCGTCTGCGTGGCCAGCTGGCGCTGCATCTCCTGCACGCGCGGAATGCTGCCCCGCCCCAGCCAGAGCTGGGCGTGCAGGGCTGCCAGCAGGGCCAGCAGGACAATGGGAACGAGACGGGACACCATGGCTTAAATGGTACGCCCGGAAAGGGGGGGCATGCCATTCGTTTCACCCAGCCGCTGCCCTGCCGCCCCAGGGCGCACGGGGGCCGTGGGGCGAGCGCAGCGGAGCCAGGCGGTTGGCACGGTTCAACGCAGGTTGTAGAACGCGGTGCGGCCAGGGTAGTGGGCGATTTCACCCAGGTCTTCTTCGATGCGCAGCAGCTGGTTGTACTTGGCGATGCGGTCCGAGCGCGACAGCGAGCCGGTCTTGATCTGGCCGGCATTGGTGCCTACGGCGATGTCGGCGATGGTGCTGTCTTCGGTTTCACCCGAGCGGTGCGAGATCACGGCGGTGTAGCCGGCGCGCTTGGCCATCTCGATGGCGGCAAAGGTTTCGGTCAGGGTGCCGATCTGGTTGATCTTGATGAGGATCGAATTGCCGATGCCCTTGTCGATGCCTTCGTTCAGGATCCTGGTGTTGGTAACGAACAGGTCGTCGCCCACCAGCTGCACGTTCTTGCCCAGGCGCTCGGTCAGGATCTTCCAGCCGTCCCAGTCGCCTTCATGCATGCCGTCTTCGATGCTGATGATGGGGTACTTGTCGCACCACGATGCCAGCATGTCGGTCCATTGCTGGGCGGTGAGCTTCAGGCCGCCCTCACCTTCGAGCACATACATGCCGTCCTGGTAGAACTCGCTGGCCGCGCAATCGAGGCCCAGGGCGATCTGCTCGCCTGCCGTGTAGCCGGCGGCTTCGATGGCCTGCAGAATGAGCTGGATCGCCGCTTCGTGGTTTTCCACCGATGGCGCAAAGCCACCTTCGTCGCCCACGGCGGTGCTCATGCCCTTGTCGTGGATGATCTTTTTCAGCGCATGGAACACCTCGGCACCCCAGCGCACGGCCTCGCGAAAGCTCGGTGCACCCACGGGGATGATCATGAACTCCTGCAGATCAAGGCTGTTGTTGGCGTGCGCACCGCCGTTGATGACGTTCATCATGGGCACGGGCAGTTGCATGCTGCCCATGCCGCCCAGGTAGCGGTACAGCGGCAGGCCGGATTCTTCGGCCGCAGCGCGGGCCACGGCCATCGACACGGCCAGCATGGCGTTGGCACCCAGGCGGCTCTTGTTCTCGGTGCCATCGAGGTCGATCAGGGTCTTGTCCAGAAAGCCTTGTTCCGAAGCGTCCAGGCCCAGCACGGCCTCGGAGATTTCGGTGTTGATGTGCTCCACGGCCTTGAGCACGCCCTTGCCCAGGTAGCGGCTCTTGTCGCCGTCGCGCAGCTCGATGGCTTCGCGCGAACCGGTGGATGCGCCCGAGGGCACGGCCGCACGGCCCATCACGCCCGATTCGAGCAGCACGTCGCATTCGACGGTGGGATTGCCGCGGCTGTCCAGCACTTCGCGGCCTACGATGTCAACAATGGCACTCATGGTTTTCCTTGGATGGGAAGTTTCAAATTTTTCAGGCCATCTTGGCCTGTAGCGCTTATGGAGTAATCGCTTTTAGCTATCAAAAATATACTGCCAATCAGGCGTCGAATTGGTTTTCAAGGAACCCGCTCTTCTTGGTCACGTCGTCCAGCGCCACCAGGGTTTCCAGCAGGGCTCTCATGTGCTGGAGTGGCACGGCGTTCGGTCCGTCCGACCAGGCCTCGGCGGGCTTGGGGTGGGTTTCCATGAACAGACCCGCCACGCCCACAGCCACGCCGGCACGGGCCAGCACCGGCACCATG
Source organism: Acidovorax sp. (assembly GCA_024711405.1). Lineage (GTDB taxonomy): Bacteria > Pseudomonadota > Gammaproteobacteria > Burkholderiales > Burkholderiaceae_C > Acidovorax. The sequence continues at coordinate 8,396 of JANJSZ010000092.1, forward strand.
TCGCGGGCGCCGCCGCTCACGGCGCCCAGGCCGCCGGGCTTTTGCACCGAGTGGGTCACGTCAAACACCACCGGCGCGCCGGACTTGCGCATTTCAGCCAGGCTGGTCATGTCGGCCACGAGGTTGTTGTAGCCAAAGCTCACGCCACGCTCGCAGGCCAGAAAGCGGTCTGGGGGCAGGCCCACTTCCGCCGCGGCCGCGCGGGCCTTGTCGATGACGTTCGTCATGTCCCAGGGCGCGAGGAACTGGCCCTTCTTGATGTTCACCGGCTTGCCGCTTTGTGCCACGGCGCGGATGAAATCCGTCTGGCGGCACAGAAAGGCGGGCGTTTGCAGCACATCGACCACGCTGGCCACTTCGACCACCTGGGATGCGTCGTGCACATCGGTCAGGATGGGCAGCTGCAACTGGCGGCGTACCTCG